>JBPCNA010000048.1:0-29651 GCA_051001735.1 Solirubrobacteraceae bacterium
GCGGCGGCGGCGGCGAGCGCGGCGGCCGCCAGGGCGAGCGCGAGCCTGAGCCTCAAAGCCGAACCCCGCGCTGCACCACTAGGGACAGTCGGACTGGAGCGGGAGCGGCGGACTGACCCCGAGCAGCGCGACCGAGATCCCGCTGACGGGGTTGCCGGTCCGCCGGACGAGGACGCACTGGACGGTGGGCAGGCGGCCGGGGAGCTTCCAGGCCACGCGCGTGTTGCCGGTCGCCCCGGTCACGGAGTAGGCGGTCGCCGACATGTCGGCGAGGATCGTCACCTGGCCGGGCCCGCGGAGGGCCGCGGCGTTGGCGCGGGCCGTCGCCTGACAGGCGGCGGGGCAGCCCTGGAGCGCGCCGACGACGGCGGCGGGCTTGCCGCCGGCCTCGGCCCGGAGCAGGTCGAGCACGGCGGTGCGCTCGAGGCTCTCGGCGGCGAGGTAGCGGGCGAGGAGGCCGCTGAGGACCAAGAAGGCGAGGATGCCGACGCTGATCAGGAGGATGCGCAGCCGGCGGCGCGGCACGAGCGGCGGGGCGCGACCGGCTACCGGCGCGCGGCCGGGACGACGTAGAACTCGACGCCGCTGCTGAGGAAGCGCAGCGAGCCGGAGCCATCGAGCGAGCTCTCTGCTTCGGTGAACTCGCTCCCGCTGAGGTTGAGCCGGACGCTCGAGTCAGCGAGCGTGAACACTGCCCAGCCGTCGCCGGAGTCCTCGGCGTGGAGCGGCCCGGTCGTCTCCAGCGCGACCGTCTCGTTGCCGGGCGTCCCGAGCTGCAGCCGCACCGTGCGCCCTTCGAGCGCCGTCAGCGCGGCGATCAGCTCGTCGAACTCCACGGTCCCGAGCCTACGCCATCGCGGCGCGGGGCTCAGCCGTCGCTTAGCTCGAGGAACCGCCTGATCGATGCCTCCTGGTGGTCGAGCTGCTCGGCCAGGAGGCGGGCGTGCTCGATCGTGAGATCGAGGAAGTCCTCGAGGCAGCGCTCGGGATCGTCGGGGAGCGGGTAGACCCGGGCGACGTCCTGCTGGGCGCAGGCGATGCCGAGCGGGGGTCGCCCTTCGGCGAGGGTGCGCGCCCCGCAGACCGGGGTGACGGTCAGCCGCCGCTCGGGCGCGACGAGGGCGATCGGCATCAGCCGAGCCGCCGGCAGCCGGGTGGTCAGGGCGATCGAGTGGTCGACATCGACGTCGGCCCCGAGCAGCGCCTCGAGCGGCTCACGCCAGACGGCGAGGACGGTGTCGGCGGCGAGCAGGGCGTCGCGCATCGTCGCCGCCTGGCTGGCGTAGAGGTGCTCGGCCGCCTGCCGGTCGGCGGCGTCGGCCAGGTCGATGTCGCAGGGCACGCGGAGCAGCTCCTCAGACGCGAGCGCCGAGCCGGCGCCGCGGCCGCCGTGAGCGACGTAGGTCTGGATCGTGCCGAGGTCTCGGCGCCCGTGGAAGACGATCGTCAGCGCCTCGCAGAGGGAGAGCCCGCCGACCCGCAGGGCGACGGCGACCGAGCCGTCGGTGTCGAGCAGCGCCCGGCGGAGCAGCTCCTCCGCACCGTCATCGCGGTCCTCTGCATCCACGGTGGCCTCCTCGATCCGTCGCTGATGACCCGGCCGGCAACTTCGTTTCACAATGCTATTCGGCGGGACGGGCGGATTGCTAGAGCCCGTCGGTATGACCGCCCGAGCCTGTCGGGCTGGTGCGGCGTTCCTCCCCCGAGCTTCCGCCGAGGATGAGCCCGCGCTCGACCAGGGCGCCGAGCGCGTCCTCGAAGCCGGCGAAGTCGCCGGCCTCGAGCAGCCGGATCGGGCGCCCGCCGGGCCCGTCGGCGCGGAGCCAGCGGCGTAGCAGCGGCTCGCCGACCCGCTCGGCGGCGGCGGCGGTCAGCGCCAGCAGGATCGAAAGCTCGGGGCGGTGGTCGAGGTCGCCGGAAATCAGGCTGAGCGGGTCGGCGTCGAAGACAGCCAGCGCCTCGTCGTCGGTCAGCCCGAGGCGCTCCATCAGCACCGCCGCCGCACTCGCCATGCTTCTCAGAAGAGCTGGTTCTCGCCGCCGAAGACCTCGCTGACCGAGCCGTCGGTGAAGATCCGCCGGATCGAGTCGGTCAGGAGGTCGGCGCAGGGCAGCACCACGACGTTGGCGGGGGCGTCGCGGCGCGGGGGAATCGTGTCGGTGACGACGATCTGCTCGAAGGGGATCGGCGCGAGCTTGGCCAGGGCGTCGCCCGAGAAGACGGCGTGGGTCGCGGCGGCGAACAGCCGCCGGGCGCCGCCGTCGACGAGGGCCTGGCCGGCGGCCTGGAGGGTGCTCCCGGTGTCGATGATGTCGTCGACGATGACCGCGGTCTTGTCGCGGACGTCGCCGATCAGGTAGCCGACCTCGGACTCTCCGGGCCCTGTGCGCTCCTTGGTGAGGATCGCGAGATCGGCGCCGATCCGCTCGGCGAACTTCTGGTTGAGCTTGGCTCGCCCGACGTCGGGGGCGACGACGACGAGGTCGGGGAGGTGCATGTCGGCGAAGTACTGGGTGAGGATGAACTGGGCCGTCATGTGGTCGACCGGCTTCTCGAAGAATCCCTGGACCTGGCCGGCGTGGAGGTCCATCGTCAACACGCGGTCGGCGCCGGCCGCCTCGAGCATGTGGGCCACCAGGCGCGCGGTGATCGGCTCGCGGGGCGCCGACTTCTTGTCCTGGCGGGAGTAGGCGAACCAGGGGGTGACGGCGATCACGCGGTGGGCGGAGGCGCCGACGGCGGCGTCGATCATCACCAGCAGCTCCATGAGGGCGTCGTTGGCGCTGATGGCGGTGACCGGGTTGCCGCAGGTGGGCTGGACGATGAAGACGTCGGCCCCGCGGATCGACTCCCCGTAGCGGCAGTAGACCTCGCCGTTGGAGAATGTCTTGAGCGTGATCTCGCCGAGGTCGACCCCGAGCTTGCCGGCGATCCCGGCCGCCAGGCGCGGGTTGGCGCGGCCGGAGAAGAGCATCAGGCGCTTGTCG
Organism: Solirubrobacteraceae bacterium; assembly: GCA_051001735.1. Lineage (GTDB taxonomy): Bacteria > Actinomycetota > Thermoleophilia > Solirubrobacterales > Solirubrobacteraceae > Palsa-513. The sequence goes on from JBPCNA010000048.1 coordinate 2,988, forward strand.
TAGTCGATCGGCAGGCTTGTTTCAGCCGTCCGCGGCTCGAGCACGCTCATGCGGGCGTCAAGTCTACGCCGCCGGCTCGTCGGAACGGCGGCCGTCGTAGCCGGGGACAGTGTGCTGACGCGACCGGGCGATGGCCAGATCCCCGGGCGCGATGTCGTCGGTCACCACCGAGCCGGCGGCGGTCCAGGCGTCGTCGCCGACGGTGACCGGAGCCACGTAGGCGGTGTCGACGCCGCCGTGGACGCGGGCGCCGATCCGTGTGCGGTGCTTCTGGCGGCCGTCGTAGTTGGCGGTGATCGAGCCGGCCCCGAGGTTGGTGGCCTCGCCGACGTCGGCGTCGCCGATGTAGGAGAGGTGCGGCACCTTCGCGCCGGCTCCGATGTCCGAGTTCTTGATCTCGACGAAGGTCCCGGCGCGGGCGCCTTCGCGCAGGAGGGCGTCGGGGCGAAGGTAGGCGAACGGCCCGGCGCTGGCCCCGGGGCGGAGCTCGCAGCCGTGGAGGTGGGAGTGGACGACACGGGCGCGGTCGCCGAGCACCGAGTCGATCACCGTCGTGTGCGGCCCGATCGAGGCGTCCGCTCCGATCCGGGTCGAGCCATACAGCTGCGTGCACGGCTCGATCACCGTGTCGGCGCCGATCTCGACGCCGACGTCGATAGTCGTCGTCGCGGGCGCGACGATCGTCACGCCGGCCAGCATGTGCCGGCGGTGGATCCGCTGCTGGGCCTCGGCGCGGACGGCGGCCAGCCCGGCCCTGTCGTTGACGCCGAGGAGGAGGCCGGGATCGTCGACCGGGTGGGCCTCGACCGGCTCGCCGGCGGCGGCGAGCAGCGGGAGCACGTCGGGCAGGTAGTACTCGCCCTGGGCGTTCTCGGCCCCGATCCCGTCGAGCGCGTCGAGCAGGGCGCCGCCGCGGAAAGCGAAGATCCCGGTGTTGACCTCGTCGATCGCCAGCTCGGCCGGGCTGGCGTCGCCCGGCTTGCGCGTCTCGACGACCCGCTCGACGCGACCGGCGCCGTCGCGGACGACGCGACCGTAGCCGCTCGGGTCGGCGAGGACCATCGTGGCCATGGTGGCCGCAGCTCCGCTCGCCGCGTGGGTGGCGGCGAGCTCGCGGATGAGGTCGCCGGTGATCAGGGGGACGTCGCCGGCGAGCACGATCACGTCGGCGGCTCGGTCGATCTCGGCGGCGGCGGCGCGGACGGCGTCCCCGGTGCCCCGGGGCTCGGCCTGGACGGCGAGGGCGACGTCGGGTCCGAGCCGGCCGTCGAGCTCGCCGTCGGGGCCGCCGACGACGACGATCCGGCCGGCGCCGGCCTCGCGGGCGGCGGCGATCGACCAGGCGATCAGGGGCTGGCCGCAGAGGTCGTGGAGGACCTTCGGGACCTTCGAGCGCATCCGTGTGCCCTGGCCGGCAGCGAGGATGATGACGGTCGGGCGGCCCACCGCAGCAGCGTAAGGGTTCCCCGGCTCTAAGATCGAGACGGCCGCTGTGGGGGGTCGTCTAATGGCAAGACTCCGGCCTTTGGCGCCGGCTATCGGGGTTCGAGTCCCTGCCCCCCAGCTTCAGTGGATCAGATCAGACGGGCGTGCTGGAGCTCGCGGCGGACGCGGGCCGCCTCGACGCCCACCTCGTGGGCGTGCCCTTCGAGCTCGGCCAGGTGCTCGAGCGCCTGGCGGACGCGCCGGTCGCCGGCGGTGTCGAGCCGGGCGAGGCGCTCACGCTGGCGGCGGGCGCCGACGGCGACGTCGGCGAGGGCGGCCAGGAGGTCGGCGAACTCGTCGGCCATGGCTTCGCGTTCGGTCGCAGCCAGCAGGTCGTTGATCGGTCTGATGATGACCGAGTTCATCGCAGGGCCGTCGGGCGGATCAGGGGGGTTTGGTTCATTACCTGTTGATACGCGGCCGGGCGCCGTAAGGTTTCTGCGATCACCGGCATCGCAACATGGCCTCAATAATCGCCGCGACCGACGGCCGGTCTTCCGGACCGCGGCTGGCATAGACCCAGGCGACGCGCCCGGCGGCGTCGATCACGACGTCCCCGCCGAGCTGGAGCGTGTCCTGCCGGGGCAATGCCGGCCGGGCGCGGCGGCCGCGGAGCCGGAGCCCGATGTCGTTGGCGACCGCCCGTGGATCGAGCCAGACGCGGGCGACCGAGGCCCGCCGGAAGCCGAAAGCGGCGTAGAGCTGCCGGTCGGGATCCCCGAACAGCGGCATTCCGGGGCCGAGCTCGGCCGCGAAGGCGGCGAGCAGGGGCGGGGCGGCGAAGCTGATCACCGCCGCCGGCACCTGCGCCTCGGCGACCTCGACGAGGTGCTGAGCGCAGGCGAGTCAGCCGAGGTGGCGGAGGAAGATCAGGAGCGTGGCCTCGCCGCGGAGCGCGGCGAGCGTGGTGTCCTGGCCCCGAGAGTCGACGAGCGGCGTCAGCGGGGCCGGGTCGCCGACCTTCACGGGAGCTTCGCCCCGCCGCGGGCGGGGACCCGCCCGGCGCTGGTACCGGCCTCGCTCGCCGGCCCGTGGGTCGAGGCGATGCCGAGCACGCGCATCGCCTTGAGGCCGAGGCTGAGCTTCTCGCGGCCGTCGCTCGAGCCGACGTCGAGGCCGGAGAGCTCGCGGACGCGTTCGAGCCGGTAGCGAACCGTGTGGCGGTGGGTGAACAGCCGCTGGGCGGTGCCGGCGACGTTGCCGTCGGCCTCGAGGAAGGCCTCGACGGTGCTGACGAGGTCGGTCTCGTACTGCTCGTCGTAGACGACGAGGGGCTCGACCGTCTCGGCGAAGAAGCGTTGGAGCTCGGCCGGATTCTCGCTCATCGCGCTGAGGAGCAGGCGGTAGGCACCGGTCTCTTCGAAGGCGAGCACGAGGCGCTCGGCGTCGCCGTCGGCGACGTTGGCCGCGAGCCGGGCTTCGTCGGCCGCGCGCGGCAGGTCGAGCGGGTCGGCGGCGACACGGCTGCGCCCGAGGGCGTAGGCGAACCCGGGCAGGCTGGCCTGGAGCTCGCGGAGGACGCCCTCGGCCGCCCGGGCGGCCGTCGGCTCTTCGGTGCCGGCCAAGAGGACGACGACCTCCGCCCCGGCGACGGTGTCGCGCTGGGAGAGGAGGGCCACGGCGGCCGGCACCGTGCCCCGGGCCCCGCGTTCGGCAACCTGGCGGACGCGCCCCCGCCAGCCCTCCTCGGCCGGCACCTGGGGCCGGATGTGGGCGACGATGATCGAGCCGCCGCGGGCCACGTCGGCCATCCCGATCGCCGAGCCCCGGCCGACCAGCAGCTCGCGGTCGACGAGCTCGCGGTCGAGGACGGCGCGGACGAACATCTCGGCGGCGGCCTCCGAGGCGCGGCCGGGAGCCTGGACCCGGGCGACCTCACCGGCGATCAGGGTGGCCACGAGGCGCAGGAGCGCGCCGCTGTGGTCCGAGCGCATCCGCAGGTGGAGCCGGCCGACCGGGGCGTCGGCCATCCGGAGATCGACGACCTCGACGTCGCGGGCGTCGCCGAGCAGCGATCGCTCGTCGGCCGGCGAGCGGGCGGCGACCGCCAGGGTGTGCCCGTCGCGGTCGAGCACGGCTACGCTGGCGTCGAGCACCCGGGCGGCGGCGCGGATCACCTCGGGGAGGCCGGCGCCGGACTCGACCGCATCGGTGATCGCGTCGAGCGCGTCGAGGTCCACGGCTTCTCGGGCGGTTTGCAAGCGCGCTAGGCCGCGAAGTGGTCGTAGAGCCAGAGCACGCCGGCGGCGCCGGCGAGGCCGATGCCGAGCAGGGCGGCGAGGACATAGAGCGAGAGGAAGCTGGCGGCCATCCGCTGCCACATCCGGCTGTAGGAGCTCCAGGCCGGGCCGAGGATCAGACCGACGAACGCGGCCAGGCCGAGGGCCCCGCAGCCCGCGGCGACGATGTAAATGGTCGTCGTGTTGCTCATTTCGCCCCGCGTGGATTGTGACGTACGCCGCCGGGGAAGGGAAATGCGACGACCGGGGCCGGCTCGCGGCCGGCGGCGGCCCGGCCGGCGGCACGGGCTTCCTCAGGCGTGTCGAAGAGGCCGATCACCGTCGGCCCGGAGCCGCTGACCATCGCCGTGTGGGCGCCGAGCCGGCGGGCGAGGGCGAGAGCCGGGTCGATCGACGGCTCGAGCGCGCGGGCGGCCGGCTCGAGGTCGTTGACGTAGTCGGGGCGGCCGAGGGGGTCGAGCGCAGCCAGCGCGGCGGCGTCCCGTCCGAGCCCGAGGCGGTCGGCCTCGGCGTAGACGGCGGCGGTCGAGAGCGCGGCGTGCGAGGGCAGGACGAGGACGCCGAACGGCTCGGGGTCGGCGAGCCGGACGACGCGCTCGCCGGCGCCGGTGGCCATCACCCGTCCGGGTCGGAGCTGCCCGGGGACGTCGGCGCCGAGGGCGGTGGCCAGCTCGAGCTCAAGCGCCTCGTCGACGACTGCCGCCCGGGCGAAGATCAGGCGCAGGGTGGCGGCGGCATCGCCCGAGCCGCCGCCCATGCCGGCGGCGACCGGCACGTGCTTCTCGATCTCGAGCACCTGCGGAGGGCCGCCCCAGCCGGTCGCCCGGCGGAAGGCGGCGAGCGCCGTCGCGCAGATGTTCGGCCCGTCCACCCCGGGGCAGCGCACCTCGTCGGCGTCTCCGTCGCCGTCGCGGAGGGTGAGCCGGTCGGCCAGGGTGAGCGACTGCATGACCGAGACGAGCTCGTGGCGGCCGTCGGGTCGGGCCGGCCCGAGGTAGAGGCAGAGGTTGATCTTGGCGGGGGCCGGCTCGGTCGCCGCCACCTCAGACCAGCTCCCGCAGGGCGGCGAACTCCTCGGGGCGGAGACGCTCGGCGCGGGCGTCGGCGGGATGGCCGAGGGAGACGAGCGCGGCGCGGACCCGGTCGGCGTCGGCGCCGGTGCTGAGGGCGAGCGATCGGGCCATCGACTTGCGGCGGTGGGCGAACGCCCCGGAGACGAGCGAGCGCAGCTCGGGCGAGGGGGCGGGGCCGCGACGGCGGAGGCCGACGAGCACGGAGTCGACGTGGGGCACCGGGTGGAAGACGGTCCGGGCGACGCGCCGGACCACCCGCACCTCGCAGGCAAGCTGGGCCAGGACCGACGGGATCCCGTAGACGCCGTTGCCGGGGCCGGCGGCCAGGCGCCGGCCGACCTCGCGCTGGACCATCGCCACCCAGACGGCGACGTCGGGAAGCTCGGTGATCGTCCGGAGGATCAGCCCGGCGGCGATGTTGTAGGGGAGGTTGGCGATCACCTTGCCGACGGGGGGATCGAGGGCGGCGAGGTCGAGCGCCATCGCGTCGGCGATGTGGAGCGTCGCGTTGGCGAACGGGTCGAGCGCGTCGCGGAGCGCCGGCTCGAGGCGCCGATCGACCTCGACCACGTGGACGTGGGCGGCCCGGGCGGCGAGGTGCTCGGAGAGGACGCCGAGGCCGCCGCCGACCTCGAGCACGACGTCGTCGCCTCCGAGCTCGGCGGCGCGCTCGATCACCCCGAGGATGTTCGAGTCGATCAGGAAGTTCTGCCCGAGGTCGCGCCGGGGGCGGACCTCGAACTGCTCGAGGCGGCGAAGGCTCGCCTGCCGGGGCGGGTCTACCACCCGAACAGCTCGGCCGCGCAGCAGTCGACGTCGCGCTCGAACTCCTCGTAGGCGACGCCGCGCCGGTCGGCGAGGAAGCGGGCGGTGTGAACGACGCCGGCCGGCGCGTTCGGCCGTCCGCGGCGGGGGACGGGCGCGAGGTAGGGCGCGTCGGTCTCGACGAGCAGCCGGTCGGCGGGGACGAGGTCGGCGGCGGCGGCGAGATCGGCGGCCTTGGGGAAGGTGACGTTGCCCGCGAAGGAGATCCACCAGCCCTCCTCGAGGCATTCGCGGACCCGGGCGGCCATCGAGAAGCAGTGGAGGACGACGCGGAGGCCGCCGGCGCGCTCGCGGAGCAGCGCGAGGGTGTCGATGTCGGCGTCGCGGGTGTGGATGACGAGCGGCTTGTCGAGTTCGCGGGCGAGATCGATCTGGAGCGCGAAGGTCCGCCGCTGCTCTGAGCGTGATGTGGAGCGGTGGTGGTTGTCGAAGCCGGTCTCGCCGACCGCCAGGCAGCGGGGGTCGGCCGCGGACGAGCGGAGGCGGTCGAGATCGAAGCCGGCGGCGGTGTTGGGATGGTGGCCGATCGCCGCGAAGACGCTCGGATGGGCGTGGGCCGCCTCGAGCGCGGCGGCACAGGAAGGGCCGTCGATGGCCACCGTGAGGATCCGCGTGACCCCGGCGGCCTCGGCGGCGGCGACGAGCTCGGCGGCGGGCGGCTCGCAGAGGTGGAGGTGCGTGTGGCTGTCGATCACGGTCTCAGGGTAGAACGTCGGCGGTCCGGCGGCCGGGAGCGGGCTCGTACAATCCCGCGCCGATGCCGCGTTACCTCATCACCAGCGCCCTGCCCTACATCAACGGGGTCAAGCACCTGGGCAACCTCGTCGGATCGATGCTGCCGGCCGACGTCTATGCCCGCTTCCTGCGGGCGCGGGGCGAGGACGTCCTCTACGTCTGCGCGACCGACGAGCACGGTACCCCGGCGGAGCTGGCGGCGGCCGAGGCGGGCCTGGAGGTGGCCGAGTACTGCCGCGAGAAGCACCAGCTCCAGGCGGCCGTGTGCGAGCGGTTCGGCCTCTCCTTCGACGTGTTCGGGCGGAGCTCCTCGCCCCAGAACCGCGAGCTGACCCAGCGGTTCGGCCGCCGCCTGGAGGAGCAGGGGCTGATCGAGGAGCGGACGACCCGCCAGATGTACTCGCCGGCCGACGGGCGCTTCCTGCCCGACCGCTACATCATCGGCACCTGCCCCCACTGCGGCTACGACCGGGCGCGGGGCGACCAGTGCGAGAACTGCGGCCGCCTGCTCGATCCGACCGAGCTGATCGAGCCCAGGTCGGCGATCTCGGGGAGCCGGGACCTCGAGGTCCGCGAGAGCCGCCACCTGTTCCTGCTCCAGTCGAAGCTGACCGGACCGCTGCGGGAGTGGCTCGAGTCGAAGACGGACTGGCCGGTGCTGGCCCGGTCGATCGGTCTGAAGTGGCTCGACGAGGGGCTCGAGGACCGGAGCATCACCCGCGACCTCAAGTGGGGCGTCCCGGTCGACCGGCCGGGTTTCGAGGACAAGGTCTACTACGTGTGGTTCGACGCGCCGCTCGAATACATCGCGGCGACGCGGGAGTGGGCCGACGGGCGGGGCGAGCCGGACGCCTGGCGGAGCTGGTGGTACGAGGCCGAAGACGTCGAGTACGTCGAGTTCATGGCCAAGGACAACGTCCCCTTCCACACGATCGGCTTCCCGGCGATGCTGATCGGGTCGGCCGAGCCGTGGAAGCTCGTCGACTACCTGAAGGCGTTCAACTGGCTGACCTACTACGGCGGCAAGTTCTCGACCAGCCGCGGGGTCGGCGTGTTCATGGACGACGCCCTCGAGCTCCTCTCCCCCGACTACTGGCGCTACTACCTGATGGCCAACGCGCCCGAGTCCGACGACACGAGCTTCTCGTGGGAGACGTTCGCCGTCGCGGTCAACAAGGACCTGGCCGACACGTTCGGCAACTTCGTCAACCGGTCGCTGACCCTGGCGGCGCGCCGCTTCGGCGCCGAGGTGCCGCCCGGCGGCACCCCCGGCGAGGAGGAGGCCCTGCTGGCCGCGGACATGGACGCGGGAATCGCCGAGTACACAGCGCTGATGGGCGACCTCGAGTACCGCAAGGCGATGTCGCGGCTGCGCGCCCTCTGGAGCCGGGGCAACGCCTACTTCGACCGCAAGCAGCCGTGGGCGACGGTCAAGACCGACCCGGACGACGCGGCGCTGACCCTCCGGACGGCGATCAACCTGATCGCCCTGTTCGCCCGCCTGAGCGCCCCGGTCATCCCCTTCACCGCCGACACCGTCCTCGACGCCCTGGGCGCGGAGCAATCCGGCTGGCCGGAGCGCTTCGAGCCGGAGGCGCTGGCCGCCGGCCACCCCTTCGAGGTCCCGCCGGTCCTGTTCGACAAGATCACCGAGGCGAAGCTCGTCGACTGGCGGGCGCGTTTCGGCGATGTGGCCGTCGCCGACTGAAGCCCTCGATGCGCCGGCGGGCAGGTCTGAGGGCCGCCGCGGCCGTCGCGGTCGCGTCGCGGCCGTCGCGGTCGCCGTCGCGGCTGTCGCGGCCGTCGGATGCGGCGCCCACACCGCCCGCAGGGTGTCACCGGGGCCCACGGGGACGGCCGCCGAGCCGACGTACTGCTCCCAGCTGCATGGCGCCGCGGTTCTGCAGAACGCAACGGGGTCGTCCGGCAGCTTTCCGACGGCGGATCTCGGATGGATCCTGTTCACCCCCGAGGCGCTCCGCGAGGCAGGCGGCGTCGGCGTGTGCCACTCGCTGCTGCGGAGGACCCGGGACGGCGGGCGGAGCTTCGCCGCGGTGCAGATCCCGGCCGCGCCCTTCGCCGCCGTCGTATCCGACTCGCCGAGCGACGTGTGGCTGATCGGGCGGCGATCCTTCGCCAGCACGGACGGCGGGCGTAGCTGGCGGGCCGTCGGCCTACCCGCCAGTGTCCAGCGGGTCGTCCTCGATCGCGGCGTCGCGATCGCGGTGGCCGTGGCCTGCACCGAGGCCACCGGCTGCCGCAGCGAGCTCCTACGCTCCGTCGACGGCGGCCGCAGCTGGCGGCGAACGCGCCTGGAGGGCGCCACGTTCCCGGAGCTCGCCGGACATGGGCCGCTCGTCGCCATCGTCATCGACACGCGCCTCCTGGTCAGCGGGAACGCCGGACTGACCTTCGCGGCGCACCGCTCGGCCTGCGCCGCCGGTGAGTCCCCACTCATCGCGATCGACCCGCGCGGCACCTTCTGGGAAGTCTGCGGCGGCGGTCAGTCCGCCGGCTACGAGGGCAAGCTCGTCTTCCGGTCGAACGATCGCGGACGCCACTGGAGCCGGACGGGACGCTGGACTCTCGGCCACACCCCCTATCCGCTCGGCGCGGGCGGCATCGGCACGCTGGCCGCACCGGCCCCGGCGACCCTCCTGATGACGCGATCCGCAGGCGGCCTCGCCTTCAGTAACGGCGGCCGCCGCTGGACCGACACGATCGGCGACATCAGCGACGCCGACCCGGCCCCCGGCTGGCTGAGCTTCCCCACCCCGACCCGCGGCTACGCCTGGATCTTCGAGGACCACGTGTTCACGACCGTCGACGGCGGTCGCAAGTGGCGCGCCGTCCCGGCCGGCGCGCTGCATCCCTGACCCAGAGGGTCACTCCCCCGTGACCCCCCGGTAGAGCTTGTTCGCGGAAACCCCGGTGAGCTTCGACACCACCGTCGCCGCAGGCCGCTTCCTCGCCCCCGCCTCGACCAGCGCGCGGACCGCTTCGAGCGCCACTGCCTCCTCGGTCTCCTGGGGCGGCGCGGCGCCGATCACCAGGGCGACCTCGCCGCGGGGCTCCTCGGCGGCGTAGTGGGCGGCCAGGGCGGCGGCCGTGCCCCGGCGGACCTCCTCGTGGAGCTTGGTCAGCTCGCGGCAGACGGCGACCGGCCGGCCGGGGTCGAGCTCGGCGAGGAGGGCCAGCGACTTGGCCGTCCGCTTCGGCGACTCGAAGGCAACCAGCGTCTCGGGGTTGGTCGCGAGCATCGTCTCGAGCTCGCTCCGCTTGCGCGGCAGGAAGCCGGAGAAGCGCCAGTGGCCCGACGGCAGGCCCGAGGCGACGAGGGCGGCGAGGACGGCGCTCGGCCCGGGCAGGACCTCGACGGCGAGGCCGGCGGCGACGCACGCCTGGACGAGGAGGAAGCCGGGGTCGGAGATCAGCGGCATGCCGGCGTCGGAGACGAGGGCGACGACGTCGCCCGTCCGCATCTTCTCGACCAGCTCGAGCGCCCGCTCGCGCTCGTTGTGCTCGCGGTAGCTGACGAGCTTGCCGCGGACCCCGTAGCGGTCGAGCAGGACGCGGGTGCGCCGCGTGTCCTCGCAGGCCACGATGTCGGCCTCGCGGAGGCTCGAGAGCACGCGCAGGGTGACATCCTCGAGGTTGCCTATCGGGGTCGGGCAGACGACGAGGCGTCCCTTCATGCGGCCCTCCGGTCGATCGAGTCGTAGGCGAGCACTGCCGCCCCGAGCATGCCGGACTCGGCCCCGAAGTGCGCCGCGGCGATCCGGGTCGGCTCGCCCGGCATCGGCAGCGCCCGGTCGGCCACGACCCGCCGGGCCGGTCCGAGCAGGAACTCCCCGGCGTCGCTGACCCCGCCGCCGACGACGATGACCTCCGGGTTGAAGATGTTGACCAGGTTGACGAGGCCGATGCCGAGCCAGCCGCCGACCTCGGCCACGACGGCCGCCGCGACGGCATCGCCCCCGGCGGCGAGGTCGCTGACCAGCGCCCCGTCGATCTCCCGACCGGCGGCCAGCGCCCGGCCCAGTCCCGAGTCCGGGTGGCGCGCCGCGGCCCGGCGGGCGTCGCGGACCAGCGCCGTGCCCGAGGCGAGCGCCTCGAGGCAGCCCCAGCTCGGGCAGCCCGGTCCGCAGTCGGGCCCGTCGGCCCAGATGACCATGTGACCGAGCTCGGCGGCCCCGCCCCGGGAGCCGCGATAGAGCCGGCCGTCGACCATCACGCCCCCGCCGATGCCGGTCCCGAGGGTCAGCATGACCGCGTCGGCCGTCCCCCGGGCCGCCCCCCGGCGGTGCTCGGCCAGGAGCGCGAGGTTCGCGTCGTTGTCGACGTAGGCCGGCAGGCCGGTTCGCTCCGCCATCACCCGCGCGAACGCGATCTCGGCGACCGGCAGGTGGGTCGAGGCGACTGCCCGCCCGCCGGCGTCCATCAGGCAGGCGATCCCGTAGCCCACGCCGAGCACCTCCTCCCCGACCGTCGAGCGCACCTCGGCCACGGCCCCGGCGACGGCGGCCAGCAGCGTCTCCGGGTCGTCGGTGGGCGCCGTCCGCCGGATGCGGGCCGAGACGCGCAGGTCACGGTCGACCGCTCCGGCGAGGATCTTCGTGCCGCCGATGTCGACGCCGATCACGCAGCCGACCGGCACCTCGGGGGAGATTGACGGGCGGTCGTCGGTCATGGCGGGGCGGGCGGGAACTCGGGTGCGCAGGCTGGCCTCGGCGTGTTGCAACGCCGCCACCGACCGGCCCTGGCGCGGGCAGGGTACGCCACTATAGGCGCCCGATGGCTGTAGAACCCGACCCCCGTCGGCCGCCCCGGCCGCCGCCGCCGCGCGAGCCCCGAGACCCATCGCGGCCGGCCGACCGCCCGCCCCCCGCCGCGGATGAGCCGCCGAGCTACACCCTCTACCGGGCGCGGCCCCGCCTGTTGGAGCCCCGGCCCGGCAAGGGCCCGCGACCGCCTCGGACCCGGCGGCCGATCACCTTCTGGCGGGTGGTGCGCTGGCTGGCGGCCGCCGTCGCCGTCTGGCTCCTCCTCTCGGTGATCCTCTTCGTCATCAGCGTCAGCGCGGCGCCCGGGATCTCGGGTCCCGCCCGGGCGGCGCTCGACGGCGGCAGCTGGCCGCTGACCGGCGCCAACACGATCCTCGTGCTGGGCTCCGACCAGCGGACGAAGGGCACGCGCGAGCCGGGCGCGTCGACCTCGGGCCCGAGCCGCTCCGACACGATGCTGCTGATCCGGGTCGGCGGCGGCCACTCGGCCCGCCTCTCGATCCCCCGCGACACGATCGTCTCGATTCCCGGCCACGGCCGCGCGAAGATCAACGCCGCCTACGCATTCGGCGGCCCGTCCCTCGCCATCGAGACGGTCAAGCAGTTCCTCGGCATCCCGATCAACCACCTCGTCGAGGTCAGCTTCGACAACTTCCCGGCCCTGGTCGACGCCCTCGGCGGGGTCGACTACACCGGCGGCTGCGTCGTCTCCCGGATCAGCGGCGGCTTTCGCAACGGCGGCTACACCCTCCGCCTGCGGCCGGGCACCTCGCACCTCGACGGCGCCCAGGCGCTCGCCCTCGCCCGGACCCGCCACAACGACTGCAGCCCCGGCGAGAGCGACCTGATCCGCGCCCGCCGCCAGCAGAAGCTCTTCTCGGCGATGGAGCACCGGGTGCTCACCCCGGGGGCGTTCCTCCGGCTCCCGTGGATCTCCTGGCAGGCCCCGAAGGCGATCCGCAGCGACATGGGCCCGACGACTCTGCTCGGGGTGTTCGGTGCGCTGGCCACCACCGGCTCGCCGGCCACTCGCGTGCTCAAGCCGAGCGGGACCGCCACCCTCCCGGACGGCGGCGTCGGCCTCCTCGTCCCCCCCGCCGAGCGCCGGGCCGAGACCCAGCGCTTCCTCGCCGGCTAGTGCACTAGTCCGAGGACTTCTTCGGCGCCGGGGCGGGCGCCTTCGTCTCGGCCGGCTTGGAGTCGCCGGAGGACTTGGCCTCGGGTGACTTCGCCTCCGTCGACTTGGGCTCCGTCGACTTCGTCTCGCTGCTCGTCCCGTCGGCCTTCGCGCCCTCGGCGCTCTTGCCCTCGGAGCTCTTGGCGTCCTGCATCTCGCGCGAGCGCTTCTTCGTCCCGTAGTCGGTGTTGTAGAAGCCCTTGCCCTTGAAGTGGATGGCGATCGGGTGATAGACCTGCTCCACCGGAGCCGCGCAGGTCAGGCAGGCGGACAGCGGCTCGTCGGTCATGCGCCGCATCACCTCGAAGATGTGACCCTGGTCGCACTTGTATTCGTAGATCGGCATGGCAGTCCAAGTATAGGAGTGCCAGAGGCCGGCCCGAGGAGCCAACGCTGCGCGCCTGGTCCGTCTCCCAACTGCTTGGCGTCCGGCGACTCCAGACCCTCGAGCCATCTGTGAGACAGACCACTAGCATCAGCCCGGTGCCTGACAGGGTGACCATGGAGAAGATCGTCGCGCTGTGCAAGCGCCGCGGCTTCGTCTTCCCCTCCTCGGAGATCTACGGCGGCGTCGGCTCGACCTACGACTACGGCCACTACGGGGTCCTCCTCAAGAACAACGTCAAGGCCCAGTGGTGGCGTGCGATGGTCGGCGAGCGCGATGACATCGTCGCCCTCGACTCGGCGATCATCCAGCACCCGAAGACCTGGGAGGCCAGCGGCCACCTGGCCGGCTTCACCGATCCGCTGGTCGACTGCCGCCACTGCGGCCAGCGCTTCCGGGCCGACCACCTCGAGGAGCTCGCCTGCCCGGAGAAGCCGTCGAAGCACCCCGGCGAGGCCGAGCACTGCTCGCTGACCGAGTCGCGCGACTTCAACCTCATGTTCGAGACGACCGCCGGCCCGGTCAAGGACTCGGCGGCCACCGTCTACCTGCGGCCGGAGACCGCCCAGGGGATCTTCGTCAACTTCAAGAACGTGCTCCAGTTCGCGCGCAAGAAGCCCCCGTTCGGCATCGCCCAGGTCGGCAAGTCCTTCCGCAACGAGATCACCCCCGGCAACTTCATCTTCCGCACCCGCGAGTTCGAGCAGATGGAGATGGAGTTCTTCGTCCCGCCGGCCGACGCCGACCGCTGGTTCGAGCACTGGATCGCCGAGCGCGAGCGCTGGTACCTCGAGCTCGGCATCCGCCCCGACCACCTCCGCCTCCGCCCCCACGATCCCGACGAGCTCTCGCATTACTCGTCGGCCACGAGCGACATCGAGTACCTCTTCCCGTCGTCCGCGTCCCCCGAGCCGGGGCGCTGGTCCGAGCTCGAGGGCATCGCCAACCGCGGCGACTTCGACCTCACCGCCCACTCGAGGTTCTCCGGCGAGAAGCTCGAGTACTTCGACCAGCCGACCGGCGCCCGCTACGTCCCCCACGTGATCGAGCCGGCCGCCGGCGCCGACCGGGCGACGCTCGCCTTCATGGTCGACGCCTACGACGAGGAGGAGCTCGACGGCGGCCCGCGGACCGTCCTGCGCCTCCACCCCGCCCTGGCGCCGATCAAGGTCGCCGTGCTGCCCCTGCTGCGCAAGGACGGCCACCCCGAGCTGGCGCGCGAGGTCTACGGCGCGCTGCGCCGGCGCATGCAGACCGAGTACGACGACGGCGGGTCGATCGGTAAGCGCTACCGACGCCACGACGAGATCGGCACGCCCTGGTGCGTGACGATCGACCACGAGAGCGTCTCCGACGGGACGGTCACCGTCCGCGACCGCGACTCGCTCGACCAGAGCCGCGTCCCGATCGACGCCCTCGCGGCCGAGCTCGAGGGCCGGCTGGCCGCGCGGTGGCGCACGCCGAAGCTCGCCTGACCGTCATCGTCCGGCGGCCGGCTGGGCTATGGTTGCGCCGGTGGTCGGGAACTCAGAAACGCTCGTCCCGGGGCGCCGCGGCGACGCTCCGCCACTGACCTCACCGGCGCGACGAAGGTGAGGAACCTCCTCTTGCGGGTGGTGGCGCCCGTGCTCGTCGTGCTCGCCGGCCTCGCCCTCACCCTCAGCATCGCCGGGGTGATCGGCGGCGGCCCGTCGAGCTCGGGCACCCGGGCCGCCGACGTCACGACACCCCCGGCGCCGGTCACCGCGCCGCCGCCCGTCGCGACCACGCCGATCGCCCACGTCGCGCTCCCGAAGCCCGCCGTCCCGCCGGTCGTCCGCAAGCCGGTCACGCACAAGCCGGCTGCCCCGGCGAAGAAGCCCGCGCCGGCCACCACGGCGACCCCCGCTCCCGTCAGCACGCCGGCGCCGGCGCCGACCCCCACGCCGAACCCCGCACCGACGCCGACGCCGACGCCGACCCCCGCGCCGGCACCGACCCCCACCCCCCGGCCGACACCGGCTCCCGCCCCGACAGCCGCCTCGCAGACCAAACCGTCCGCGCCGTCCGGCCTGCCGGGCCGCCAGTGACCGGTCCGCGGCGGCGGCGGGTGCGCTTGGCCACGGCCGCGGCCGTGGCGATCCTGGCCGCCGTCCCGGTCGCCGGGTGGGCCACCAGTCTGCCCGAGCGGACGTTCCCGGTCAGTCCTCCGGGCATCGCCGCCGGCACCGACGCCGTCGTCTCCAACGACGGCGGCAGCGTCGTCTTCGATGCCGGCGGCAACATCTTCCTGGCCAACGTCCTGACCGGGGCCGACCGCCTGATCTCGGGCGGTCCGGGCGCCGTCCCCGGCAACGGCCTCTCGGCCCAGCCGGCGGTCTCGGCCGACGGCAGCGTCGTCGCCTTCGCCTCGGCGGCCGCGAACCTGACCGGCGGCGACGTCAACGGGATGACCGACGTCTTCGTGCGTGCCGGCTCCGGCGACGTCGAGACCGTGAGCGTGGCCGCCGACGGCGGCCCGGCGAACGGCGCCTCCTCCCAGCCGGCGCTCTCGGCCGACGGCCGCTACGTCGTATTCACCTCGACCGCCTCGAACCTCGTGGCCGGCGACGGCAACGGCCTCAGCGACGTCTTCCTGCGCGATCGCCAAGCCCACACCACGGTCCGCGTCAGCGTCGGCCGGGGCGCCGTCCAGGCCAACGGGCCGTCGAGCACCCCGGCGATCAGCGGCGACGGCCGGGTCATCAGCTTCGCCTCGGCCGCCGGCAACCTCGTGGCCAGCGATCGCAACCGCGTCCCCGACGTCTTCGTCCGCGTACCGTCGAGCGACACCACCGCGCTGGTCAGCGTGTCCGGCCGCGGGCAGCCGCAGAACGCCGCGGTCGGCGCCGCCTTCACCCAGATCAGCTCGCTCAGCGGCGACGGCCGCCTCGTCGCCTTCGACTCCAACGCCACCAACCTGGTGGCCGGCGAGGACCCGCGGGCGCGAACCAACGTCTTCGTCCGCGACCGCACCCGCCGCCGGACGGTCCTCGTCAGCCAGGGCAACGCCGGCTTCGAGGGCAACAACGACAGCTTCGCGCCCTACATCACCCCGAGCGGCCTCTATGTGACGTTCGAGTCCTTCGCCCGCAACCTCGCCCCGGGCGGCGGCCCGCGGGAGAACGTCTTCGTCCGCGACCTCAGCCTGAGCACCACCGCCGTGGTCGACGTGGCGCCGGGCGGCTCGGCGCCGGGCCCCGAAGCGGGCGGTCAGGTGCTCGAGCGCCCGACCCTCTCCGGCGACGGCTCGGTCGCCACCTTCAGCTCGACGGCGAGCAACCTGACCGCGGGCACCAAGGCCTCCGGCGTCTTCCTGCGGCTGCTCGCCCCGCCGCGGGGCCTGCTCCGCGGAGCAGCCCCGCGCCCGGGCCGCCGCCCGAGCGTCAGCGTCGGCGCCGACGATCCGGCGGCGCGGTCCTTCGAGTGCCGGATCGACCACCGCCTGCCCTTCACCTGCGCTCCGGGCCGGCTCCGCCTGCCCGCCCTGCCGCTCGGAGTCCACAGCCTGCTCGTCCGCGCCGGCGGTCCGGGCATGCTCTACGACCCGCTCGGCCTGCGGGTGACGCTTCGCGTCACCGCCCGCGGCTAGGCTGCCTGAGTGCGGGGTCGATCGGCGATCGGGTGGCGACTGGCGCTCGCCGGCGCCGCCGGCGCCCTCTGCTCGGGCGCTCTTGCCGGTCCGGCCATCGCCTTCACGGCGACGGCCCAACCGCCGGCCCCGACCGAGGGCGCGGCGTTCAAGGGCACGGTCGCCACGTTCGTCGACGGCTTCGGCCTGCTCGGCTGCCCGCCCACCAGCATGTACACCGCGTCGATCGCCTGGGGTGACGGGACGACGACGGCGGGCATCGTCGGCGGCGGCATCGGCCAGCTCCTCGGGGGCGGGGGCTGCCTCTTCGCGGTCGACGGCGGCCACACCTACGCGGAGGACGGCCCGGTCAACTACGCGGTGACGATCTCCAGCGGGTCGGCCACCGGGCAGACAGGCGCCACTCTCGTCCCGGTCCGCGACGCGTCGCTCTCGGCGGCGGCGACCAGCTTCACCGCCGCCCAGGGGGCGCCGGCCGCGGCCACCGTGGCGACGTTCGCCGACGACAATCGCGGCGCCACGCCGGCCGACTTCACCGCCAGCGTCGCCTGGGGGGACGGCACGAGCGGCCCCGGGACGGCCGCCGCCGGACCCCACGGCGGCTTCGCCGTCACCGCCACCCACACCTACGCGCACACCGGCAGCTTCAGCGTCATGACCCTCGTCAAGGACGCCGGCGGCAGCCAGGCCGGTGTCGCCACGACGGCGACCGTCCAGCCGACCGCCCCCGGCCAGCCGCCGAGCCAGCCGACACCGATGCCGCCGGCTCAGCTGCGGCTCGGCCTCTCGCCGCCGGTGCTCGCCCGCGGCGGCACCGTGGTCATCGGCCTGCGCTGCCCGGTCGCCGCGCGCCTCTGCCGGGGCCGGCTGAACGTGGCCACCGTCGCCTCTCCGAAGTCGCGGCTGGTGCTCCTGCGCCGCGCCCAGCCGCTCGGGACGACGCTCTTCATCATTCCCGGCGGCCGCCGCGCCGAGCTCAGCGTCCGCCCCAAGCGCTCGCTCGTGGCCGTCCTGCGTCAGGCCGGGACGGTCACCGTCGCCGCCTACGCGTCGTCATTCGACGCCGCGACCGGGCGCAGCCAGGTGGCCAGCCTGACGGCGAAGCTCAAGCTCGCCCACGGCTGAGCGGTTTCAGTCGGCGTGAGCCGGCGGCGGCGACCCGGAGGTCGTCGGCGTGTAGTCGAACTCCTCCTCGGCACCGAACAGGAGGTCGAGCACGCGGTTACGGAGCCCTTCGTTGACCGCCACGACGACCACTGCGCCCAGCACGAGAGGCACGACCTTGCGAATCATGTCCATCACCTCGGAATCGACTCGGGGACCACGGGTCGCCAGCAGGATAGCCGGGTCAGCGCGCGCGGCGGCAGACGGCGACCAGGTCGAGCGCCTCGGCGGCGATCCGGCCGCCGCCGAGCTCGAAGTCATCGGCCGTGATCAGTCCGGGCCGCGGATCCGCGGTCGCGCGTTCCCGCGTGAGCAGACGGTCGTAGAGGCGCTGGCGGACCCGGCGCGGGACGAACCGGCGCAGGCGCAACGGATCGGCTGCGAGCAGCCGGTCGAGCTTGGCCCGCTGCTCGTCGACCAGCTCGAGGTAGCGCGCCGAGCCGAACAGCCCGTGGATGTCGACCGCCGCGAAGGTGCCCTCGAGCAGCTCGACGAGCTCCGCCGGCCCGTACTCGACGTAGTGGTAGGGGTCGATGATCTCCTCAGCCCGGGCGAAGGTGAAGCGGTTCGGCGTCACGAAGATGGCGAGGCCCCGCGGCTCGAGCACGCGGGCGACCTCGGCGGCGACCCGCCCGGCGTCGGGGACGTGCTCGATCGAGTGGACCGAGAGCACCGAGGCGAAGCTCCCCGCCGGGAACGGGAGGTCGCGCATGTCGCCGACCACCGTCTCGCGCGCCTGGCCGGCCAGGGCCCCGGCGTCCCGGTCGAGGCCCACCGTCTCGCGCGGGGCGAGCAGCTCGTAGCTGTGGCCGATGCCGCAGCCGAGGTCGAGCACCCGACCCGGACCGAGCAGGTCGGCGGCGCAGCGGTACGCCGCGACGTGGCGCTGCCATGTCGGGTTGAAGCCGCGCTCGGCGGTGGTGACGCGCTCGCCGGTGATCGTCGTCATGCGCGGAACTTGGCCGAGCGCCAGAGGCCCCGGCGGTGGAGGATCAGGCGGGCACCGGCCCAGAGCGACTTGCAGCCGTAGATCGCCGCCGGGCGCAGGGCGATCGACGAGGCGTCGTCGAAGTAGCGCGTCCGGGCCGGCACCTCGACGATGCGAAAGCCGAAGTGGGAGGCCTGCATCAGCATCTCCGAGTCGAAGCTGAAGTCGAGCGCGTTGCGCAGGAACGGCACCGTCAGCAGCAGCTCGCGCGAGTAGGCCCGGTAGCCGGTGTGGAGCTCGCTCAGGGACGTGCCCATCATCCGGTTCTCGATCGTGGTGAGGAAGCGGTTGGCCGCGTACTTGTAGAGCGGCATGCCACCGGCCAGCGCCATGCCCTTCTCGGCCAGGCGCGAGCCGAGCACCATGTCGGCCTCGCCGGCGAGGATCGGCCCGACGAGCTCGGGGATCAGCGTCGGCTCGTACTGGCCGTCGGGATGGAGCATCACCACGACGTCGGCGTCGCGCTGGAGCGCCTCGAGGTAGCAGGTCTTCTGGTTGCCGCCGTAGCCGACGTTGTGGGGGTGCCAGGTCGTGTGGAGCTCGAGGCCGCGGGCCACCTCGATCGTGGCGTCGGTCGACTTGTCGTCGACGACGATGACCTCGTCGACCCAGCCGCGGGGGATCGCCGCGAAGGTCGCGGCGAGCGTGCGTGCGGCGTTGCGCGCCGGCATCACGACGATGACCTTGCGCGAGTCGGTGTGTTCGGCCACGAGGGGCCCCAACATAGACGCCGGGCCGCGCTCGCGCCGGCGCCCCTACGGTCGCGAGCGGGCGGCGCGGCGTGCCGAGGCGGCCGCGCGGGGCCGCCCGAGCGCGGCTCCGTTGACCGCCGACGGCGGCGCCGGAGGCTCGAGCGCGCGGACGAGGACGTCGCCGATCTCGGCGACGAAGACGAGCTCCATCCGCGCCAGCAGGTGCTCGGGGATCTCCTCGACGTCGGCGGCGTTGAGCGCCGGAGCGATGACCGTGGTGATGCCGTTGCGCTGGGCGGCCAGCGCCTTCTCCTTGAGCCCGCCGATCGGCAGCACCTGACCGGTCAGGGTGATCTCGCCGGTCATCGCGATGTCGTCGCGGACACGCCGACCCGAGATCAGCGAGACGATCGCCGTGGCGATCGTGATGCCGGCGCTCGGGCCGTCCTTCGGAGTGGCGCCGGCCGGGACGTGGATGTGGAGATCGTGCTTGGCGAACCAGTCGCTCTCGAGACCGGGCGCGACCGCGGCGGCGTTGGCTCGCACGTAGGAGAGCGCGGCCTGCGCCGACTCACGCATGACCTCGCCGAGCTGGCCGGTGATCGTCAGCTTGCCGTCGCCGGGCATCGCCGTCGCCTCGATGAAGAGGACGTCGCCGCCCGCCGGAGTCCAGGCCAGCCCGGTGGCGACGCCGGCCTGGGCCGTGCGCCGCTTGGCCTCCGAGAAGAAGCGGGCGCGGCCGAGGAGCTCGCGGGCGGTCTTCTCGGAGATCGACACCCGGCGCGGCGCCGTGCCCTCGGCCACCTGGCGGGCGATCTTCCGGGCCAGCGTCCCGATCTCGCGCTCGAGGCCGCGGACGCCGGCCTCGCGGGTGTAGTCGGAGATCACCGCGCGCAGGGCGGCGTCGGAGATCTGCAGCCGCGAGCGGGTCAGCCCGTTGCGCTCGATCTGGCGGGGGACGAGGTAGCGCTTGGCGATCTGCAGCTTCTCGGCCTCGGTGTAGCCGCTCAGCTGGATCACCTCCATCCGGTCGAGCAGCGGTCCCGGGACGGTGTCGAGGCTGTTGGCCGTGGTGATGAACATCACGTTCGCCAGCGAGAACGGCACGTCGAGGTAGTGGTCGCGGAAGCTGTCGTTCTGCTCGGGGTCGAGCACCTCGAGCATGGCGCTGGCCGGGTCCCCCGACCACGACGACCCGCCCATCTTGTCGATCTCGTCGATCATGAAGAGCGGGTTGTGCGACCCGGCGTCGCGGAGCGCCCGGATGATCGTCCCGGGCATCGCCCCGATGTAGGTGCGCCGGTGCCCGCGGATCTCCGCCTCGTCGCGGATGCCGCCGGCGCTGATGCGCTGGAACTCGCGGCCGAGGGCGCGGGCGATCGACCGTCCGAGCGACGTCTTGCCGACCCCGGGCGGTCCGAGGAAGCAGAGGATCGACCCGCGGGCGTCGGGCTTCAGCTTGCGCACGGCGAGGAACTCGATGATCCGCTCCTTGACGCGGTCGATGTCGTAGTGATCCTCGTCGAGGACCGAGCGTGCGTGGACGAGGTCGAGGTTGTCGGCGGTCGACTTGTCCCACGGGAGCGAGGCGATCCACTCGAGGTAGCTGCGGATGACGCCGTGCTCGGCCGCCGCGGCCGGCAGCCGCCCGAGGCGAGCCAGCTCGCGGTCGACCTGCCGGCGCACGTCGCCGGGCAGCTCGATCGCGTCGAGTTGGGCGCGGAGCTCGCTGACCTCGGCCTCCATCTCGTCGCC
Organism: Solirubrobacteraceae bacterium; assembly: GCA_051001735.1. Classification (GTDB taxonomy): domain Bacteria; phylum Actinomycetota; class Thermoleophilia; order Solirubrobacterales; family Solirubrobacteraceae; genus Palsa-513. The sequence continues at coordinate 23,901 of JBPCNA010000048.1, forward strand.
CTCGCCGAGCTCGTCCTGGATCGCCTTCAGCTGCTGGCGCAGGAAGTACTCCCGCTGTGAGGCGCCGAGCTCCGACTGCACCTGGGACTGGATCTGGGAGCCGATCGAGATCACCTCGAGCTCCCTGGCGAGGATCTCCGACAGGCGCCGGAGCCGCTTGGCGACGTCGACCTCCTCGAGCAGCGCCTGCTTCTCCTCGGTCTTCAGACGCAGCGATCCGGCGATCAGGTGGCTGAGGGCGCTCGGGTCGTCGACGTTGGCGATCGCGATCTGGAGCTCCTCGGGGAGGTAGGGCACCCCCTCGACGATGGAGGAGAACGTCGACTGGACGTTGCGGGTCAGGGCGAGCAGCGCCGGGGTCTCCTCGACCACATCGGGGGCCACCTCGATCTCCGAGACGAGGTAGGGATCCTCGCTCACCCAGTTGGTCAGCCGCACCCGCTGGGCGCCCTGGACGAGGATCCGCATCGTCCCGTCGGGGACCTTGAGCATGCGGGCGACCACGCCGACCACGCCGACGTCGTAGAGGTCGGCCGGGCCGGGTTCGTCGAGCTCGGGGTTGCGCCCGGCGACCATCACCAGCATGCGGTTGCCGCCGAGAACGTCGTTGATCAGGTTGATCGAGCGGTCCTGGGCCACGGCCAGCGGCGTCAGCGTGTCCGGGTAGGTGACGGTGTCGCGCAGCGGCAGCACCGGGAGCTGCGACGGGAGGATCCGCTCGCGCCCGACCTCGATCTCGCGCGAGCCCTCGCTCGAGGAGGCGATCTCGATCACCGCGCCGCCTCGTCGTCGTCGGGCGCCGGGCGGGTCCCGATCTCGATCGGCACGCTGCGGCCGCGGAGCTCCGGCCGGTGGAGGGGCAGCTCGACGCGGAGGATGCCGTCCTCGTAGCTTGCCCGGGTCTCCTCGACGACGACATCGGCGACGAGCGTGATGACCCGGCGGAACGGACCGTGCTCGATCTCGATCTGCTGATAGGCGAGCCCCTCGGCGGGAGCCGGGCGGCGGTGGCCGGAGATGACCAGCTCGCGACCCTGGACCTCGAGGTCGAGATCCTCGAGGCGGATGCCGGCGAGCGAGGCGGTGACGATCGCCCGGGGCGGATCCTCGGAGTAGGAGACGTCGACCGCCGGCGAGAAGCCGACCCGGCGCCGTGAGGCGAGCGGCCGCTCGAACACGTCCCCGAAGAGCTCGTCGATCTCGCGGCGCATCCTCTCGAAGTTGGCGAACAGGTCGCGTTCGGAGGGCATCTACCGGACTCTACCCTCGGGCGAGCGTATGTGAGGAGGGGGCGCCGGCCGCCGTGCGGCGAACTCGAAGCCCACCGCGCGACGGCCGTGCCGGCCCAGGAGAGAGGGTCGGGCCGGCGGCGCCCCTCTGCCGGGGCGGCGGGGGGAGCCACCCCCGGCTGCCGCTAATTATACGGTGACATGGGGACGGGCGTGCACGATCCGCCGCGGATCAGCGTCTCTGCTGCCTCTTCTTCTTGTGGTGCTTGTGCGTCTTCGCGCGGCTGTGAGCCTTGTGAGCGGCGGCTCCGGCGGCGCTCGAGCGCGTACTCGTCGCCGGCGGCGTCGCGGCCGCGGCGCCGGGCGCGGAGCCCGTGCACTGCGCGATCGGGTGGGTGTAGGTCGGATTCATGACCGACGCCGGGTCGGCGGCGTGCTCGTGGCCGGTGAGGTGCCCGATCTCGTGCACCATCACGCTGCAGAACATCGGCCAGTCGAACGACTGGTCCTGGTTGAGAGCGATCGAGCAGCCGGTGTTGGCGGCCGCGTTGCCGTAGGCGGCGACCGGGTTCCACCAATCCGACGTCGCGTTCACCGTCGGGTCGAGCGACGTCCAGCCGACCTTGACGACACCGCCGCAGGGCGAGGCGTTCCAGTACTCGACGGCGATCAGCTCGGCCTGGACCATCGCCGGCGAGTCGACGGCGAAGCGGGCGAGGTTATGCGTCGCCGCGGCCCCGCTGCTGTCGGCCGCGGCGTGGACGGCGGCGGGGGCCCCGGTGCCCACCCCGGCGAGGGCGCAGGCGGCGATCACGAGAGCGCTGGTGAGGCCGCGGCGGCGGGAGCGGGTTCCGTTGGCATCCATGCCCCCCGCATCGGCGTCGGCGCGGGCTCATCAAATGTTTCGTGACGAACCTCGAACAAGCGTCCAGATTCGGTTTGCCGTCTACGCGTGGAGCGCGGCCTGCTCCTGGGCGGTCGGGAAGGCCCAGGCGGCGCGCGTCCGGCGTTCGGCGCGAAAGACGAAGCGCAGCTGCTGGGGCGGACGCAGGCCGTCGGGGTGGTTGGGCCGGAAGGTCGGGCACGGCTCCGGCTCGGCCAGTGCACAGAGCAGATTGCACCGGAAATAGCACTCGTCGCACGTCGGCTTGCTGATACGCCCTCTTGCCACCCTCTGCCTCCCTGTCGACTGGACCGGGGCCCATCAAAGCAGCGGGGCGGCCGCCGCACAACGGAGCTCCCCGCAATAGCCGGAGATTTGATTTCGGCGGCCGCCGCCGCCTCAGGCGAAGGCGCGGTCGGCCTGGTCGGCCACGTGTCGGGCGATGGCCAGCGACGCCGTCGCCCCGGGCGAGGGGGCGTTGCGGACGTGGAGGGCCCGCCGGGTGACGGCGAAGACGAACTCGTCGACGAGCCGCCCGTCGCGCCCGACCGCCTGGGCGCGGACGCCGGCGAAGGCGGGCTCGACGTCGGCGAGGCGGAGCCCCGGCACCAACCGGGCGGCGTCGCGGACGAGGACCGCCGGGACCGCCGCGTGGAGGAGCTCGGTCAGGCCGGCGCGCCAGTGGGCGGCGCACAGGCGCCAGATCCCGGGCCAGCCCAGCAGGTCGCGGACCCCGCCCCGCGGCGGGGCCAGCAGCGCCGTCGGTCCGATCAGCACGTCGCCGTGGATGTCCCGCGTCAGATGCGCGCCGAGAAAGGGGAGGCGCGGGTCGGGCACCGGGTAGATCAGGGAACGGACGAGCTCGCGGCGCTCCGGGCGCAGGCGGAGGTAGGCGCCCCGGAAGGGGACGATCCGCGGGTCAGGATCGGCGCCGGCGGGCACGGCGAGACGATCGGCCGCGACCCCGGCGCAGACGACGGCGGCCCGCGCCTCGAGCGTCCCCCGGTCGTGTCCGAGCCGGACGGCCCGCGGCCCGTCCTCCAGGCGGCGCACGCCGCAGCCGTAGGCGACGACGCCGCCGGCGGCGCGGAGGTCGTCGGCCAGGGCGCGGGTCACCGCGGCGAAGTCGACGACCCCGGTGTTCGGCGAGTGGAGCGCGGCCACCCCGGCGGCGTGCGGCTCGAGCTCGCGCAGGGCGCGAGCGTCGAGGCGGCGGAGGCCCGCGACCCGGTTGCGGGCACCGCGGCGCTCGAGCTCGTCGAGGCGTCCGAGCTCGCCCGGCCCGGTCGCGACGATCACCTTCCCACAGCGCGCATGGGGGATCCCGCGGCGGGCGCAGTACTCGTACATCGCGCGCGCCCCCTCCACGCAGAGGCGGGCCTTCAGCGAGCCGGGGGCGTAGTAGATGCCGGCGTGGATCACCCCCGAGTTGTGGCCGCTCTGGCCGGCGGCCGGCGCCGCTTCGCGCTCGAGCACGCAGACGGTCCGCGCCGGGTGGCGGCGGGCGAGCTCGCCGGCGACGCTCAGCCCGAGGATGCCGGCGCCGACGACGGCGAGATCGCAGCGCTCGGGCGGGTCGGCCACCGACCGACTGTAATCCAGGCCGGCGGGGGCGGCGCTTACCCTGGAGGAGATGCGGATCCTGATCACCGGCGCCAGCGGCTTCGTCGGCTCCGTACTGGCCCGGCGACTCGGCGGCGAGGGACACGACCTCCACGGCCTCGCCCGCGACCCCGGGCGGGTCGACCCGCGGCTCGGGCTCGAGCTCCACCGCGGCGACGCGGTGACCGGCGCCGGCCTGACCGCGGCGCTCGACGGGGTCGAGGTCGCCTACTACCTGATCCACTCGATGGAGCCGGCCGCCGACGGCGCCTTCGCCGGGCGCGAGCGCCAGGCGGCCGAGCGCTTCGCGGCCGCCGCCGCCCGGGCCGGCGTCCGCCGGGTCGTCTACCTCGGGGGCCTCTGCCCGACCGGCGGGCCGGTCAGCGCCCACCTGCGCAGCCGCCGGGCGGTGGAGGACGCCGTGCTCGAGGCGGTGCCCGAGTCCGTCGTGCTGCGGGCCTCGATCATCGTCGGCGCCGGCTCGCGGTCGTTCCGCTTCCTCGTGCGCCTCGTCGAGCGCCTCCCGGTGCTCGCGCTCCCGGCCTGGCGCGAGCACCGCACCCAGCCGCTCGACGAGCGCGACATGCTCGAGTACCTCGTCGCCGCCGCCACCGGCCCGGTCGGCGGGCGGACGCTCGACCTGGGCGGACCCGAGACGCTCACCTACGGGGCGATGATCGAGCGGCTCGCCGACCTGATGCTCGTCCGCCGCCCGGCGCTGCGCCTCGGGTTCTCGCTCACACCGGTGGCCGCCGTGGTCGCGGCGCGGATCGCCGGCGAGGCGCTCGCTCTCGCCGGCCCGCTGATGGAGAGCCTCGGCACCGACCTGCTCGCCGACGACCGCGACGCGCGGGCGCTGATCGGGGTCCGTCTCCACGGCTACGACGCTGCGGTCGAGCGCGCGCTCCGCGAGTGGGAGCTGCGCGAGCCGCTGCGCGCCCGCTAGCGTGCAGAGCGTAGATGGCCGCCATCCACGCCGACATGCTGATCAAGGCCCCGGCCGACACGGTCTGGACGACGATCATGGATCCCCACCGCCTCTCCGATTGGGTGACCATCCACTGCGAGGTGAGCGAGATCTCCCGCGGCCCGGCCCGGGTCGGCTACGAGATGACGCAGACGATTCACCTCCACGGCGCGAGGTTCAACGTGCGCTGGACGCTGACGGCCTGCGAGCCGGGCCGCCGCGCCGTCTGGGAGGGACGAGGCCCGGCGCGGTCGAAGGCGTGGATCGAGTACCGGCTCACCCCGGAGGGCGACGCCACCCGTTTTCGCTACAGCAACGAGTTTCGCGCGCCGCTCGGTCCACTCGGCGCCGCGGCCGGTCGCGCCCTGGTCGGTGGCATCTCCGAGCGCGAAGCTAACCGTTCGCTAACACAACTCAAGGAGCTGCTGGAGCACCCGGCGAGATAGGGTCCTCGCAGATGAGACGCCCGGTATATCTGATCGCCGCCGTCGTCGCCCTCGGGCTTTGTCTGACGCCGGCGGCCCAGTCGGCCGTCACCCCGACGGAGACCTATCCCCAGCTCCTGGCCCAGATCGACGCGAAAATGGTCACCGTCGCGATCATCAACCGCGTTCCCCACGACGTCAAGGTCACCCTGCGCGACGCGTCAGTCGACCGGGTGGTCTACCCGCCGCACCAGGAGAGCCAGCTCGTCGCCCGTCTGAAGGCGCACGGCGCGAAGGTGAAGTACACGCGGCGGACGAAGAAGGCCGTCCATCACACCCTCCGATATGTTGCGGGCGGCATAGTTATCGTGATAATCGCCGCCGGTGGCGGTATGTTTCTCTACACACGGCGCCGTTCCCCCACCGGGACCTAGCCAGGTTCGCCGGCGAGCCGGTAGAGGCCACGACGCCCACACCCCGTGTCCCGCCCGAGGAGGGCCGATGAGCGACTTTCTGGAACAGAAGCGCAATGAGATCGCCGAGCGCATGCGCGAGCTCGAGCCCTTCATCGAGGAGTACCGTCAGCTCGAGGCGGCGGCCAACGCCCTGGCCGGAGTCGCCCCGGCCCCGGCGGCGAGCGCCGCG
>JBPCNA010000049.1:0-8905 GCA_051001735.1 Solirubrobacteraceae bacterium
CCAGCCCGGCCGTGACCCAGACGACGTCGCCCAGCTACGCGCTGACCTGGCCGCCACGCGCCAGCGGCTCCACGACCTTCTCGAGAAGGGATCCCGCTGCCGCGACCCGAGAACACGCCGCTTCACCAGCGGACTCCTCGCCCACGAGCAGGCGCTCTGGACGTTCACCAACAGACACGGCGTACCGGCCACCAACAACGCGTCAGAGCGAGCTCTCAGGCACGCCGTGATGTGGCGCAAAACCAGCTACGGCACCCAAACCGACCACGGCGACCGCGCGGTCGAGCGACTCCTCACAATGCGCGAAACCTGCCGCCTCCAAGGCCGCCGCCTACACGACTATCTCACCACCGCGATCACCGCCAGCCTCCAAGGCCAACCCGTTCCGGCCCCATCCCCGCCCTAACCCCCTGAACGGTTGCCATCAAAGAGCTGTTCGACGAGGTCAACGCGTTCGCTGTTTCGCTTGGCGGTGACGTCACGCGCCGCGTCCGCAAGCAGTACGTCGGCTACTTCCGAGGGAAGCGGTCCTTCTTGACGCTCGAATTGCAACTCCAGCGCGCGATTGCATACTTGGCGCTCGATCCCACTTCCGTCCAGCCGTGGAATGGCCCGGCTATGCGAGATGCCCGAAATATCGGCCACTTCGGGATGGGCGACACGGAGTACTCGCTGCGGACCGATGACCAACTCGACGAGCTCAAAGTGCTCATCCAGAGGGCCTACGACGCCAGAGGTTGAGAGCCCGCGGGGGCGGTGCCGTTCCGCGCCGCGGAGCCGTCGCCTCAGGTCGGCACTCCGGTCGCCACCCGACGGACACAGCCGATAGTGACGTATGCGCGACCTTCGACGCTGGCGCAGGCGGCTGGGCGCGCCGACAGCTGAGTAGCGGATTCCATGCAAAGGAACACCGTGCAGAGCGCGCGCGCCGGGACGAGGTCGAAGGGGGCGATGTAGGTCATCGCCCAGGGACTCTCGAAGCAGAGCGCGAGACCGTGGCGCTCGAGCTCGTCGAATGCCGCCTGGCCGGGGTTACGGGCGCCGGGCGGTGACGTGAGGTCGACGGCGGCGAAGGCCAGCGCCGTGCTGGCCCGGCGCGCCGCGTCGCAGAGGCCCGCGACGAGGTCCTCGAGCCGGGTCTCATCGTGGAGCGCCGCAGCGATCGCGGCGGGCCGCGCGTCGCTGACCCCGATCGTTTTCGCGACGACCCGTCGATGCGTGGCCCCCGAACGCGTCGAGCGCGGACTCGAGCGTTGTGGGCGGGTGGGCCGTCACGCGCCGGCGAGCTGCCCGCAGACCAGGTCTTCGTCGCCGAGCACCGTGTAGCGGTAGCCCTGCTCGGCCAGGAAGCGCTGACGGCGGTGCGCCGCGTCCTGCTCGACGGTGTCGCGCGTGACCAGCGTGTAGAACCAGGCGCGGTTCTCGCCGGGTTTCGGACGCAGCAGGCGCCCGAGCCGCTGGGCCTCCTCCTGGCGCGAGCCGAACGTGCCGGAGACCTGGATCGCGAGCGCGGCGGTGGGGAGGTCCAGCGCGAAGTTCGCGACCTTGCTGACGCAGAGCACCGGGAGCTCGCCCGCGCGGAAGCGGTCGTAGAGCGTGGTGCGTTCAGGCAGCGGCGTTCTGCCGGTGATAATCGGCGCGTCGAGGTCCTCCGCGAGCGCGCCGAGCTGCCCGACGTAGGTCGCGAGCACGAGCGCCTGGAGCCCGTGGTGGCGATCGAGCAGGGTGCGGACGATCGCGGCCTTCGACGGGTTGGAGCTCGCGAGGCGGAACCGCTCGCGCGGGTCGGCGAGCGCGTAGCTCATCCGCGCGTGATCGTCGGCGAACGGGACCCGTATCTCGGCGCACTCGGCGCCGGCGATGAAGCCGGCGTCCTCCAGCTCGCGCCACGCTGTGTCGTAGCACTTCGGCCCGACGAGCGTGAACACGAGCGGCTCGGCGCCGTCCTCGCGGATCAGCGTCGCGGTGAGCCCGAGGCGTCGGCGCGCCTGGATGCGGGCGGTGGCGCGGAAGATCGGCGCCGGCAGCAGGTGGACCTCGTCGTAGATGACGAGCCCCCATTCGCGGCGCTCGAAGAGGTCGAGGTGGCGAAACCCCGCGGCGCGCGATGGCCTGGAGGTCAAGAGCTGGTAGGTCGTGATCGTGATTGGCCGGAGCTCCTTGCGCCGGCCCGAGTACTCGCCGACCTGGGCCGCAGGGACGGTCGTCTTCTCGGCCAGCTCGCGGCGCCACTGCTCGACGGAGGCGTGGTTGCTGGTGACGATCAGCGTCTCGCATTGGAGTCGCGCGATCGCGGCGAGGCCGACGAGTGTCTTGCCCGACCCGCACGGGAGTACCACGACGCCGGCGCCCGCGGCGGCGAGCGCTGCGTCGGCATCCTGCTGGTAGGCGCGCAGCTCGACGCCCGCCGCGAGCGCCGCGCACAGCCGCGCCCCTTGGGCGAAGGGCGCCTCGTCGCGCACCGGCCAGCCGAGCTCGACGAGCGCCTGTTTGAGCGCGCCGCGGGCCGCCGCGGCGACCGCAGCGCGGCCGGCGTCCGGGCGCTCCCCGAGCAGCGCGGCGACGCCCGGCGCACGCGCGACCTCGACGAGCAGCGCCGGCTCGTCGGCCACCAGCTCCAGCGCGCCGTCGGGCGCCTCGCCGGCCACGAGGCGCAGGCGCCCGTAGCGCGCGCACAGGTCGCGCACGTCGGCGAGCACCGCCTGCGGGACGGGATAGCGGGAGAGCGTCTCGAGCGCCGCGGCGATCTCTCCGGCGGGCATACCGGCAGCCGCGGCGTTCCACAGCGACACGGCGGTGATCCGGTAGGTGTGGACGTGCTCCGGGCTCTTCTCGAGCTCGGCGAAGCGGGCGAGCGTCGCGCGGGCTGCGTCGAACTCGGGGTGGGCCACCTCGAGCAGCACGCTGCGGTCGCTCTGGACGATGGCCGGACCCGACATCTGGCGCGATCGTAGAGCCCGCCCCGGACCGGTTCCGGCAGGGGCGGCGTCCGGACGCAGCTCCATAATTGCGGCGGCGATGAGCAGAGGTCGGGACGAGGAGCCACCGGCGACGGCGTCTGACGCGCTGGGGGCCCTGGTGGTCGACGACCTCCGCGGGCTCGCGGCGCTGGCGGGGGGCGGGACCGTGCAGGGTCGCAAGGCCGAGCTCGTCGCACTGATCGCCGCACGGCTGGCCGGCGACGGGTTGTCGCGGATCTTCGCGGGCCTCGGCGCGGTCGAGCAGGCGGCGGTCGCCGAAGCGGCGCACGCCGCCGACGGCCGCTTCGACGCGGCCCGCTTTCGCTCCAAGTACGGCAGCGAGCCCCAGTGGGGCTCGCGCGACCGGCGTTCGAAGACGGGAGCGAGCGCCCTGGACCTGCTGTTCTGCGGTGGGCGCACGCTCCCCGTGGAGGTTCGGGCAGGGCTCCTGGCGTTCGTCGCGGCGCCGGCCCCGTCCGGCGTGGGTCAGAGCGACGCCCCGCCCGCGGCGACGATCGTCGAGACCGAGCACGCCGCGCAGCGCGACGTCGCGGCAGTGCTGCGCCTGATCCAGGCGGGCAGGCTCACGGTCAGCGCGACGACGCGGCGCCCGGGGGCGGCCGCGGTCAAGCTCGTTGCGAGCGTCCTCGACGGCGGCGACTTCTACCCAGACGATGCGGACGTCGGCGCGATCAAGGCCTTCGCTTGGCCGCTCCTGGTCCAGGCCGGCGGGCTCGCTGCGCTGTCGGGATCGCGCCTGACGTTGACCCGCGCGGGCACGCGTGCGCTCGGCGAGGCGCCGGCCGTCACCCTCGCGCGGACGTGGGTCAAGTGGCAGTCGACGAAGCTGATCGACGAGCTCTCGCGCGTCACGGCGATCAAGGGGCAGGGCGGTCGCGGGCGGCGCGGGCTCACGGCGCTGGCCGGCCGGCGCGCCGTGCTTGCCGAGGGGCTCGCGGACTGCCCGGTGGGGCGATGGGTCGCGGTTGACGAGATGTTTCGCCACATGCGGGCGGCCGACCTGGGCTTCGTCGTGACGCGGGACCCCTGGCGCCTCTACATCGAAGATCCCGAGTACGGCTCGCTCGGCTACGAGGGCGGCGCTGGCTGGGGGATCCTCCAGACCTGCTACGCCCTCGTGCTGCTGCTCGAGTACGCGGCCACGCTGGGCATCATCGATGTTGCCTGCGTGCCGCCGGGCGGGGCGCGGAGCGACGGGGAGGATCTCTGGGGCGCGGGCGACCTGGACTTCGTCAGCCGCTACGACGGGCTGACCCACATCCGGGTCAACGCGCTGGGCGCGGTGTGCCTCGGTCACGTCGATCGTTACGTGCCGACGCCCGCCGCGCAGCGCGCGGCGCTGCGCGTGCTGCCAAACTTCGAGGTGACGGCGCTCGGCGACGAGCTCACGCACTCCGATCGCCTCGCGCTCGACCGCTACGCGGAGCGGACCGCGGACCGGGTCTGGGTGTTGGGCCGCGAGCGGCTGCTGGCCGCCGCACAGTCGGGGGACTCGATCGAACGTGTGCGCGACTTTCTCGCTTCGCGGAGCGCCACCGCGCTTCCAGGCCCGGTCACCCAGCTACTCGAGGATGTCGCGCGCCGCGCGGGAGCGCTCGTCGAACGCGGGCCCGCGCTGCTGATCGAGTGCGCCGAGCCGGCCCTCGCGGTCCGCCTCTCCCGCGACCGCGCCACCAGCGGCCTGTGCCTGCTCGCCGGCGATCGAATGCTCGCGGTCCCGGCCACGTCGGAGGCGGCGTTCCGACGGGCGGCGCGCACGCTGGGGTACGGCGTGAGCGGGGGCGCAGAGAGCCCCCGCCGTGGCGGGGGCTCCCCTTAGACGTCGAAGCACACGCCGAGGACCCCACCGCCGGGCTCCTCGTCCTCGTCGGCGTCGAGGGTGACGATGCCAGGTGGCTTGAGCGAATCTCGCCTAACCCGCAGCCCTATATGTGCACGAACTTCCGAGCCAGCCACTAAATAGACGAACCACCGCGCACAACCTCAGTCGGTTCCGCCTGGCGCCCGGTGCGCGCGCCAGGATCTCCGCCGGCCGGCTACTGAGATATCGCAGATCCACGCGCCCGTGCTCGACGTCTGGCCCAGTAGGTCTAGCGTAGCGAGCGCGATCGTGCTCCTTCTCGCGCGTCGCAGCACTCTCCCACGCGGTGGGACGGGGAGACGCGTCGCCGCCCCGGCCGCGTGTCCAGCCTAATCGGCGCTAGGGAAGGAAGAACGACCCCCCGTAGATGTCTGAGTTCCCGAACGCCGCCGGGCAGTCGGTGTTGGGAGCCGGCCTGGGATTGGGCGTGGTGCCGGTGATGAGTTTCTGCCGGTAGACGTCGATGGCGGGGCAGTCGGTAGCGTTGCGCACGTCGTTAAACGTGGCGACTGCGGTGGTGGGGGTGGCCGCGATGTAGTTGTAGTCACCCAGGAATCCGGCGGTCAGGCCGTTCTGGCTCGACCCTCGAGCGTCGCCAGTGGGGCCGCGGTAGAGATCGCCGAAGGCACCGGGAACACCACCGGCGCCGACGCTGGCGTGGAGCACGACGCCTTGCGCTAGCCGCGGGACCGAGAGCGTCGAGCTCTGCCAGGGCTGTAGGAAGTTCGTGTAGGTGGCGTACACGTCCCTGCCGTCGGGCGAGATCGCGATCGCCGGGAAGTCCGGGCGGTCGCTGGCGGGCGAGGCGCTCGCCGGCGCCGAAAATGACTGGCCACCATCGGTCGCGTAACGGACGACGGCGTGCTCGTTGGGACCCGGAGCGGTGTCTGAGGGTGTGGGTCCGTTGCAATAGGTGAGGACGATCTCGTTGCTCGCGCCGCTGCCGTCCGGGGCGCCGTTGGCGACATCGACGCTGGGGAAGCTGTCGGTGCGTGCGCCGGCGACGCCGTCAAAGCTCAGACGGCCCGTGGCCGGATCCGTGAGCCCGCATTCGGTGAGCTGGGTAACTATGCGCGGCTGCTCGAACGTCCTGCCGCCGTTGAAGGAGCGGACCTGCATGATGGTGCTCTGCTGTGTCGCATGGTCAAAGCCCTCGTAGTAGACGTAAACGCTGCCGCGGCTGTCAGTACGAATCGTGCAGCTCTGCCGCCCGGCGTTCTGCTGGTTGCTCGTCGCGGAGGTCAGCTGCACGGGGTTTGAGAACGTCGATCCACCGTCGGTAGAGCGATAGAAGAGGATCGGCTCGGGTGCGCCCAGACCCTTCTCCTGCCCCCGGAACGACGTGTTGCACACGTACGCGTTGCCAAAGTACGGGCTTGACTGCGCGTTGTCGGCCCAGATCGCCTCCTTGTCGGAGAACAGGACCGCGTTCTGCTTGGACACCAGCACCGGCGCCATCCAGGCACTGTTGACGCCGCTCTTGGCGGCGCCAAAATTCTGGGTGTCCAGCCGCGACACCGCGATCGCCTCAAATCCCTTGAAGACCTCCTCGCTGCGCAGCGTGGCGAAGTTCGACGCCAAGTCGGCGTAGTAGAGCCGCGATCCCTTGGTGTAGGAGAAGCCGCCGTGACCGTCTGGCTCAGGCCCGAAGGCAAGGACGGGGTCACCATCGGAAACCAGACCTTGCTCGTAGTATCCCGGCAACGTTCCGATCGGGCCCACCTGCGGCTGACACGAATCCGGACCCAGGCAACCACGCGCGGTATAGCCCTGATAGGTCGGCTGCGTGAACGTCGAGCCGCCGTTATCTGAGAGGTATATCCCCGACAGGCCGACGCCTTGCGTGAACGGACAGGTCGTCGGGTTCGCGGCGTTGCAAGCCTCAAGGTCGATCTCGTCGTTGGAGCCAGACGCGACGTATTGAGGGTGCGCCTCATCGACCGCCACGCCCGGCTCGTTCTGCTTGTTCTGGGAAAACGGAGACGGGGGACTACCGTTGCTCACCAGCACGGCCGTCCCTCCGGCGAACGCCGAGGCCGACAACACCGCCATACCAACAACGGTCCCCAGAGCGGCAAACAAGCGAACACTCATCCCGATCTCCCTAATCGCTCGGACAACGTGACCAGCGACCACCGAGGCCGCTGGCACCCAGACAATCTATCCGATCCCCGACCGGGTGCCAGTAAGCAATCGGCTCGGTCCCCGATTCAAAAGACCAGCCGGGAAGCCTCTGCTCGACCCAACCCAGCTAGCCAAGCGCGAACGATGAGCACGAGACGCCAACCGGTGGCGCTCAACTCCGGTCTCGGCCCTACCTGATCGCGAAGATGCTGCTCGCCGATAACGGCGGCACTCGCTTTCGTCGCTGCCACGCGCTGGACGGTGACCCCCCGCCGTGCGGAGGCCGGCCTCGCCACCTGCTGCCTCGCCCATCAGTGCGCGTCCACGGGCCGCGATCCGGACGATCGCTTCCACGGCCAGAGTGCCACCGCAGCGGACGAGTCCTATGGCGACACCGCGAGAGTCGCCGCTCGAGGTCCGTCGGGGCTTCGGCGCCCTACTGCTATCGCGTGGATCCGAGCGCGTCGCAGAGCAGCGCGCCCCACAACGGAGGCGGCCGAGCTTGAGGGGCGCCTGGCGCTGTCAGGCCGCGGCGCGGAACGCTTCGTAGCGCACTCGAGCCACGCCGGGTCAGGTCTCGCGACTTCGAGCGCCACGTCGAGAATCCTGGATGGCACCGCGGCGAGAGGTCCGGGTTTCCGCGGCATGTGGCTCAACTATGGGGTTCTGGGGAACACGAGTTGGGAACACGACTACTTTGGGTGGCTCACTAGGCGGGCCGATCTCCAGCTAAACCCCTGCAAATCGCGGGATGCGGGCGAAGGGACTCGAACCCCCAAGGGCTTTCGCCCACCGGCTTCTAAGGCCGGCGTGTCTACCAGTTCCACCACGCCCGCAGATCGGCCGGCGCCGGTTTGCGCACGCTGGCCGGGCACGATTGTATGTTGAGCCGAGTGGCGGCGCCCGAGCACGTTCTCCTCCATCCCAACCGCGACAAGCCGGCCGCTCAGGCGACCCGGCTCGCGGTGATCTTCCTGCTTCTCCTCAGCGCTGCCCTGATGGCGACGGTCGCCGTCGGCGGCTGGAGCGCCCTCACCGGCCAGCGAGCCGCCCTGATCGCCTACGTCGTCGTCTACCTCGTCCTCGCCCGGTTCACCGCCCGCTGGCAGCGCGGCGTGCTTCCGGTCGCCGGGACGCTCGCGATCATCCTCGCCATCCTCGCCGCCGTCGCCGCGCCCGCCTGGTTCGCCCGCACCGGTGACGGCTTCACCGACCCCGCCCTCCCCAACGGCCTGCTCGGCCTCCTCACCGCCCTCCTCCTGCCGATCCAGGTCCTCGTGATCCTCTTCGCCGCCCGCGGCTTCGCCCAGGACTGGCACGTCGAGGTCGAGCAGCGCCCTTAGCCCGTCGTATAGTGACGTCCCCCCCGGGCGGCGGTGGAGGAACGGCAGACTCGGTGCGCTCAAAACGCATTGCCCGCAAGGGCGTGTGGGTTCGAATCCCACCCGCCGCACTCAGCCCCTCGCGGAGAGGTCAGCCGACGAGCGCTTCCAGGTCGTCGGCCAGTCCGGCTGAGCAGACCATGATTCCCCGGGGAAGCTCCCCGCGGGCCGGCAGCTCGCGCCGCACGAGCCCGGCGCTCAGGCAGATCAGCTCGCCGGCGGCCAGGTCCCATTCGTTCAGCCCGCGCTCGTAGTACGCGTCGAAGCGCCCGGTCGCCGTCCAGGCCAGGTCGAGCGCGGCCGCGCCGAACCGGCGCAGGTCCCGCACCCGGCCGATCAGCCCGGCCACCACGTGGCCCTGCAGCGCCCGCAGCCGGGCGTCATAGGCGAATCCGGTGGCGACCATCGCCGTGGCCAGATCGCTCTTGTCCGACCCGCGGAGCACCCGGTCGCCCAGCCGGGCCGACTCCCCCCGGACGGCGGTGAACGTGTCCCGGCGCATCGGGTGGTGCACGGCCACGGCGAGCGAGCCGTCGACGCCCAGCACGACGAGACCA
>JBPCNA010000050.1:0-14146 GCA_051001735.1 Solirubrobacteraceae bacterium
CCCCCACCCCTCCCCCCCCCCCCTCCGCTCCCCGGCCCACCCCCCGCCCCCCTTCGCGCCCGGGCCGGACGGCCGCCCGACCTGCGGTCCAGGTCGGGGCGGGCAGCTTTGGACGCCCGTCCAACCCGGTCGCGGCTGTGCAGTTCCATACTTCGGGGGATGGGAAGTGGCGACCGAGCCGGAGGCCCGCGCGCCGCGGCCCACGAAGATCCGACCGACCTGGTCTACGCGACGCTCGCCGGCGTCGATCTCACCAGCCTGGCCGAGTCGGTGGCCCGCCGGCTCCGCGGCCGGGGCGTGACGTTCGGCTCGCGGGACGGCGGCGGCGATTTTCGCGTCGACCCGGTTCCACGGGTGATCAGCGCCGCCGAGTGGGCGCCGCTGGCCGCCGGCCTCGCGCAGCGCGTGCGGGCGTTGAACCGCTTCGTCTCCGACATCTATGGCCGGCAGCGGATCCTCGACGCCGGCGTCGTTCCCCGCGCCGCGGTCGACTCGGCCGCGTATTTCGAGCCCGAGCTGGTCGGCACGGAGCACCCTCCGTCGACCTGGATACCCCTCGCCGGCCTCGACGTCGTCCGCGACACCGACGGCGACTTCAAGGTGCTGGAGGACAACGTCCGCACGCCGTCGGGGCTCGCCTACGCGATCGCCGCCCGCGACGCCCTGACCGAGAGCCTGCCCGTCCCCGCCGGGCTCGCCGTCCGCTCGCTCGCCCCGGCCTTCGAGCTGCTCGGCCGGGCGCTCCGGGCGGCGGCCCCGGCCGGGGCCGCCGAGCCGGCGATCGTCGTGCTGACCGACGGGCCGCACAACGCCGCCTACTACGAGCACAGCACGATCGCGAGCGAGCTCGGACTGCCGCTGCTCACGCCGGCCGACCTGCGCCTGCGCCGCGGCCGGCTGCTCGCCCGGATCGATGGGCGCGACCGGCCGGTCGACGTCGTCTACCGGCGGACCGACATCGACCGCCTCTACGACGACGCCGGCACGCTCACCTCGCTCGGCGAGCTCGTCGCCGCGCCGTGGCTGGCCGGCCGGCTCGGTCTGGTGAACGCGTTCGGGACCGGCGTCGCCGACGACAAGCTGATCCACGCCTACGTCGAGGACATCGTCCGCTTCTACCTGGACGACGAGCCGCTCCTGCGTTCTGTCCCGACCTACGACCCGAATCAGCCCGACCAGCTCGAGATGATCCTCGACCGGATCGGGGAGCTCGTGATCAAACCGCGCGACGGGCACGGCGGGGCCGGGGTCGTCGTCTGCCCCCACGCCGACCCCGCGGACGTCGACCGGGCGGCCGCGGCCGTCGCCGCGGAGCCCGCGCACTACATTGCCCAGGAGATGGTCGTGCTCTCCCGCCAGCCGACGGTCTGCGACGGGCGCCTCGAGCCCCGCCACGTCGACCTGCGCCCGTTCGTCATGGCCCGGGGCGAGGAGATCGACGTGATCCCCGGCGGCCTCACGCGGGTCGCCTTCGACGCCGGTGCCCTGGTCGTCAACACCTCGCAGAACGGCGGCGCCAAGGACACCTGGGTGCTCGCGTGACCCGGCCGCTGATCGGCGTCACGACCTCCGAGCTGCGCCGGCCCGAGAACGTGGCCCAGCGGCCCGAGGGCGAGCCCGGGCAGACCGAGATGGCGCTCGGCCTGAAGTACCTCGAGGCGGTCGAACGGGCCGGCGGCATACCGGTCGTCCTCCCGCCGCTGCGGGGTGCCGCGATCCCGTCGCTGCTCTCCAACCTGTGCGGGCTGCTCCTCTCCGGCGGGCCCGACCTCGACCCGATCGCCTACGGTGCGCCGGGACACGCGATGCTCGGCCCGACCGAACCGGCGCTCGACGCCTTCGAGGTCGCCCTCGCCCGGCAGGCCGACCGTCGCGGCATCCCCATCCTCGGTATCTGCCGGGGCGCCCAGGCGCTGAACGTCTCGCGCGGCGGCACGCTCCATCAACACCTCCCCGAGGTGACCGACGGGTCGATCGTCCACCGCCAGGTGATCCCGGGAAACCGCACGTGCCACGACGTGCGGATCGCGCCGGACAGCATGCTCGCGACGATCCTCGGCCCCGGCCGGCTCTCGGTCAACTCCTTTCACCACCAGGCGATCGACCGGCTCGGACGCGGCCTGCGTCCCGTCGCCTGGGCGACCGACGGCACGATCGAGGCGGTCGAGGCCCCGGCCCGTCCCTTCGTGCTCGGCGTCCAATGGCACGCCGAGACGCTCGTCGCCCAGCGCCGCCACCGCGCCCTCTTCCGTCGGCTGGTAATAGCTGCTCGAGCTCACGCCGAGGGGGCCGCGCGTGCAGACGCAGCCTGAGACGCGACCGGTTCGGGTAGCCGGCAGCGAGCCGGCCTGGGCGCTCTGGGACGAGAAGTGCGCGCGGACGCCGTGGACCATCGGCATCGAGGAGGAGGTGATGCTGCTCAGCCCCGACGACTGGGCGCTCGCGCCCCGAATCGACACGGTGCTGGAGGCGATCGACGAGTCGCTGGCCGATCACGTCGGTGCCGAGACCCACGGCTCGGCGCTCGAACTCCGCACCGGCGTCCACACGAACGTCTCGGCCGGGATCGCTGAGCTCCACCGCCTGCGCCGCTCGCTGGTCGACCAGCTCCGACCGCTCGGCCTGCGCGCGGCGGCGGCCGGGCTCCATCCGTTCGCCGTCTGGCAGGACACCGAGATCTCCTCCGGCGCCCGCTACCAGGCCCTTCACGGGTCGATGCGCGAGCTCGCCCGCCGCGAGCCGACCTTCGCCCTCCACGTCCACGTCGCCCTCCCGGGGCGCGCGGCGGCGATCCGCGCCCTCAACCAGATGCGCGCCCATGTGCCCCTGCTCCTCGCCCTGTCGGCCAACTCCCCGTACTGGCAGGGACGGGACACCGGCCTCGCCTCGGCCCGCACGCCGCTCTTCCAGGGCTTTCCGCGGGTCGGAATTCCCCGGGAGTTCGCCGACTACGCCGACTACACCGAATCGATCGATCTGCTGCTCCGCTGCGACGCCTTCCCCGAGCCGACCTACCTCTGGTGGGACGTCCGCCTCCAGCCGCGCTTCGCGACGATCGAGCTGAGGATCATGGACGCCCAGACCCAGCTCGAGCGCTGCGCCGGGCTGGTCGCACTCGTCCAGAGCCTCGTCCGCCTCGAGGTCATCGAGGGCTTCGCGCGGTCGATTCTGGTCGGCGCCCCGGAGGTGCTCGCGGAGAACCGCTTCCTCGCCGCCCGCGACGGCGTCGAGGCCGAGCTGATCGACCCGGTCGCCGGGCGGCGCGTCCCTGTCCGCGAGCTGTTGGGCGCGACGCTCGCCGCGTGCCGACCGCACGCCCAGGACCTCGGCTGCGAAGCCGAGCTCGCCGGCCTCGGCGCGATCCTCGCCCGCCCCGACACCGCCTGGCAGCGGGAGGCCGCCGCCGGGCCGGCGGGGCTGCCCGGGCTGGTCGAGGCGCTGGCCGCGGCGTTCTGAGCGCCTCGACCGGTCGCGGCCGGGAGGGGGTGTGCCAGTCACATCCGGCCCTCAGCTCCGCCTCAGCCGCCTTTACTGCCAGCTAACCAGAAGCTTCTACCGTCAGCCGACGATGATCGATCTGAGTTCGCCCCTGCTCCCGACCGTGCCGGAGCCGGTCGGGGCTGCGCGCCTCCGATGAGCTTCTCAGCGCCCTTCTACCTCTTCGCGCTGATCATCGTCCCCGTGGCCGTCTACGGGTACCTCGGACGCCAGCGGGCCCGGCGGGCGCTCGCCCGGGCCTTCGCCGCCCCGGCGCTCGAGCCCTCGGTGATGCCGCGTCGTCCCGGGCCGCGCCGGCATCTGCCGATGCTCGTCCTGCTCGTCGCCGTCGTGGCCCTCGTCCTGGCGACCGCCGGTCCCCGGGTCGCGGCGTCGGTTCCGGTCGGCGGGGCGACGATCATGCTGGCCACCGACGTCAGCGGCTCGATGCTGGCCACCGACGTCGCCCCCAACCGGGTGACCGCGGCCCAGCGGGCGGCCAACACCTTCGTGCTCGGCGTCCCCAAGGCGGTCGAGATCGGCGTGATGGAGTTCAACCAGTCGCCGACCGTGCTCGCCCTCCCGTCGCGCAGCCGCGTCGAGACGTTCGCCGCCCTCGGGCGCCTCCAGCCGGGCGGGGGCACGGCGGCGGGCAACGCGATCGAGGAGGCGCTGGGCATCCTCGGCCGGTCGCGGACGGCCAACGGCCGCCAGGCGCCGGGAGCGATCGTCCTCCTCTCCGACGGCAAGACGACGAGCGGGGCCGATCCCGTGGCCGCGGCCCGCGACGCGGCCCGGCTGCACGTCCCGATCTACACGGTGGCGCTCGGCACCGCCCAGGGAACGATCGCCGTCCGGCGCAAGAACGGCACCACCGTGCAGCGTGCCGTGCCACCCGATCCGACGGCCCTCGCGGCGATCGCCCACGCCTCGGGCGGGAGCAGCTTCGCGGCGGCGGACGCCGGCCACCTCAGCACCGTCTATCAGCACCTCGGCGCCCAACTCGGACGCCACACCGTCCAGCATCAGATCGCCGGTTACTTCGTCGGGTCGGGCCTCGTCCTGCTGCTGGTGAGCAGCGCGGCATCGCTCCTCTGGTTCGGCCGACTCATCTAAGGAGACACGCACATGACGAACATCGACCTCGGACTGACCGAGGATCCGCGGATCGAGCTGCAGGAGGCGCTCTCGGAGGTCAAGCGCGTCATCGTCGGCCAGGAGGCCATGCTCGAGCGCCTGCTCGTCAGCCTGCTGGCCGGCGGCCACGTCCTGCTGGAGGGCGTCCCCGGCCTGGCCAAGACGCTGACGGTCAAGACGCTGGCCCAGGTTCTCGGCGGCTCGTTCAGCCGGATCCAGTTCACGCCCGACCTCGTGCCGGCCGACCTCGTCGGCACGCGGCTCTACCGTCCGGACACCGGGCGCTTCGACATCGACCTCGGCCCGGTATTCGCCAACTTCGTGCTCGCCGACGAGATCAACCGGGCACCGGCCAAGGTCCAGTCGGCGCTGCTCGAGGTGATGCAGGAGCAGCAGGTGACGATCGGCGGCGTGACGCACCCCGTGCCGCGTCCCTTCCTGGTCATGGCCACCCAGAACCCGATCGAATCGGAGGGGACCTACGCCCTCCCCGAGGCGCAGGTCGACCGTTTCCTGATGAAGATCATCGTCGACTACCCGTCCTTCGGCGAGGAGGCCGCCGTCGTCGGCCGGAGCCTCGGCGCGCCGATCGCGGTCAGCCGGCGCCTCGAGATCGCCGACCTCGAGCGCTTCGCCACGGCCTCGGAAGCCGTGCTCGTCGACCGCGAGACGATCGGATACGCCGTCTCGCTGACCTGCGCGACGCGCGATCCGGCCGCCTACGGCGCGCCGGAGCTCGCCCCGTACATCGAGTACGGGGCGAGCCCCCGCGGCTCGCTCGGGCTGGTCCGGGCGGCCCGGGTGCTCGCCATGTTCCGCGGCCGCCGACACGTCACCACCGAGGACCTCCGCGATCTGGCGCCCGACGTCCTGCGCCACCGGATCGTGCTCTCCTACGACGCGCTGAGTGAGGGGATGACCGCGGACCAGATACTCGAGCGCATCCTGGCCACCGTCGCCGTCCCGCTCGACGACCACATCCGCCCGGTCGAGCGGGCGGCGTGAGCAGCCCCCCCCCAGCGGGGCCGCCCGGGCGGCCGAGCCCGCTTGGTCGAGCCGGCCGCGGCGCCGAGCCCGCGGCCGAGCCCACCGGCGGGCGGCCGCGTCCGCTCGGTCGGATCGGCCGGGGAGGCAAGCCCGGCGTCACCGAGATTCCGGCCGGGCGGCAGGGTCCCGGCTCGATGCCGCAGGGTCTGATCGACGCGCTCGGGCTCGGGCTCATCCGCCGGACCGCCCACGGTCTCCCCGGCGATCTCCGGGCCGCCAGCGTCGGCGCCGGGACTGAGCTCGCCCAGCTGCGGACCTACGAGCCCGGGGACGACGTCCGCAACATCGACGCCGCCGCCACCGCCCGGACCGGCGAGCCCCACATCCGCCTCCACGTGCCCGAGCGCACCCACGTGACCTGGGTCGTCCTCGACGTCTCGCCGTCGATGGCGTTCGGCACCGGCCAGCGGCTCAAGGCCGACGTGGCCGAGGGGGCGGCCCTCGTCCTCGGCCGCCTCGCCGTGCGCCGCGCCGGCAGCCTCGGGCTCGTCACCTTCGGCGCCGGTACCGTCCACCTCCACCCGCCCCGCTCGTCGCGGCCGGGGATGCTCGCTCTCCGCCGCGTCCTCGGCGAAGGGGTCGCCCGCGACGGCAACCGCGACGTCGAAGGCCTCGCCCACGCCCTCCGCGAGGTCGGCATGGCCACCCGGGCCCCCGGCCTCGTCGCCGTCCTCTCGGACTTCCGCGACCAGGAGAACTGGCTGCGGCCGCTCGCCGCCCTCCGCGCCCGGCATGCCGTCCTCGCCGTGGAGATCGGCGACCCCCGCGAGGCCGAGCTCCCGGCCGCCGGCCGCCTGATCGTCGTCGACCCCGAGACCGGGGAGACCGTCGAGGTCGACACCTCCCGCCGCGTCCGCAAGCGCTTCGCCGCGCTCGAGGCCGAACGCCGGGCCGCGCTCGCCGACGAGCTCAAGCGCATCCGTGTCGACCACGCCGTCCTCTCGACCGACGGCGACTGGCTGCTCGAGCTCGGACGGAGGCTCCGATGAGCTTCGCCTCCCCCCTCTGGCTGCTCGGGCTCGTCCTCGTCCCGCTCGCCCTCGCCGCCTACCTCGCCAGCCGCCGGCGCGCCCGGCGCTACGCGATCCGCTTCACCGCGGTGCCCGCCCTCCGCATGGCCGCCGACACCGGCTTCCCCTGGCGGCGGCACCTCCCGACCGCGGTCCTCCTCGCCGCCCTCGCCGCCCTCGTCCTCACCCTCGCCCACCCCCAGCGGGAGGTGCGCATCGCGGTCGGCCGCGCCTCGATCGTCCTCGTGCTCGACCACTCCGGCTCGATGAACGCGACCGACGTCCAACCGAACCGGCTGATCGCCGCCCAGCGCGCCGCCGATACCTTCATCGACAAGATCCCCGCCCAGGTCCGGATCGGCGTGGTCGCCTTCAGCAGCGCCCCCGACTCGGCCCAGGCCCCGAGCCTCGACCACGCCGCCGCCCGCCGCACCGTCGACGCCCAGCTCGCCTTCGGCGCCACCGCCACGGGCGACGCCCTCGCCCTGGCCCTCCAGCTCCTCAAGCAGGGCCCGAAGCTCCCGTCGGCGATCGTCCTCCTCTCCGACGGCACCGCCAACAGCGGCCAGGATCCGCTCACCGTCGCCGGCGACGCCGCCAGCCAGAAGGTGCCGATCTTCACGGTCGCCCTCGGCACCCAGAACGCCGTGATCCCCAACCCGAGCATCGGCGGCCCGCCCCTCGCCGCGACGCCCGACCCCGAGCTGATGGCGGCGATCGCCAAGGCGGCCCACGGCCAGACCTTCACCGCCGAGACCGCCGGCTCGCTCAACTCGATCTACCAGCGGCTCGGCAACCAGCTCGGAACGGCGACGCGCAAGAAGGACGTCACCACCGCCTTCGCTCTCGCCAGCCTGATGCTCCTGGTGGCCGCCGGCGGCGCCTCGCTCGCGCTCGGCAGCCGCCTGCCCTGACGCCCCCGCGCTACTCGTCCTCACCCGGCTGGCCGCGCCGGGCCTGGTCGAGGTCGTCGTCGTGGTGGCGCTTCGGGCTGAAGATGAAGTGCCACAGCGCCCAGATGCCGCCGTAGCCGATGACCAGGGAGGCGACGGCCGCGACGGCGAGCGGTGCGTTGTCGGCGGTGGCCACGGCCGTCGACCCTAACAGGGGGCGCGCCCCGGGCCGCCGGGTGGGCGGCCTGCCGATTGGTAGGCTCGTGGCGTGGGCGCCCAGGGACACGAGGACGGCCTACGCGCCGGCGCGCCGCCGGAGCCTGCCCGGTCACGTGGTCGGGTGATCGGCTATGTCCTGACGCTCGTCCTCGCCGCGATCTTCATCTACCTCGCCGTCCGCGACGTGCGCTTCTCCGACGCCTGGCACGCGCTGCGCACCAGCAACTACTGGTGGCTGATTCCCGCCTTCGCCGCCTTCGTCCTCGCCACCTTCATGCGCGTGCTCCGGTGGCGCTCGCTCTTCGCCGCCGGCCGCCGGCCTCCGCTCGGCGCCGTCGGGGCGGCGACGATGATCGGCTACCTCTTCAACAACATCATGCCGGCCCGCGCCGGCGAGGCCGCCCGCGTGGTCGCCCTGACCCAGCGCGCCGGAACCCCGGCCCCCGAGATCGTCGGCACCGTCGTCGTCGAGCGGGCCTACGACGTCCTCTCGATCCTAATCATCTTCTTCTGCGCCGCGCCCTGGCTGCCTCCGGTCGGCTGGTTCGGGGCCGCCGCCGTCTTCGCCGGCGTCATGGCCGCCCTCCTCGGCGTGGCCATCTGGGTCCTCGCCGTCCACGGCGACCGGCCGCTGCGCTTCGTCCTGCGCCCGCTCGCCCGGCTCCCCAAGCTCTCCGCCGAACGGGTCGAGCGCGCCGGCGTCGAGCTGGCCGCCGGCCTCAGCGGCCTCCGCGACCACCGCATCGCCCTCGAGGCCTTCGTCTGGAGCATCGGGATCTGGCTGATGTCGGCGCTCTGGGCCTGGCTCGTCCTGCTCGCCTTCCAGCCCAACCTCGGGTTCGCCGCCGGGGTGCTGGTGATCGTCGCCATCGGCCTCGCCATGATCATTCCCGCCCCGCCGGCCGCCGTCGGCGTGTTCGAGGCCGCCGGCGTGCTCGCTCTCAAGGCCTACGGGATCTCGCAGACCGAGGCCCTCCCCTTCGCGATCGTCCTCCACGTCGTCAACTTCGTCCCGTTCATCGTCGCCGGCGTCGTGACCCTCCAGCTCGCCTCGCGACGTCCGCGCCGGCTCGCCGGAGCGGCTACCTATACTTGAGAGCCCTCCGACGGCGGGAGCGCACTTGCAGGAGATGGTCATATACGGCGTCAGCTTCGACATGGTCGGCAAGCAGCCGATTGTCTTGTTGAAGACGGTCGAGGGCAACAAGTTCCTGCCGATCTGGATCGGCCACCCCGAGGCCGCGTCGATCCTGATGAAGCTCCAGGGGGCGACCACCCCCCGCCCGATGACCCACGACCTGCTCTGCTCGATGCTCGGCGAACTCGAGGTCCGCTGCACCCAGATCGCCGTGACCGAGCTCCGCGAGAACACGTTCTACGCGTCGATCACCCTCAGCGTCAACGGCCGCGAGATGGAGATCGACTCCCGCCCGAGCGACGCGATCGCCCTCGCCGTCCGGTCGGGCGCGCCGATCTTCGCCGCCGACGAAGTGATCTCCGAATCGGCGATCGAGTTCGAGCACGAGGTCGAGGACACCGACGACGTCGTCGAGAAGTTCAAGGAGTTCCTCGACCAGGTCTCCCCCGAGGACTTCGCCGGCGGCGAGTCCTAGACTAGCCGCCGCGGCGGACCTCGGCGGGTGCCGCTACGGGCGCGCCGCCGCCGAGTCGAGGATCCGGGCGATCAACGCGTCGAAGGAGATCCCGGCGGCGTCGGCCGCCTGGGGGAGCAGGCTCGTCTCGGTGAGCCCCGGGATGACGTTGACCTCGAGCACGGCGAAGGCGCCGGTCGCCGAGTCCTGCATCATGTCGACCCGCGCCAGGCCGTAGCAGCCCATCAGGTGGTAGACCGACAGGGCGAGGTCCTGCGCGTCGCCCGCGATCTGCGCCGGCAGGTCGGCCGGGCAGCTGAACCTCGTCCGGCCGATCTCGTAGCGGGCCGCAAAGAAGTCGTGATCGTCGGGCTGCTTGACCGCCTCGAGGACCGGCAGCGCCTGGGCCCAGCTCCCATCCGCGCTCTGGAGGATCGAGACCGCGAACTCCCGCCCGTCGACGTAGCGCTCGAGCAGGACCTTGCGGTCGTAGGAGAAGGCGGCCACCAGCGCGGCCGGGACCGCTGCCGCCGACGCGACCAGCTTGACCCCCAGCGCCGACCCCTGAGCCGCCGGCTTGACCACCAGGGGGAAGCCCAGCCGACGCTCGATCACCGGCAGCGCCGCCGCCGCCCCGAGCTCCTTGAACGCCGTCTCGTTGAACGCGTAGAAGTCCGGCGTCGGCAGCCCGCCGTCGAGCATCACGTGCTTGGCCAGGACCTTGTCGGCGCAGCGGATGCACGCCGACACCCCCGACGCCGTGTAGGGGATCCCCAGAATCTCCAGCAGCTCCTGGACGGTGCCGTCCTCGCCGTCGCGGCCGTGGAGGGCGACGAAGGCGACCTCGGGCGCCGCGCCCTGGAGCTGCTCGATCAGGTCGTGGTCGACGTCGATCGGCCGCACCTCGTGCCCGAGCCGCCCAAGCGCGTCCTCCACCCGGGCTCCCGACTTCAGCGAAACCTGCCGTTCGAGCGAGCGACCGCCCTTGAGGACGGCGACCCGGGTCAATGGCCCCGCCGCGCCTCCCGCCGGCCGCCGGCCCGCCGCGGGAGCTCGAAGACGTCGGCCAGCTCGGGCGCGGCGGGGCCGAGCACCGGCGGCTCCTCGGCCGGGCGAGCGCTCGGCGCGGTGCGGCGCGCTCCGGAGACGGCGTCGAACAACGCCACCTGGGCGTTCACCGTCTGACCGATCCGGCGGATGCCCTCGCGGATCTCCTCCTCGGTCACGCCCGAGAAGTTCAGCCGCATCGACGACCGCCCGCGCCCGTCGAGGAACGCCGCCTCGCCCGGCACGAAGGCCACCTTCTCGTCGAGGGCGAGCGCCAGCAGGTCGGTCGTGTCGATGTAGGACGGCAGTGTCGCCCAGATGAACAGGCCGCCCTCCGGGTGGGTCCATTGCGCCGCGGGCGGGAAGTGCTCGGAGAGCGCGTCGAGCATCACGTCGCGCCGCCGCCGGTAGAGCTCCCGCAGCAGGCCGATCTGCTCGAGCCAGCCGCCCGACCGGAAGTAGGAGGCGACGAAGTGCTGCGAAAGCGAGGACGAACAGAGGTCGGCCGCCTGCTTGCCGAGGTTCATCTTGGCCAGGACCGGCCGCGGGGCCGCCGCCCAGCCGACGCGGATGCCCGGCGAGAGGATCTTCGAGAAGGTGCCCAGGTAGATGACGAGGTCGGCGCCGTCGAGCGCCCGCAGCGTCGGCAGCGACTCGCCCTCGTAGCGCAGGAGCCCGTAGGGGTTGTCCTCGAACACGAGCAGCTCCTGCCGTCGCGCCACCTCGATCAGCCGCCGCCGGCGCCCTAGCGACATCGTCACCCCGGCCGGATTCTGGAAGGTCGGGATCGTGTAGATGAACTTCGGGCGGCGCCCCGCCGCCGCCAGCTCGTCGAGCGTCCGCTCGAGCTCGTCGATCCGCATGCCGTCGGCGTCGACCTCGATCTGGATGACCTCGGCCTGGTAGGAGCAGAACGTCGGCACCGCGCCCGGGTAGGTCGGCGCCTCGGCGATGATCACGTCGCCCGGATCAACCAGCGTCTTGCAGACGAGGTCGAGGACCTGCTGGCCGCCCGTGGTGATCAGGATGTCGTCGCGGCCGACGGTCATGCCCTCGGCCGCCATCACCTCGATCACGCAGTCCTTGGCCCCGATCTGCCCTTCCGTCGGGCCGTACTGGAGCGCCCGGGCGGTCGCCTCGGAGACGTCGCCCATCACCGCTCGGAACAGGGCCGGCGGGAACGTCTGAGTGTCGGGCAGGCCGCCGGCCAGCGAGATCACGTCCGGGCGCTCGGTGATCGCCATCAGGTCGCGCATCACCGAGGACTTCATGACCCGCGTGCGGCCGGCGAAGAGGCCGGCGTAGCGCTCGAGCTCGTGGGAGGCCGGACGTTGCGGCGGGTGCCCCCCCGCACCTGCGCTCATCTCGTGGACTCGGCTGCGGTCGGCGACGGGCCCGTCGAACGGTGGACTATCTTCATGCCCTGAAACCGTAGCGAACCATGAACCTCCTCCATCTGATCCTCTACATCGGCGAGGGCGTCGGCCTCGCCTGCGCGGCCGGCCTGCGGCCGTTTCTGCCCGCGCTCCTCGCCGGGGTGCTCGCCTACGACGCCCTGCGCCTCTACGAGGGGGTCGGGCTCGACTTCGCCCACACCGACTACTCGTTCCTCCAGTCGACCGTCTTCCTCCCCGTCGTGGTCGCCGTCCTCGCCGCCTCCCTGATCGCCCAGCGGATCCTCGGCGCCGAGCGCTTCGAGGCCGGGCCGATCGGGGCGACGATCGCCGGCCTCGGCATCGGCCTCGGCGGAGTCCTCTTCGCCGCCGTCCTCGCCGAGCACCACGACAGCCCCTGGCCCGGGCTGGTCGGCGGGGTCCTCTGCGCCGGGGTGGCCCAGCTGGCCGCCCGCGGCCTCCTCACGCGAACCCGCGCCCGGCTGGCCGCCGGCGCGGCCCGCGACGCCCTGACCGTCTACGTCGACGGCGTCGCCCTCCTCCTCGCCGCCGTCGCCGTCTTCGTCCCGCCGGTCTCGTTCGTCGCCCTCGGGTTCTTCGTCCGGCTGCTGCTCGGCGCCCGCCGCCGGGCCGGTGAGAAATACGCCGGACTGCGCGTCCTCAAGTGACGCCGAAGAAGCTCGTCCTCGCCGTCATCGACGGCGCCAAGCCGGCGATGCTCGAGCGCACGGTCGCCGAGGGCCGCGCGCCGATCCTCGAGCTCCTGATCGAGCGCGGCTCCTACGTGCGCAACGCCGTCGCCGTCTTCCCCTCGGTGACTCCGGTCTGTGCCTCGTCGATCGCCACCGGCGTCGCCCAGGACCGCCACATGATCCCCTCGATGAACTGGTACCACCGCGGCGAGCGGCGCTACGTCGAGTACGGCTCGAGCCTCCGCGCCTCCTGGCGCGCCGGCTTTGCCCGCCAGCTGACCGACCTCATCTACAACATGAACCGCGCGCACCTCTCCTCGGACGTGCCGACGATCTTCGAGTCGCTCGACGACGCCGAGCTCCTCACCGCCTGCACCACCTACCTGATCTACCGCGGCCGCTTCCGCCACGAGCCGTCGCTCGAGACCGCGATGACCCGCTTCGCCTCGCGCGTGCTGATGAAGCACCCGGTGATGGGCGCCCGCGAGCTCTTCTACGCCGACATCTTCGCCAGCCGCGAGACCGACTGCCGCGGCCAGCTCGGCATGCCCGGCGTCCGCGACCAGCACTCCGGCTGCGTCGGCGCCTACCTCGTCGGGCACGACCTGTTCGACTTCCTCCTGCTCTCGCTCCCCGACAACGACGCCCATTCGCATAAGAACGGCCCTCACGCCCAGGTCGACTCGATCGCCGAGGCCGACCGCCAGCTCACCCGCCTCGTCGACGCCGCCGGCGGCCGTGAGGCGTTCCTCGAGGAGTACGCGGTGATCGTCGTCGCCGACCACTCCCACGGCGCCGTCGAGCGGTCGATCTCGCTGGCCGACGAGTTCTCAGACTTCGCCGTCCTGCGCCCCGACGGCGCCCGCGCCGGCGCGGCCGAGATTGCCATCTGCCCGGCCCAGCGCTCGGCGATGATCTACCTCCTCGGCAAGGAGCGGACGCTCCGCCGGGAGATCATCTCCCGCGCCCGCACGGTCCCCGGCGTCGACCTCGTGATGTGGCTCGAGGACTCCTCCCGCGGCCCCCGCGCCGTGCTCGCCGGCGAGCGCGGCGAGCTCCGCTTCGCCCCCGGGGGGGAGCTCGCCGACCCGCGCGGGCGGCGCTGGCGGGTCAGCGGCGATCTGGCCGCGCTCGACGCCCACCGCGACGGCGGCGTGCTCCGCAGCGAGCACTACCCCGACGCGCTCGGCCGCGTCTGGGACGCTCTGGCCTGCGCCAACTCCGGCGAGGTCCTCTTCTCCGCCGCCCCCGCCTACGAGTTCTGCGACTGGGGTGGCGCCCACCACGTCGGCGGCGGGAGCCACGGCTCGCTCCACGCCTCGGACTCGCTCGCGCCGTTGATCTGCACCGGGCTGGCCGGCGACGTCCGCCGCGAGCAGTGGTCGATCAAGGACGTCGCGCCGCTCGTCCGCGCCCACTTCGGGGTGGCCGGCGGGGCGCCGGTCCGAAAGCCCTCGCGGCGCCCGCGCGCAGCGGTCGACCGGGAGGCCGAGGCGGTCGCCGCCGCCCCGCCGGTGCCCGGGAGCGAAGATTGAGCGGACCCGGGCTCGGTCGTCTGACCGCGCTCGCGGCGACGCTGGCCCTCGTCCCGGCCGCCGGCGCGACCGCCGCCCCGACCGCCCCGCCGCGAGCGGTGGG
>JBPCNA010000051.1:0-18493 GCA_051001735.1 Solirubrobacteraceae bacterium
CGCCGACGACGATGCTCGGGCGCAGGATCGTGGTCGGCAGCTCACGGGCCCGGGAGCGGACCAGCTGCTCGGCCTCGAACTTCGAGCGCTCGTAGGAGTTGTGGAACGTCTGACCCAGCTCGAGGTCACGCTCGGCGAAGCGACCGGCGTGGGTTCCGGCCACGTACGCGGTAGAGACGTGGCCGTAGCGCCGCAGACCGCCGCAGGCCGCCGCGAGCTCGGCGAACTCGAGCATCCGGCGCGTGCCCTGCACGTTGACTGCACGCGCCTCCTCGATCGGGAGCGTGAACGAAACCGTCGCGGCGCTGTGGACGATCGTCGAGACCCGAAAGGCGAGGCGATCACGGAGCTCGGACTCGAGGCCGAGCCCCGGCGCCGTCAGGTCAGCCGCGAACGCGTCCACGCGGCCGCGGTACGGTCCGGCGCGGGAGCCGAACAGGTTCTCCAGGACCGCGTCGACGCGCGCCCGCGCGGCCTCGTCGGTCGCAGCGCGCACGAGCGTGACGATCCGGCGCTCGCCGTGCTCCCGTTCTAGGTACCGCGCGAGCAGCTCCATGCCGACAAACCCGGTCGTCCCGGTCAGCAGCACGTCACCCTGCCGCGAGCTCATCTCGCTTGCGCTCCCGTCAGGGAGCCCAAAGCCCAGACCAGCCGCGCGCGCGTGTCAGACGGCCTGATGAGCTCATCGACATAGCCGGCGCCGGCAGCGACCTGCGGCCGCAGCTGCTCGTGTGCGTAGCGGCGCGCGAGGCGATCGCGCTCGGCCTCGGGGTCCTCGGCGATCGCGAGCTCGCGGCGGTGGATGACCCCCACGGCCGGCTTGGACCCCATCACGCCGATCTGCGCGCCGGGCCAGGCGAACACGTAGTCGGCGCCGAGGTCCTTGGAGTTCATCGTGATGAACGCACCGCCGAACGCCTTGCGCAGGATCACGGTCACCCGCGGCACGGTCGCCTCGGCGAACGCGTGCACGAATGCCGCGCCGTGCCGGATCACGCCGGCAGACTCCTGACGCACACCGGGCATGTATCCGGGCGTGTCGACCAGCACCAGCAGCGGGATGCCGAACGAGTTGCACTTGGCCACGAACCGCGCCCCCTTCTCAGAGCTGGCCGCGTCGAGCACGCCGCCGAGATAGCGGGGCTGATTGGCGACGACACCGACCGGCCGGCCGTCGATCCGCGCCAGCGCGGTGACGAGGTTGCGCGCCCAGCCGGCTGAGATCTCGAGCAGCTCGCCGCCGTCGACGAGGGCGCGGATCACCGAGCGGACGTCGTACACGCGCCGCGCCTCGCGCGGCACGAGGGCGGCTGGATCGCGCTCGCTCGGCGGCTCGGGCACAGCTCGCAGCGGTGACAAATCGCGGTGGCTGGGGAGGTAAGAGAGCAGGTCGCGCACGAGCCGGGAGGAGTCGAAGTCGTCTGCGGCGACGAAGTGACAGACGCCGTTGCGCTCGTGCACCCGTGTGCCCCCGAGCCGCTCGGCGTCGACGTCCTCGCCGAGCGCTTCGCGGACGACCCCGGGGCCGGTCAGGAACATGCTCGACTGCTCGGTCATCACCACCCAGTCCGTCAGCGCCGGCGAGTAAGCGCCCCCGCCGGCCGAGACGCCGCTGACGACCGAGATCTGCGGCACGCGCCCCGACAGCGCGACCGTGCGTCTGAAGATCCGGCCATAGCCGCCGAGGGCTGCGACCCCCTCCTGCATGCGGGCGCCGCCCGACGAGACGAAGCCGACCACCGGCGCGCGACCGCGGTCGGCGAGCTCGAGTACCCGGGCGATCGTGCTGGCGTGGGCCTCGCCCAGCGATCCGCCGGCGAATGACGCGTCCTGGGCATAGCAGAAGACAGGCCGCCCCCCGACCAGCCCCGAGCCGCCAAGCACGCCGTCTCCGCGCCGGGCCCGGTCACCCATCGCGAGAGAAATCGCCTCGGAGCGGATCAGCTGCAGCGTTCCGGGGTCGCAGAGCAGCTCGAGGCGCTCGAGCGCAGTCACCCGCGTCTCGGCCCTCCGCGTCTCGGCCCTGGGCGCGAGCGCGAGGCTCATGGCCGGCCCCACTCGATCACCGTCGCCCCCCAGGTGAAGCCAGCGCCGAATGCCCCCAGCAAGACCCGGTCGCCGGCCTGCAGCAGCCCTTCCCGCTCGCTGAACGCGAGCGCGAGCGGCAGCGTGGCGGCCGACGTGTTCCCGTACTCGCCGATGCAGTCGACGACGCGCTCCGGCGGCAGGCCGAGCCGCTCGCCGACGGCCGACAGGATGCGACCGTTGGCCTGGTGGTACACGAACAGGTCGATCTCGTCGAGCTTGACCGCCGCCGCCTGGGCCGCCTGCGCCGTCGCCAGCGTCAGCCGGGCCACCGCCTCGCGGAAGGTCTCGTGGCCTTTCATCCTGATCACGGCATCCGATCGCCGCACGTAGATGTGCTCGGCGCCCGCGCCATCTGACCCCAGCACGATCGGGCCGATCCGCCCACCCTGCAGGCTTTCCTCGAGCACCACAGCGCCGGCGCCGTCGGCGAACACCGCCGCGGTGGCGCGGTCGTAGGGATCGGTGATCCGCGACATCAGGTCGGCGCCGACGACGAGCGCGACGCGGGCGCGGCCGGCCTCGATCTGAGCCGCGCCGACCGCGAGCGCCGAGAGAAAGCCGGTGCAGGCCGACCCGACGTCGAACGCACCGGCACGCGTCGCGCCGAGCGCGTAGGCCACGAGCGGTGCGGCGCCGGGCATCTGCTCGTCCGAGGTCGTGGTGGCCACGATCACCAGGTCGACATCGAGCGGATCGACGCCGGCGCGCTCGAGCGCCTGGCGCCCGGCGCGGGCCGCGTGGGCGTCGAGCCGCTCGGCGGGCCCGGCGATGCGGCGGGAGTTGATCCCGGTGCGCCGGGCGATCCAGTCATCGCCGACACCGAGGCGGGCGCCGATTTCGGCGTTCGAGACGGCCTTGGCCGGGAGGCTGACCCCTACGGATGCTGCCAGCGCGCCCCGGCGCGGCGGGAGCGCGAGTC
The DNA here is from genome assembly GCA_051001735.1 of Solirubrobacteraceae bacterium. Classification (GTDB taxonomy): domain Bacteria; phylum Actinomycetota; class Thermoleophilia; order Solirubrobacterales; family Solirubrobacteraceae; genus Palsa-513. The sequence continues at coordinate 3,008 of JBPCNA010000051.1, forward strand.
CCGCTTCGGCCGCAGGCTCGGGGGAAATCGCGGAGATCATGCCTAGCACGCTGCGGCACGAGGCCGCTGCAGCCAAGCCAGGATGTCAAAGACCAGACAGCCGGGGGGTGTGGCGTTCGCAGGTGGAGTCGGTGGTTCCGCGTCGCGTGGCGAGCCAGAACAGCGCCGCGAAGATCCCCAGCCCGAGCGCATTCAGCGCGAGCTTGTAGTCGATCCGGACAGCGCCAAAGATCCCCGCCCGGCTGGGGCGCGGCCCGGACGGGATCGCGCCGGCGAGATCCATGACGCCGGTGACCAGCAGCGCCGCCGCGACCATCGTCACGAACATCAGCGCCGTGATACGCCGGGGCTGAGCGGGCGCGCTCAGGGCGCGGCCACGAGCCGAGCGAACAGCCCGTCGAGCGTCGCGGCCGGGTCCTCGCACAGACCGATGTGAACCTCAGAGGCCTGCACCGCCGTGCTCGAAGGAGCCGCCAGCCAGCCGAAGCGCTCTGACTGCTCGAGCGCCGCTATCGGCCCGGCGCCGTCCACGCCCTCGGCGACGCGGACGAGCCCCGCGAGGTGGGCGGCGAGCTCGGGAACCGCCGGCGCGGCGCCGAGCGCCTCCAGACGCGCCTCGTCGAGCGCCACGCGGGCGCCGAGAAAGCCGAGCTGGCGGCAGAACAGGACCACGCCGACGTTGACGCGCTCGCCCCGCTCGACGCTCGGCACCACGCGCAGGATCGTGTAGCTGAACGGACTGCCACTCGCGGCGCTACGCGATGCGGGCATGCTCAGCCTCCTCCGCGAACCCGCCGCCGGTCAAGCGCCGCGCGAGGTACTCGACGTACGCCCCCGGCCCGTCACCGGCGCCAAACCACTCGCCCGGAACGAGCCCGACCACCTGCTCGATCGTGTCCTCGCCAACACGCCGCCGGAGCCTCGCCTCGGCGTCGAGGATCGACCCCGCCCGCGGCAGCAGGACGTGCTCTGAGATCAGCGGAAACGGCCGACCGGCGTGCGCCGCGGGATCAAGACCGCCGTGCTGGAGGTATAGGGCGGCGCCGTGGTCGATCAGCCACAGCCGCTCGTGCCACAGCAGCAGGTTCGGGTTGCGTGGAGTGCGATCGACGTTCGTGGTCAGGGCGTCGAGCCAGACGACGTCGGCGGCGAGCTCGGGGGCCGGCTGCCAGGCCCCCGCGGGCGTATAGGGGAGCGCTCCGGGGAGGAAGTCGACGCCGAGGTTCGAGCCCTCGCTGGCGGCGATCAGCTCCTGGATCTCAGGGTCGGGCTCGGCGGCGCCCAGCCTCGCGTCGATCTCGATCGTCACGAGCTCGGGAACACGCAACCCCAGTCCTCGCGCGAGCTCGCCGACGATCACCTCGGCCACCAGCGCCCGCGGCCCCTGCCCAGCGCCCCGGAACTTGACCACGTACAGCCCGTCGTCGTCGGCCTCGACCAAGGCCGGCAGCGAACCCCCTTCGCGCAGCGGCGTCACGTACCTGGTGGCGAGGACCCGCCTGAGACTGGTCGTGACCGCCATGCGCGGCTTTCTAGCATCAACCGCATGCTCCTCTCGATTCTGGACCAGTCCCCGATCGCCGAAGGCTCCACCGGCGCCGATGCGCTGCACAACACGCTCGACCTGGCGCGGCTGACCGACGCGCTCGGCTACCACCGCTACTGGGTCGCCGAGCACCACGGCGGCCCGATGCTGGCGGGCCCGAGCCCGGAGGTGCTGATCGGCCCGATCGCCGCGGCGACCGAGGCGATCCGGGTCGGCAGCGGGGGCGTGATGCTGCCCCATTACAGCCCGCTCAAGGTGGCGGAGTCGTTCACGATCCTGGCGGCGCTGTATCCGGGGCGGATCGACCTCGGGCTGGGGCGCGCGGCGGGCACCGACCCGCTGACCACGTTCGCCCTCCAGCGCGACCGGCGACAGGCGTCCCCCGATGACTTCCCCCAGCAGCTCGCCGAGCTGCTCGCCTACCTCGAAGACGCGCTGCCCGCCGACCATCCCTTCCGCCCCCTGGCCAAGACGCTCCCCGGCCGCCCCGAGCTGCCGGTGCCGTGGCTGCTCGGCTCCTCGCCCCAGAGCGCGATCTGGGCCGGCGAGCTTGGTCTGCGCTACGCGTTCGCCGACTTCATCAACCCAGGAGGAGCCGAGATCGCCAAGCTCTACCGCGATCGCTTCGCCGCCGTGCGCGACCTGCAGGCGCCGCGCATCGCCGTCGCCGCGTGGGTGCTGTGCGCGCCAACCGACGAGGAGGCCCAGCTGTTGGCCTCGAGCAGCCGGATGACGTTCACGCTCCTGCGCCGCGGGCAGTTGGTCGCGGTGCCCCCGCCCGAGGAGGCGCGCGCCTTCCTGGCGCGCGAGGGCAAGTCGCCGGTGGCGCCTGCCGGCGACGCAGCTGGGCGCCGCGGGATCGTCGGCTCGCCGGAGAAGGTGCGAGCCGGCATCGAGGCGCTCGCGAGCGATTACGGTGCCGACGAGGTGATCGTGGTCACGATCACCTACGACCACTCGGCCCGCCGGCGGTCTTATGAGCTGCTGGCCGAGGCGATGGACCTCCAGCCGCGCGGGGTCCAGCCCGTTTCAGCCTGAGGCGGACTCGCCCGCCCCTGATCGGGGGTAGGATCGCGCTGATGTCGAGGTGGGTCTACGACTTTGCCGACGGCGCCAAGGAAATGCGGGAGCTCCTGGGCGGCAAAGGTGCGAACGTCGCCGAGATGACTCGCGTGCTCGGCACCGAACGCGTGCCGGGCGGTTTCACGATCACGACCGAGGCGTGCGTTGAGTACATGCGCGGTGACCGATCCGAGCCCGAGGGAATGTCCGAGCAGGTGGCCCAAGCGCTCGAGCGGCTTGAGCAGCGGTCAGGTAAGCGACTCGGTGACCGCAACGACCCTTTGCTCGTCTCGGTGCGCTCCGGGGCGCGCGAGTCGATGCCGGGGATGCTCGACACGGTCTTGAACCTGGGCCTGTGCGACGAGTCGGTCCTCGGCCTCGCGCGGGCCACCGACAACGAGCGCTTCGCGTGGGACTCCTACCGGCGCTTCGTGCAGATGTTCGGCAACGTCTCGCGCGGGATCCCCGGGGAGCGATTCGAGGACGCGATCAAGGCCGCCAAGTCGCAGCGCGGAGTCAAGGACGACACCGAGCTCGACCTCGACGCACTCAAGGACCTGACCGAGACGTTTCAGGGCATCTACCGCGAGCACACCGGCGAGCAGTTCCCCCAGGACCCGCAGGAGCAGCTGCGCCTCGCGATCCGCGCCGTGTTCGACTCCTGGGTCGGCGAACGGGCGGTCTCCTACCGACGGATGAACCGGATCCCCGACGACTGGGGGACCGCGGTCAACGTCCAGCAGATGGTGTTCGGCAACAAGGGCGACACGTCCGGCTCGGGGGTCGCGTTCTCGCGCGACGAGGTCACCGGCGCGCCCGAGCCCAGCGGCGACTTCCTTCCCAACGCCCAGGGCGAGGACGTCGTCTCGGGCGTGCGCACTCCGCGGGACATCGCCGAGATCAAGGAGTGGCTGCCCGGCGTCCACGCCGAGCTGATGGAGATCCTGCGCACGCTCGAGCGCCACTACGAGGACATGCAGGACACCGAGTTCACGGTCGAGGAGGAGCGGCTGTACATGCTCCAGACCCGCAACGCCAAGCGCCCCGCCCAGGCTGCGGTCCGCTTTGCGGTCGATGCCGTGGCCGAGGGGCTGCTGACCCGCGAGCGGGCGCTGGGCACGATCGATCCGAGTTCGCTCGACGCGCTGCTGCACCCGACGTTCGACCCCAAGGCCGACTTCGCCGTGCTCGCCACCGGGGTCGCAGCCTCGCCGGGCGCGGCCAAGGGGGCGGTCGTGTTCACCGCCGCCGACGCGGTCGCGGCGGCGCAGGAGGGGCGTGACGTGATCCTGGTGCGCCCGTTCACCGACGCCGAGGATGTGGCCGGGTTTCACGCCGCGCAGGGCATCCTGACCAGCGAGGGGGGCAAGGCCTCGCATGCGGCGCTGGTCGCGCGCGGCATGGGCAGGCCCGCGGTCGTGGGAGCCGACGCGATCGCGATCGACCTGGCCACCAAGACGATCGCGGTCAACGGCACCGAACTGCACGAGGGCGACCGGATCTCGATCGACGGCACCAAGGGATGCGTGACGGTCGACGACGTCCCGCTCGTCGAGGCGCAGGTCGACGAGAACTTCCAGCAGGTGCTCACGTGGGCGGATGACCTGCGCTCGCTGGGGGTGCGCGCCAACGCCGACACGCCGCAGGACGCACGCCGCGCGCGCGAGCTCGGCGCAGAGGGGATCGGACTGTGCCGGACCGAGCACATGTTCATGGCCGAGGATCGCCAGCCGAAGATGCGGGCGATGATCATGGCCGGCTCGCGCGAGGCCCGCCAGCGCTCGCTGGCCGAGCTCCTGCCGCTCCAGCAGGAGGACTTCGAGGGGCTGTTCGAAGCGATGGCCGGGCTGCCGGTCACGGTCCGCCTGCTCGACCCGCCGCTGCACGAGTTTCTGCCCAACCTCCCCGACCTCTCGGCCCAGGTGGAGCGGGCGCGGATCGAGGAGGCCGATGACCTCGCCGAGCTCGAGCAGCTGCTCGACCGGGTGCACGAGATCTCCGAGGAGAACCCGATGCTCGGCACGCGTGGCTGCCGGCTGGGGATCCTGTACCCCGAGATCTATGAGATGCAGGTCCACGCGATCATGCGCGCAGCGAAGGCCGCCGCCGAGCCGCCGCATCCCGAGATCATGATCCCGCTGGTCGATTACGAGCACGAGATCGAGCTGATGCGCGAGCTGGTGCAGGGGGTCGGCGAGCAGGAGGGGCTGAAGGCCGGGACCGACTACACGGTCGGAACGATGATCGAGCTCCCGCGCGCGTGCTTCGTCGCCGACCGGATCGCCCGCTTTGCCGACTTCTTCTCGTTTGGGACCAACGATTTGACCCAAACCGCGCTTGGCTTCTCTCGCGACGACGTCGAGTCGAAGTTCGTCCCCGCCTACCTCGAGCGAAAGATCATCGACCGCAGCCCGTTCGAGACGATCGACAAGCCGGGCGTCGGCTGGCTCGTGCGGCTCGGCGCCTGGGTCGGGCGCGAGGCCCACCCGGAACTCGAGCTCGGCATCTGCGGCGAGCACGGCGGCGACCCCGAGTCGATCGCGTTCTTCCACGACGCCGGACTCGACTACGTCTCGTGCTCGCCGTTTCGCGTCCCGATCGCGCGGATCGCCGCGGCGCAAGCCGCGATCGACAGCCCGCGCGGCGGCTGGAGCTAGCCATGCTCGCCGCGTACGCCACCAAGATCGATCGTGAAGACCCGCTGAGCGGGCTCGAGATCGGCGAGCGCCCCGAGCCCGAGGCGCCCCCGGGATGGACCACGGTCACCGTCAAGGCGGCGTCACTGAACCATCACGACCTGTGGTCACTACGAGGGGTCGGCCTCGACGAGGACAAGCTGCCGATGATCCTCGGCTGCGACGCGGCTGGCTTAGACGAGGACGGCAACGAGGTCGTGGTCCACGCGGTGATCACCGGCGACTCCTGGCGCGACGACGAGACGCTCGACCCGCGCCGCTCGCTGCTCTCAGAGCGCTACCAGGGCGCGCTCGCGGAACGGGTAGCGGTGCCGAAGCGAAACGTCGTGCCCAAGCCCCCAACGTTGTCATTCGAGCACGCCGCCTGCCTGCCGACCGCCTGGCTGACGGCTTACCGGATGCTGTTCACGCGCGGCGGCGTGACCCCCGGCATGACGATCCTCGTCCAGGGGGCGGCGGGCGGCGTCGCGACCGCGCTCACCGTCCTGGGCAGCGCCGCCGGAGCGCGCGTATGGGTCACTAGCCGCTCGCAGGACAAGCGCGAGGAGGCGCTGAAGCTCGGCGCCGAGCAGGCGTTCGAGTCCGGCGCGAGGCTGCCCGAGCGCGTCGACGCGGTGATGGAGACCGTCGGCCAGGCGACCTGGGCGCACTCGGTGCGCTCGCTGCGGCCGGGGGGCAAGCTGGTGGTGTCAGGCGCGACCTCCGGAGACGCGCCGGCGGCCGAGCTGACGCGTGTCTTCTTCTTGCAGCTCTCGGTGGTCGGCTCGACGATGGGGACCCGAGACGAGCTCGGGCGGCTGATCCGCTTCTGCCTCGAGCGCGACATCCGCCCCGCGGTTCACGCGACGATGCCGCTCGCCGACGCTCGTGACGGGTTTCAGTCGATGCTCGCTGGAGACATCGTCGGCAAGGTCGTGTTCAAACCCTGAGCTGCCGCCCGCTGCGCTCCCCGTGCGCCGCGGCGTCGTTCTCGAGGTCGAGCTCGGTGCGAACTCCGATCGCGCCGAGCGCCTCGTTGGCCGCCTGGAGGCTGCCGGTACTCGCGACGGCCCGGGCCAGACGGCCGGCCGTGTTGAACGCGACCTCGGCGTCGAGGTAGAAGGTCAGCGCGGCGACCGTTGACAGCGAGAACGAGCGCGCGCCGCCGCGGATCGCGACCGGACCGCTGGCTCCGCGGAACGCTCGCACAGCCTGGGCGCTGGCTTCGGTCGGGACGAGCTCCATCGAGCGCTCGAGGCGATCGGCGACGGCGTCGGTCAGCCCGCGCGCCCCGCACAGCCCCCCGGCGGCCGCCACCTCGGCGATTCTGGCCAGCACTTCCTCCACGGTCAGCTCGGCATCGCAGCCGATCCCGAAGATCCCGAGCAACACCGGCGTCCCGGCCGCGGCGAGGCGCGACCCGGCGGCGAGCATGATCGCGTCGCACAGAGGGCTACGCAGACCGGCCTCGTCGCCCTGGGCGAGCACATCGCCGCCGACGTCGATCAGCAGCAGCAGGTCGCCGCGCAGCGCATTCAGCGCACGCGCAAGGCCATCGGCGATCGCGGCCGGCCCGTCGTCAATCGTGACCAGGAGGGTCCGGCGGTCCAGAAACGCGGCCATGCGGGACTCGGCGAAGTAGACCTCGCGTCCGCGCACGCGCGTGCTCGGACCAGCGAGCAGGACCCCAGGCGCGACCAGCTCCGCACCCTCGATCTCGTCCACGCGCCGCGGTCCCGGTACCGGGTCCACCGGCCGCCGCTCCCAGCTCAGGCCACCGACGACCGGCTCGGCGCCGTCGTAGAGGCGGGCGAACTCGGCGCTAGCGAGCGCCCCGACGACGTCCCCGCCGCCGCCCATCCCGATCACCAACGGTCGCCGGGCCGCGCGCAGGATCGCCTCGGCGTCAGCCACCTGAACCATCCCTGACCAGCATCGAGGCGTGCAGCTCGTCCCCGGCGCCGACGATCCAGCGCCAATCGCCGTCTGAGAGCACGCGCTTGTGTCCCGCCTGCGCGGGCGTTCGGTACTCGAGCTCGACATCGATCCGCGCGGGCTCGGGGTGGGCGAGCAGCTCCTCCTCGAGCGGCTGCCAGTAGGCCGCGTTGTTGACGTGATCGGCGATGTCACACTCGGTCGCGCGAAACGTCCAAGCCCCCCCGCCGTCGGCGCCGGCTGGAGGGGCCGGGTGGCGCAGCCTCGCGCTCACCCGGCGCTCGGGCGCGGCGCCGCCGTAGATCGCGATCTCCTCCGCGGTCAGGGGCGCCGGTCGCCAGCGCTCGACGTCGAGGTGGACCCAAAGTGACACCGCCTCGACCGTGGGCTCGCTCGCACCGCACCCGACCACGTCGGTCCGGCGCTCGGCCCACATGCGCCCGAGGCCGCTGCAGAAGGTCGTCAGCTCGAAGCGCTCACCAAAGCGCGGGAAGCGCTGCACGCGAATCCTCGTGCGGCGCACGACCCAGACCGCCGCCTGCGCGAGTCCGGCGTCCTCGACGTCGGCGTAGGCGACGTCCTGCAGCCAGCAGGCGAGCGCATCGAGCCGCATCCGTCCTGACGGGGCGCAGTCCGCAAAGCCCGGCCGGCGCGGCTGCGTGAACGCGCGGCCTTCCGGCCGGCGGGGGGGCAAGTCGTTGAACTGGTGCTCCACGAAGTGAGCAGGGTACGGAGTCGGTCCGGAATCGCTCAGTCCGCGCGGGACGCGGCCAGCGCTCGCCAGACGCGTTCCCCGTTGACCGGCATGTCGATGTGCCTGACCCCGAGGTGCGCGAGCGCGTCGATCACCGCGTTGTGAACCGCCGGCGTGGAGCCGATCGTCCCTGACTCGCCGATTCCCTTGGCGCCGAGCGGGTTGACAGGTGTCGGCGTCTCCATCCGAACCAGCTCGAACTGCGGGAACTCCATCGCGGACGGGATGCAGTAGCTGACGAAGTTCGAGCACAGCGGGTTGCCGTCCTCGTCGTAGGCGAACTCCTCGTGCAGCGCCTGGGCGATCCCCGAAGCGACGCCGCCGTGGATCTGTCCGTCGGCGATCATCGGGTTGATGATCCGTCCGGCGTCGTCCACGGCGATCATCCGCAGCAGTGCCACGGCCCCGGTCTCGGAGTCGACCTCGACTACGGCGACGTGGGCCCCGAACGGGAACGTCGGCATCGGCGGCTCGAAGTCCACCTCGGCGCGCAGCTCCGCGATCCGTCCCTGGGCATCGAGCCTCGAGGCCAGTTCAGCCCAATCCAGCGCCGGCACCGGCGCACCGGCGACGTGGAACTCGCCCGAGCCGGCTTCGAGCACCATGTCACGGGGATCGGCCTCGAGCTGCTCGGCGGCCAGCCGCTTGGCGCTCTGCACCACCTCGACCGCGGCCGCGCGGGCCGCGACACCACCGATCTGGGTCGACTTCGAGCCGTACGTCCCGCTCCCCCGCGCGACCAGCTTGGTGTCGCCCTTGACCACCGTCACGCGCTCGAGCGGCAGCCCGACCTGCTCGGCGACGATCTGCGCGAACGTCGTCTCGTGGCCCTGACCCTGCGTCTGAGCCGAGAGGCTGACCACGGCCTTGCCGGACGGGTGAACCCGCAGGTCGGCACCGTCGTTCATGGCCAGTCCGAGGATGTCCATGTGCTTGCGGGGACCGGCGCCGACGCCCTCGGTGAAGAAGGTGCAGCCGATGCCCATCAGCAGGCCCTGCGCCCGCTTCTCGGCCTGCTCCTTACGGAGATCGTCGTAGCCGGCGATGTCCTTCGCCACCTGCATCGTCTTCGCGTAGTCACCGGAGTCGTAGGTCCAGCCCGTCGTCGTCTCGTAGGGGAACTGCTCAGGGCGGATGAAGCTCCGCATGCGCAGCTCGAGCGGGTCGACGCCCATTTCGATGGCCAGCGCGTCAACCATCCGCTCGACCAGGTAGACCGCCTCGGTGATCCGGAAGGAGCACCGGTAGGCGACGCCGCCCGGCGCCTTGTTGGTGTAGACCGCCTTGACGTTGACGTGCGACGCCTCGAGGGTGTACGAGCCGCAGACGATGTGGAAGAACCCGGCCGGGAACTTCGTCGGCTGCGCCGTCGAGTCGAAAGCACCGTGATCGGCGATCACGTCGACCCGCAGGCCGGTGATCTTCCCGCCCTTGGAGCACATCTGCGAGTTCATGATGTAGTCGCGGGCGAAGCTGTCGCAGATCAGGTTCTCTGAGCGATCCTCGATCCACTTCACCGGCACGCCGGCGACGATCGAGCCGGCGATCGCGCATACGTAGCCAGGGTAGACCGGCACCTTGCCGCCGAAGCCGCCGCCGATGTCCTGGCACTGGATCCGGATCATGTGCTCGGCGAGACCCGCCACCTGCGCGTAGACCGTGCGGTGGGCGTGGGGCGCCTGGTTGCCGTTGTAGATGTTGAGCTGGCCGGTGTTCGGGTTGAAGTCCGCCACCATGCCGCACGTCTCCAGCGGAGCCGGGTGGCAGCGCGGGTAGATGATGTCCCGCGTGACCACGGTGTCGGCCTGGGCGAACACCCGGTCGGTCGCCAGCTTGTCGCCAGCCTCCCAGTTGGGGCTCGCCAGGTTGTCGCGCTGGCCAACCTTGTCGTCACGGATCAGCGGAGCATCCGCGTCGAGCGCCTTGCGAGCGTTGACCACGACGGGGAGCGGCTCGTAGTCGACGTCGATGAGCGTGACGGCGTCACGCGCCGCGTACTCGTCGAGGGCGATGACGAAGGCGACCTCTTGGTGCTGGAAGCGGACCTTGTCGCCCGCGAGCACGGCCTGCGTGTCGTAGGAGATCGTCGGCATCCAGGCGAGGCCCAGAGTCTCGAGGTCCTTGGCGGTGATGACCGCGGCGACGCGCGGGTGCGCGAGCGCCGCCGACGTGTCGATCGACTTGATGCGCGCATGGGCGTAGGGGCTGTGGAGGAAGGCGCCGACGACCGTGCCGGGCAGGCGCAGATCGTCGAGGTAGTTGCCCTGACCTCGGATGAAGCGTGCGTCTTCCTTGCGCTTCAAGCGGCCGAAACCGATTGGCCGCTCAGTCTTGGCGCTTGGAAGGTTCTCTTCGATTGTTGCCATGCTCAACTCCCTTGTGAGGGGGCGCCCTCGTACTCGGCCGCCCATCGAACTGCCGACACGATGTTCTTGTAGCCGGTGCACCGACAAATCGCACCCGAGATAGCCGTACGGATCTCCAGCTCGCTTGGATCAGGATTCTCGTCCAGCAGGGCGCGCGCGGTCATCAGCATGCCGGGCGTGCAGAACCCGCAGTGGAGGGCGTGCATCTCGTGGAAGCCCGCCTGGATCGGGTCGAGCTGGCCGTCGACCTCGAGGTCCTCGACCGTGCGGATCTCGTGGCCCTCGCACATCGCGGCGAGGATGGTGCACGACTTGACCGGCTGGCCGTCCATCTGCACGACGCAGGCGCCGCAGTTGGACGTGTCGCAGCCCCAGTGGGTGCCGTGGAGCTCCGCGGTCTCGCGGATGAAGTGGAGCAGGAGCAGCCGCGGCTCGACATCGCCGCTGTAGGGCGTTCCGTTGATGTTGACGGTGACTTGCATGTTCAGATCTCCTGGTGGAGGGCGCGGGCGGTGGCCCGGCGGAGTGCGCGCTTGGTGAGCACGCCGGCCAGGTGGCGCTTGTAGTCGACCGGTCCGCGGCCGTCGGCACTCGGGGAGCAGTCGGCGGCGGCCATCGCGCCGGCCTGTGCGAAGACGTCCTCCGACGGGGCCTTGCCGCGGAGGAACTCCTCGGACCGCGCCGCGTGGATCGTGGTGGGTCCGACCGCGCTGAGGCCGATGCCGGCGTCGCCGATCTTGTTGCCGTCCATCCAGACGGCGGCGGAGACGGCGGCGATCGCCCAGTCTCCGGCACGGCGCTCGACCTTCTCGTGCGCGCTGCTGCCGTTGGGTCGGATCGGGATGCGCACCTCGGTGAGCATCTGGCCCTCGCCGACCGCGGTCATGTACGGCCCGACGTGGAAGTCGTTCATGTCGACCATCGACTCGCCGCCGGAGCCGCGGATGACCGCCGTAGCCTTGAGGGCGGAGCAGACGGCCGAGAGGTCCTCGGCCGGGTCGGCCTGGCAGAGCGAGCCGCCGATGGTGCCGCGGTTGCGGACCACCGGGTCGGCGATGACCATTTCCGCGTCGTAGAAGACGGGGAAGTACTTGCGCAGGAGGTCGGACTTGAGGAGCTCGACGTGACGCGTCATCGCGCCGATGCAGATCTCGTTGCCCTGCTTGCGGATGAACGAGAGCTCGGTGAGATCGTTGATGTCGATCAGGTGCTCGGGGTTGGCCAGGCGCAGCTTCATCATCGGCAGCAGGCTGTGCCCGCCGGCGATGAGCCGCGCGTCGGCACCGAGCCGCTCGAGGGACGCGATCGCGCCCTCAACGCTCGTGGCGCGTTCGTACTCGAATGGTCCCGGGGTCTGCAAGTCGCTACTCCTTTTGGTCGAAAGAGCCTGATTTTCATGTTCGCATGGACCGATCGGCCAAGTCAAGGCGACCGCCGGCCGCGCCCGGAGGACCCCGCCGAGCCCGTCCGGGGGCCGGAAAACGCCGTGGCGAGCGCGCTTCGGGATCGGCCGAGAAGCTACGTCTGGGGCAGCGTACCGGCAACCCAGGCCGGGGGTCGGTCGCCCGGATGCTCGCGCTTCCAGATCGGCGCCTGGCCCTTCACCGCGTCGAGCAGGGCCCGGCATCCGGCGAACGCCTCGGCGCGGTGGGGAGCGGAGACGGCGACGACGACGCTGGGCTCGCCGAGGGCGACCGTGCCGGTCCGGTGGGCGACCGCGACGGCGGGGAGGCCGTGCTCGGCGGCGACGGCGGCGGCGAGGCGGGCGATCTGGTCGCGGGCCATGTCGACGTAGGCCTCGTACTCGAGGCTCGGGATCTCGCGGGTCGTCCCGACGAAGACGACGATCGCCCCGGTGCTGGGGTCGGCCACGAGCCGGCGGATGGCCTCGACATCGAGCGGCTCGCCGGTGACCTCGGCGAGGCGCACGGGGTCCTCGGCACCGCCGCTGACCGGGGGCACCAGCGCGAGCTCGTCCCCGGGCTGGAGCCGCTGCTCGCGGGGGGCGTACTCGCGGCCGACGGCGACGACGAACGGCGCGTCCTCGGGGAGGTCGCGGAGCGGCCCGCGGCGGAGCTCGGCGATCGCGTCGTGGACGGTGGCGCCGTCGTCGAGCGACAACTCGAGCGTCCCGGCCCCGGCCCGCTCGCGGAGGACGGCGAATAGTCGGACGGTAACATGCATATGCAGGATGGTACGACTAACTCCCGAGCAGCGCCTGACCCATCTGGATGGCCGCGGCCGGGCGAGCATGGTCGACGTGGGCGCCAAGCCCGAGACCGCCCGGGTCGCCGTGGCGCGCGCCGTGGTGCGGATGGCGCCGGAGACGGCGGCCGCCGTGGCGGCCGGCGATGCCCCGAAGGGCGACGTCATCTGCACGGCGCGCCTGGCCGCGATCCAGGCGGCCAAGCGGACCGACGAGCTGATCCCGCTCGCCCACACGCTTCCGCTCGACTCGGTCGAGGTCGATATCGACGTCGATGCGCCGGCCGGGACGGTTACCATCACCACGACCGCGCGTGTCTTCGCCCGAACCGGGGTGGAGATGGAGGCGATGGTCGGTGCGGCCGTCGGCGCCCTCTGCGTCTACGACATGGTCAAGGGCATCGAGCGCGGCGTCTTCCTCGAGCGGGTGGAGCTGCTCGAGAAGAGCGGCGGCCGCTCGGGCACCTGGAAGCGCGACGAAGAGCTCGAGACAGGAGCTCCGAGATGACTCAGCCCGAGCCTCTCGAGGACGGCCACGGCCGCGCGATCGGCGATGTCCGCATCTCGGTCACCGACCGCTGCAACTTCCGCTGCCAGTACTGCATGCCCGCCGAGGGCCTGCCCTGGCTCGAGCACGGCGAGGTGCTGAGCTTCGAGGAGGTCGCCCGCCTCGTCGGGATCCTCGCGTCGATCGGCGTCCGCGACGTGCGCCTGACCGGAGGCGAGCCGCTCGTGCGGCGGGACTTCCCCCGCCTGGCCGGCATGCTCCGGGCGATCGACGGCGTCGAGGATCTCAGCGTGACCACCAACGGCTTCCTGCTCGAGCGCGACGCCGCGGCCCTCGTGGCCGCCGGCGTCAGCCGCTTCAACGTCTCGATCGACTCGCTCCAGCGCGACCGCTTCTTCCAGATGACCCGGCGCGACGCCCTCCCCCGCGTCCTGCGCGGCCTCGAGGTCCTCGCCGGCCATCCGGAGGCGCACCCGATCAAGATCAACGCGGTCGGCCTGCGCGGCTTCACCGAGGACGAGATTCTGCCGCTGGCGCGCTTCGCCCGCGAGCGCCCCTTCGAGGTGCGCTTCATCGAGTTCATGCCGCTCGACGCCGATCAGGCGTGGAACCCCGACCTCGTGCTGCCGGGCGAGGAGATCCGGGCGGCGATCGACGCGGTCTACCCGCTGGAGCCCGAGCCGCGCGAGCCGAGCGCGACCGCGCGGGTCTACCGCTTCGCCGACGGCCGGGGCAAGATCGGCTTCATCAACCCGGTCTCCGACCCCTTCTGCGGGGACTGCAACCGGATCCGCGTCACCTCGGAGGGCAAGCTCCGGACGTGCCTGTTCTCGATGCACGAGACCGACCTGCGGACGCCGATGCGCGAGGGCGCGAGCGACGCCGAGGTCGAGCGGGTCATCCGCGACGCCGTCTGGCGCAAGGAGCTCAAGCACCGGGTCAACGACCCGGGCTACCGCCAGCCGGCGCGGTCGATGTCCCAGATCGGCGGCTAGGTTGATCGTCTTCCACGGCACGACGGACGAGTGCCGGGCGGGGATCGAGAGCGAGGGGCTTCGGCCCAACAGCTTTGTCGCCCCGACCGTCGACTTGGCACGGGAGTACGCGTGGCTGCGGGCGATGACGCTCGGGTCGGAGTCGACCGTCATCTTCGAGCTCGACGTGCCGGACTCGGCCGTCGTCCCCGTCCAGAGCTGGTGGTGGGCGCCCAATCAGCTGCAGATGCCGGCCGGCTGCCCGCCGTCGTGCATCGTCTCGATCGACGACTCTGACCCGCGGCCGGCCACGGCCGGCGGCGAGGACACGGCACGGTAGCCGCGCCCCGGAGGCGCTCGAGCTTCCTCCTCGGAGCGCAGGCAGGTGGGCGGGGCGGCCCGCGTCGGAGCGTCAGGCCGACGGCGGTCGGCCGGCGTCGCGGCCCCGCACCGCACGACCGCGCCGGCCCGCATGGAGGGCCGACGCGGGTCGCGGTGAGCTGCCTAGGTCTCCCAGGGGCGCTTGCTGATCGCCGAGAACCGCGCCTTGATCCCCTCGACGGCGGTCGGCTCGTCGGCGGCGGTCGGCTCGTCGGCGGGCGCCTCGGGTGCAGCGGGCGTGGGCGCCGGAGCGGCCGGCCGCGCCGGGGCGGCTTGGCGGTGGCCCTTCGGCGGGCGGACCGAGAATCCGGTCTCCTGCGGCGAGGGGTTCTCGCGCTCGGTGCGCCGGGTGCGCTCGCCCGGCGTCGTCGTCGGGACGTACTGGCTCGGCGAGGCCGAGCCGACGACCGGCGAGAACGGGAGGTTCTCCCGGCTGGCACCGCTGGAACGACGCGGGTCCGGATAGAGCGTGCGAGCGGACGAGCTGGCGCCGACCGCGTTGCGGAGCGCCGGGCCGGCCGGGTTGCCGGCGGCGATCGGAGCCTCACGACCGAGGCGCGCCAGCGTCAGCGTGCCCTGCGTGTAGACCTCGCCGATGCGCGGCACCTTCTGGTTGCGGCTGCGGCCGAAGCGGCGGAAGCCGGCGGCGGCTGCACCGGGATAGAGGCCCTCGACGAGACCGAGGGCGTCCTGCATTCCGGCCTTCTTGACGAGCAGGCCCTCGAGCAGGTCGACGCCGACGTCGAGCTGCCGGTTGATCGTCGTCACGACGGCGTTGACCGGCCCGGTCTGGCGGACGATCTCGAGCACCGATCCGATGACGATGTCGAGGTCAGCGGTGATCTGCTTGAGCTGACCGATGACGGCGACGAGGTAGACGACGAGGATCAGGACGACGATGACGACGGCGAGGATGGTTACTGCGGCAGCGGGTTCCATGGTTCCCCTTGGTTAGGCGTCGTCGAGGATGACGTCGAGGGAGCCGCCGTAGTTCGCGACGACTTCGACTGTCTTGATTACGGAGGCCTGCGTGGTCAGGAGCATGTAGACCGGATCGAGATCCCGGTTGATCGCCGTACC
>JBPCNA010000052.1:0-4451 GCA_051001735.1 Solirubrobacteraceae bacterium
GTGCTTCGCCAAAAGCGGTTTTGGCGAGCGATCCGGGGCACCCCGGTGCCCCCGTCGGGGCGCCCTCCGGAGTGCCGGTTCGGCTCCTGCGCGCCCCGACCACTAGCCTCAGGGGGTGCTCAAATCCCGCGACGATCTCCGAAACGTGGCCATCGTGGCCCACGTCGACCACGGAAAGACGACCCTGGTCGACGCGATGCTCTGGCAGTCGGGCGCCTTCCGCGCCAACCAGGACGTGGCCGAACGGGTCATGGACTCGACCGATCTCGAGCGGGAGAAGGGGATCACCATTCTCGCCAAGAACACGTCGGTCCGCTACCGCGACGTCAAGCTCAACATCATCGACACGCCTGGGCACGCCGACTTCGGCGGCGAGGTCGAGCGGGGCCTGACCATGGTCGACGGGATCCTCCTCCTCGTCGACGCCAGCGAAGGCCCCCTCCCCCAGACCCGCTTCGTCCTGCGCAAGGCGCTCGAGGCGCGGCTCCCCGTGATCCTCGTGGTCAACAAGGTCGACCGGCCCGACGCCCGCATCGCCGAGGTGGTCGACGAGGTCTACGAGCTGTTTCTCGACCTCGACGCCGACGAGGAACAGATCGAGTTCCCGATCGTCTACACCAACGCGCGCGCCGGCTGGGCCTCGCTCGAGGAGGGCGAGGTGGGGACCGACCTGGCGCCCTTGATGGATCTGCTCCTGGACCACATCCCGGCGCCGCTGCACGATCCCGAGCACCCACTCCAGGCCCTGGTGACCAACCTCGACGCCTCGCCCTACGTCGGGCGGCTGGCGATCTGCCGGGTCCGCCACGGTGTGATCCGCAAGGGCCAGCAGCTGGCCTGGTGCCGGGCCGACGGCTCGATCGAGCGCGCCCAGGTGGCCGAGCTCTACGTGACCGACGCCCTCGACAGGGTCGACGCGGTCGAGGCCGGGCCCGGGGAGATCATCGCCGTCGCCGGGATCGCCCAGGTGACGATCGGCGAGACCCTGGCTGACCCCGAGGACGCGCGTGCGCTCCCGGTGATCACCGTCGACGAGCCGTCGCTCTCGGTGACGATCGGCATCAACACCTCGCCCCTGGCCGGCCGCGAGGGCTCGAAGCTGACCGCGCGCCAGATCCGGTCCCGCCTCGAGGCGGAGCTGGTCGGCAACGTGTCGCTCCGGGTCGGCGACACCGAGCGTCCAGACGCCTGGGAGGTCCAGGGGCGGGGCGAGCTCCAGCTGGCCGTGCTCGTCGAGCTGATGCGCCGGGAGGGCTTCGAGCTGACCGTCGGCCAGCCCCAGGTGCTGACCCGGGAGATCAGGGGCAAGATAAACGAGCCGGTCGAGCGGCTGGCCATCGACGTGCCCGAGGACTACGTCGGCGTGGTGACCCAGTTGATCGCCCTGCGCAAGGGCCGCATGGAGCAGATGGTCAACCACGGGACGGGTTGGGTGCGGATGGACTACCTGGTGCCGGCGCGCGGCCTGATCGGCTTCCGCACCGAGTTCCTCACCGAGACCCGCGGCACCGGAATCCTCCACCACGTCTTCGAGGGCTGGGAGCCGTGGTTCGGCGAGCTCAAGATGCGCCCGACCGGGGCGCTCGTCGCCGATCGGCAGGGGATCACCGCCCAGTTCGCCCTGATGAATCTCCAGGAGCGGGGGACCCTGTTCGTCGGCCCGGGCGAGGAGGTCTACGAGGGGATGATCGTGGGCGAAAACGCCCGCTCCGACGATCTCGACGTCAACGCCACCAAGGAGAAGCACCTCAACAACATCCGCTCCTCGACCTCCGAGGTGCTGGTGCGCCTGGTGCCCCACAAGCAGCTGTCGCTCGACCAGACGCTCGAGCTCCTGCGCCCGGACGAGTGTGCCGAGGTCACGCCGCTCACCGTCCGCATGCGCAAGGCGGTCCTCAACAAGACCGAGCGGATCAGAGCGAGCCGGCGCGAGCGCGCCCCCTCCGGCGTGGCCTGAGGCTCGCTTGGCGGCGGGCGCCGGGGGGTAGGCCCCGGGTATGCCCGAGGTAGGCGCATGGCCGCTCGAGGATCTCCCCGGCCTGGTCGGCGACGCGCGCTTCGTGCTGCTCGGCGAGGCGACGCACGGCACCCACGAGTTCTATGCCGTCCGCGCCCAGCTCACCCGCCGGCTGATCGCCGAGCGCGGCTTCGCCGGGGTCGCCGTCGAGGCCGACTGGCCGGCGGCGGCGCGCGCCAACCGCTACGTGAGGGGCGCCGGCGAAGATCCCTCGGCCGAGGCCGCGCTCGGCGGCTTCGTGCGCTTCCCCCAGTGGCTCTGGCGCAATCGGGTGGCCGTCGACCTGCTCGAGTGGCTGCGCGAGCACGGGCGGGGAGCGGGCTTCTACGGGCTGGACCTCTACAGCATGCGGGAGTCGATGGCCGCGGTCGTCGAGTACCTCGACTCGGTCGATCGGGTGGCGGCGGCGCGGGCCCGCCGACGCTACGCCTGCTTCGAGGACCTCGATGAGCGCACCTACGGCCAGGCGGCCGAGGCCGGTGAGAAGGACCCCTGCGAGGACGTCGTCCTCGCCCAGCTGCTCGAGCTGCGCGCGCGGGCCGCGGCAGACCCGGCCACCGACGGGGACGCGTGGTTCGCCGCCGAGCAGAACGCGCGGCTGGCGGCCGCCGCCGAGGGCTTCTACCGGGCGATCTTCCGGGGCGGCCCGAGCGCCTGGAACCTCCGCGACACGCACATGGCCGACACGCTCGACGCGCTCGACGCCCACACCGGCGGCCGGGGCATCGTCGTCTGGGCGCACAACTCCCACGTCGGCGACGCCCGGGCGACCGAGTCCGGGACGCATCTCGGCGAGCTCAGCCTCGGGCAGCTCGTCCGCGAGCGCCACGGCGAGGCGGCGTGCCTGGTCGGCCTGACCACGCACGCCGGGACGGTCACCGCCGCCCGCGAGTGGGGTGGCCCGGCCGAGCGCCGCGACCTCCTCCCGAGTCTCGAGGGGTCGCTCGAGCGGCGCCTGCACGACCGCGGCATCGGCGCCGGGGCACTCGACCCGCAGGCGGCCGCCGCCGGTGAGCGGCTGCTCGAGCGCATGGTCGGCGTCGTCTACCGGCCGGAGACGGAGATCTGGAACCACTACACGAACGTGCGGCCGGATCGGCAGTTCGATCTCGTCGTCCACATCGACGAGACGACTGCGCTCGAGCCGCTCGAGCCGCTCGAGCCGTGGGCCGCAGCCACGGCGGCGCCCGAGACCTACCCGTCGGGACTGTGAGGCGCGTCAGCTCGCGGCCAGGCGCTCCCATTCGCGCTCGAGTTGGCGGCGGATCTGCCCGGGCGTGGCGTGGAGGGCCTCGAGCGTCTGGGTCGCGCCGTTGCGCGAGTCGGCGAGGAGGGCGAGCAGGAGGTGCTCGACGCCGATGTAGCCCTCCCGGCGCTTGACCGCCTCGCGCAGCGAGCCTTCGAGGATGCGGCGGGCGTGCGGGGTGATGCCGCCGTCGCGACGGGAGGCCGGGTCGGGCGTGGAGCCGGGGACGGCGACGAGCGTCGGCTGGAGGCAATCGCGAGCCCCGTCGAGCGTGACGCCGAGCGCGTTCAGCGCCTTGACGGCGTGGCCCTGGTCGCAGCGGAGGATGCCGAGCAGAATGTGCTCGGTCCCGACGGCGCCCTGACCGAGAGCGCGCGCCTCCTCGCGGGCGAGCTGGATGCTCCGCCGAGCCTCGCTGGTGACCAGCATCTTCGGGCCCGCCGGGGCGGGCACTGACCGCTGTTCGGCGAGATGGCGGTGCTTCTTGTGCGCCGCCTGCTTGGTCACGCCAAGCGCCCGGGCGACCTGGCTCCAGGACGCACCGGTGCCGAGGGCGCGGATGACCAGCTCGGGCTCGAGCATGTTGAGCTCGGTGCGCAGGGCGGCGAGCGCCCGCAGCGCGTTCTCGGCATCGGGGCTGAGCGCGACGTCGCGGGCGAGCTGTTCGATGGTGGCGGGCGTCGCCGGCATGAGGGAGGGATGCCCGGCTGGCGGGCCCGGCAATCATCGCTGACGTAGGAGTAAACCCCGGGTGACGGCCCGCCGGGGCACTATCCCGACTTTACCCTGCAAGCCGGGGTTTTTCGGGTTTTCCCGGAGAGCGCGAGCCGTTTTGCGGCCTGCGAGTCGGGGATCACCGGGCCATGCAGGGGCACGAGGGTGTTCGCCGCGGAGAGGACGGCGTCAATTGGGCGGGCCGACATCGACGCGGCGATCGCGGTAAACCACGGTCGAGGGGTCGACGTGGCGATCCCGATCAACGCGGCGGTCGCCGCCAACGTGCTCTCAGACAAACGCCGCTCCGGTCGCCAACGGGGCGCAGACGGCGCCGATCACCCAGCAGAACTGATATGGAGAGCGTTTTGTCAAGTGGGGGTCGTCGATTTCTCGCATTCTGCGCTTCGTGAGGGAAAGGCTGTGGTCGGCTGGGCGGGTGGCGGTCCGGCAGGCTGTGCGCGACGCGCGGTC
>JBPCNA010000053.1:0-14672 GCA_051001735.1 Solirubrobacteraceae bacterium
AGCCGAGGATTTCGGCCCCGGCCGCGTCGAGCACCTCCAAACCCCGGCGGCGATGCAAGAGCCCACCGCCGCACCGACCCGTGAACGCTTGGGGAGGGATGGGGTACCCATCCCCCACACAGGCGTCTGCTTCACGCTTCGCTTCTGACCTGGCGCTTACCAGCTGCCAGCTGCGCCGCCGGCGACGCCGCCGGCGCAGCCGCCGCTGGTGGCCTGACCGGCCGCGACCGTGCAGGTCCGCGTGGTCGTGCCGGCGGCGGTCCGGGAGACCGTGTAGGTGTTACCGGTCGGGGCCGAGGTCGCCGTCACGCTGTAGGTGTTGGTGCCGGGGGTCGCGGTACTGATCCAGGCGTCCTTGCCGGTGGGCGCGATGAGGATCGACGGCTCGGCCGTGTTCAGGCCCGCCTGCGTGACCCCGGTGTAGCTGCCGTTGGCGTCGGTGGCCAGCGTCTCCGCGGTCGTCTGGGCCGTGCGGGCCAGCTCCTTGGCCGAAGCGTCGCTCGCCTTGGACTTCTGGTTGAGGAACGACGGAATGGCGATCGCGGCAAGGATGCCGATGATCAGGATCACGACGAGCAGCTCGATGAGGGTGAAGCCCTTCTCCGACTTGGCACGCTGGCGCAGCTTCTGCAACATGGAATCCTCCTGGACCCGCATTTGTATTTACATGAGCGCCAGCTCCATGCATGGTGACCGCAAGCCTGTCGCCTTGACAGCCCGGCTGTCTCTCCTGCCCCCGCGAACTGCAGAACAATCGAGATCCGTGGCTTTGCGTCACACCCTCGCGGGTATTTTGCCCTCCGGCACCTCGGCTCTGGCGTCCTTACAAAACGCTTATCGACGGTCGCTTGAACGGGGATGAGCCAACGTGGCCGGATGTTGGATAAGGGGGCACCTTTGCCCCAGGTGGCGCCGCAGACGACCGCGCGGACGACGTTCCAACCGCTAGCTCGTGCGGTGGCGGAACCGCTGCCCCCGGCCGCCTGCTGCCACATCCGGGGGGCTAATCGCCGGCCGAGCCGGCTCTGACCTGCACACTCTCCATCGACCGTCGCGGCCCCTCGCAGGAGGGCGCTCGGCGGATGGTCTAGGGGCTCAGGCCGCCCGGGTCTCGCTGCCGTCGACCGCCGCGGCCGCCCGCCAGCCCGTCTGGGCGTCGTGGCCCGCCAGGCGCAGGCCGCTGCCCTCACACCATGGGCACGGGACGAGCTTGGGCTCGCCGCCGAGGTTTGAGATGACCTGCCCGGTTCCGCGGCAGGCCTGGCAGTCGCCCGCACCCGGCGTGGTCTCGGTGTCCTCGGCCATCGGCAGGCGAGACTAGTCGATCGGGGTCCTGCGATCCTTTCGCCCGTGGCGACCCCTCCCACCTCCGCCTCCGGCCCCGCGGCGTCCGGGATCGGGCGGCCGACCGGCCGCGCCGTGTCGGTGGTCGCGCTCCTGGTGGTAACCGTCGGCGCCGGCGTCCTACGCCTGACGAAGCTCGACCCGGTGCCGCTCGATCCGTTCTACGACGCCGCCGTGCGGAGCATGTCGCAGTCGCTCCATAACTTCTTCTTCGGCGCCTATGAGCCCGGCGGCAGCGTCTCGATCGACAAGCCGCCGATCGACCTCTGGCTCCAGGTCGTCTCGGTAAAGCTCTTCGGCTTTGGCTCAGTCGCCCTCAAACTCCCCCAGGCGATCGCGGGGACGCTCGCCGTCCCCTTCCTTTACGACGCCGTCCGCCGCGTCTTCGGCTCGGTCGGCGGCCTGGCCGCCGCGCTCGTCCTAGCCGTCCTCCCGATCGCCGTGCTCAGCGCCCGCAGCGACACGATGGACGCGGTGATGATGCTCCTCAGCGTCCTCGCCCTCTGGCTCCTCGTCCGCTACGCCCAGGAGCGCAGCCCGCGGTTCCTCTACCTCGCCGCCGCCGCCATCGGCCTGGCCTTCAACGTCAAACTCTTCGAGGCCCTGGTCGTCCTGCCCGCGCTCGCCCTGCTCGCGCTGCTCGCCGTCCCCGAACACCGCTGGCGGCGCCTGGCCGGGGCCGCCGTCGCCTTCCTCGCCGTCGCCCTCTCCTGGCTCGCGGCCGCGCTCGTCGTCCCCGGCGCGCCCTACGCGATCGGCTCGACCAACGGCTCGGCCTGGAACGCGGCGTTCGTCTTCAACGGCTACGACCGGATCGCCAAGCCGGCCAGCCAGTCCGACCTCGGCGGCTCGGATTCCACCTCGGCCCGCCGCCGGCCGGCCGGCAGCAGCGAAGTCCAGCGCGCCGCCGTCCCGATCGGCACGCCCGCGCCGCTGCGCCTCTTCGACCACGACGGCCCGCTCTCGGGCCTGCGCCTCGGCTACGTCCTCCTCGCCGCCCTGCTGCTCGGCGTGCCCGCGCTCCTCGCGCGAGTCCGCCGGCCGGACGCCGGACCGCCCGAGCGGGCGACCGCGGCGGCGCTCCTCCTCTGGCTGGCCACCGGCGTCGTCCTCTTCTCGGCGATGGCGCGCCTCCACCCCCGCTACACCGAGGCGTTCACCCCGGCGGTGGCCGCCGCCCTCGGGATCGGCATCGCCTGGGCGATTCGCGGCGGCCTCCCCGGACGTGTGCTCGCCGCCGCCTGCGCCGTCGCCCTCGCCGCCTACGGGCACTACCTGCTCGGCGGGTCGAGCACGGTCTGGCTGATCACCGGGCTCGCCGCCGCCACCGCGGTCGCCGCCGCCGCCCTCCCCCTCCCCGCCGGCCTGCGCGCAGCCGCGCTCGGCGCCGCGCTCGCCGTCGCCGCCCTCCTCCTGCCGGTCAACGTGGCCGCCGGCCTCATCCGCCACTCGGAGACCGACGCCGGCCATGTCGGCGTTATGCGCTCCGGACAGACGGATGCACTCAGCGCGTACCTCCGCGCCCACCGCGGCGGGGCGCGTTACGAGTTCGCCTCCGGCGCCGCCACCGCGGCCGCCTCGGTGATCGTCCGCGACGTGCAGCCCGTGCTCGTGCTGACCTCCTTCGACGCCCGCCCGCTCGTCATCGTGCCCCGGCTGGCCGCGCTCGTCGCCGACGGGTCGGTCCGCTACGCGCTCCTCAGCGGAGGCTGCGGCCCGCGCACCCGGCGCACGACGGTCGCCTGCTCGGCCACGGCGGTCTGGATCCGCGCCCACGGCCGCGACGTGTCCCGCGAGGCCGGGCTCGACCGGCCGAAGCTCCTCTGGCGCCTGGGCAGCCGCTAGCTTGGGGGCAATGGAGCGCGCGACCCCCACCCTCGAGATCCTCGTCGTCGACGACGAGGCGCCGCTCCGCGAGATGCTGATGCGGTCGTTTACCCGCGAGGGCCACCGGGTGACCGCTGTCCCCGACGGCGCCACGGCGATCGAGCAGGCCGGAGCCGGTAACTTCGACATCGTGCTGCTCGACGTCGCGCTCGGCTCCGGTCCCAACGGCTACGACGTCTGCCGGACGCTCCGCGCCCGGCGCAACGTCGTGCCGATCATCATGCTGACCGCGCTCGACAGCGAAGCCGACGCCGTCCAGGGCCTCGAGGCCGGGGCCGACGACTACGTGACCAAGCCGTTCGGCCTGGCCGAGCTCCGCAGCCGCATCCGCGCCGTCCTGCGCCGCGCCGGTCCGCGCGGTCTCGGCGGACTCGGCGGCGAGGTTCTCGAGCTCGGTCCCGTCCGGCTCGACCGCGGCCAGCGCGAGGTCGTCGTCAACGGCCAGCCGGCCCGGCTGACCTTCTCGGAGTTCGAGCTCCTCTCCTGCCTGATGTCCGAGCCCCAGCGCCTGTTCAACCGCCAGGAGCTCCTCCGGGCGATCTGGGGCGACTCGGCCTACCGCGACCCGCGGGCGATCGACGTCCACATCCGCCACCTCCGCGAGAAGCTCGAGGAGCGCCCCGACGAGCCGCGGCTGATCCTCACCGTCCGGGGGGCCGGCTACCGCTTCGCCGACGGGCTGAACGGCTGAATGCGCACGTTCGGGCTGCGCCCCCGGCTCCTCGCAGCTCTCGTCCTGACCAGCGCCGCGTCGCTCGGCTTCGCCGCCTTCGCCCTCCTCTCACCGCTCAAGGATCGCCTCCGCAGCGACGGGACCGCGACCCTCGTCGCCGCCGTCGGGGCGGCCAAGCTCAGCTTCGAGGAGATCGACAACGGCCACGGCTACGTCAGCCTGCCCGAGCTCCACCGGCAGGTCCGGGCGCTCGAGGCGCGCGCCGGCGGCGCCCGGGTCTCCCTGTTCGACGACCAGCTCACCCCCCTGATCAACGCCGACATCGATCCGCCTCTCGACCAGCAGGCCCTCGGCCGGGCGCTCCACAGCAACAGCCTCGTCCGCGTCGGCGAGGGCAGCGACCTGCTCGTCGCCCAGCCGCTCGAGATCGGGTCGCGCCGGTACGTGCTCGCCGCCCGCAAGCACCTCGCCTACGTCCAGCAGGCCTCCCGCGTGGTCGCCGACGTCTTCGTCAAGGCCGCCCTCGTCGGGCTGGCCGTCGCGCTGATCCTCGGCGTCGGGCTCTCGGCGACCATGCTCCGCCGGCTCGAGCGGCTCCGCGACGCGACGCGCAAGCTCGACGAGGCCGGTCTCGACGCCGCGCCGCCGCCGACCGACAACTCGCGCGACGAGATCGGCGAGCTGGCCCGGGCGTTCGCCGGCATGCACGCCCGCCTCCGCCAGCAGGAGGATGCCCGGCGGGCGTTCGTGGCCACCGCGTCCCACGAGCTGCGTACGCCGCTGACCTCGCTCGACGGGATGCTCGAGCTTTTGGCCGACGACCTCGAGACCGACCCGCTCGACGTCGACGACGCCCGCAACCGGGTCGCCCAGGCCAAGACGCAGTCGCGCCGGCTGGCCAACCTCGCGGCCGACCTGCTCGACCTCAGTCGCATCGACGCCGACATCCCCCTGCGCAGCGAGCCGATCGAGTTGACCGAACTCGCCCGGGCGGTGACCGCCGAATTCGAGCAGCGCGGCGAGGAGCGCGAGGTCTCGGTCGAGATCCTCGCGCCCGCGACCGCGTTGTGGGCGACCGGCGATCCCGGTAGCGTCGCCCGGATCGTGCGCATCCTCCTCGACAACGCCCTCCGGGTCGCGCCGTCCGGATCGACGGTCACCGTCCACCTCGACGGCGGCAAGCGCTACACCCATCTCGAGGTGCGCGATATCGGACCCGGCGTCCTCGACCACGAGCGCGAGCTGATCTTCGAGCGCTTCCAGCGGGGGAGCGGACGCAGCGGCGAGGGCGGCTTCGGGCTCGGCCTGGCCATCGGCCGCGAGCTCGCCGGCCGGATGGGCGGCTCGCTGGTGCTGGCGAGCGTCGAGTCGGGTGCCGCCTTCCGGCTGCGGCTGCCGGCGGCCCGCGTCCCGGTGGCCGCGTGACCGCCGTCGCCAGGCTCGAGCTCGAGACGTTCGTCGACCGGGCGCGGGCGGCCGGGCGGTTCGGCATCGACACCGAATTCGTCGGCGAGGGCCGCTACCGGACGCTGCTCTGCCTGATCCAGCTCGTCGTCCACGATGACGCCGGCCTCACGGTGATCGTCGTCGACCCGCTCGACGAGCAGGTCGAGCTCGCCCCGCTCGCGTCGATCCTCGCCGACCCGGCGATCGAAGTCGTCGTCCACGCCGGACGCCAGGACGTCGCCCTGCTCCGACGCTGCCTCGACACCGAGGTCACGCGCCTCTTCGACACCCAGGTCGCCGCCGGCTTCGGCGGGCTCGCCGCCCAGGCCGGGTACGACGCGCTGCTCCGCGAGGTGCTCGGCGTCAACGTCCAGAAGACGGCGAGCTACACCCGCTGGGAC
This sequence comes from Solirubrobacteraceae bacterium, assembly GCA_051001735.1. GTDB lineage: Bacteria > Actinomycetota > Thermoleophilia > Solirubrobacterales > Solirubrobacteraceae > Palsa-513. The sequence continues at coordinate 5,752 of JBPCNA010000053.1, forward strand.
CGGCGGCCGCTCAGCCCCGAGCAGCTCGGCTACGCGCGGGAGGACGTGCTCCACCTGCTCGAGCTCGCCGCCGAGCTCGAGCGCCGCCTGACCGCGAGCGGCCGGCTCGACTGGGCGCTCGAGGAGTGCCGGGCCCTCGAGCTGGCCAGCGACGCCCGCGACCCCGACACGCTGTTCGCCCGGCTACCCCGGATCAACTCGCTCAAGGCCTCGGCCCGGGCCGTGGCCCGCGAGCTCGTCGAATGGCGCGAGGAGGTAGCCGAGGCGCAGGACCGGCCGGCGTCGACCGTCCTCAACGACGCCGCCCTCGTCGAGCTGGCCAAGCGCCGGCCGAAGAGCCCCGGCGAGCTCGAGCAGATCCGCGGCGTCAACCCCGGGAGCCTCCGCCGCCGCGGCACCCACCTGCTGGCGGCGATCGAGCGCGGCGCCGGGCGCGACCCGATCCCCGCCGAGTCCAGCCAGCACGAGTCGAGCTCGCCGCTCGACGCCCCGCTGATCGCCCTCTGCGAGGCGCTCGTCCGGGCCCGCGCCCTCGAGGGGCGCCTCGCCTACGAGCTGATCGCCGCCCGCGCCGACCTCCAGCGGATCGTCACCAGCGTCCGCGCCGGCAAGGCCGAGCCCGACCTGCGCACCCTCCGCGGCTGGCGGCGGGAGGTGGTCGGCGACGAGCTGCTCGAGCTGCTCGGCGGGCGGCACACGCTCGCCGTCGGCGGCGACGGCCGCCTCACCGTCTGTCCGCGCCCGCTAACCTGAGCGCCTGCTGATGCCCGAACGCGATCCGGCCCGCGCGGCCGCCACAGCGCCGCGGAGCGCTAGACGCCGTCCTGGCCTCGTCAGGGGGAGCGTCTGCGCCCTCGTCGCGGCGCTCGTCGCGCTGCTCGCCACGGCCGGCCCGGCCGGCGCCTCGGCCAAGCAGCAGTCGATCTTCCAGGACGACGACCTGCTCGTCTACAACACGCCGGCCGGAACCGTCAGCACGCTCGAAACGCTGGCCGCGCTCGGCGTCAAAAGCATCCGCGTGTCGGTCTTCTGGCGCCTGATCGCCCCCGACCCGCTCTCGCGGACGCGCCCGGCCAACTTCAGCGCCTCCGATCCCGCCGCCTACCCCAGCGGATCGTGGTCGCGCTACGACCAGGTGATCCGCGACGCCCAGGCCCTCGGCATCTCGGTCAACCTCGACATCACCTCGCCCGCCCCCCTCTGGGCGACCGGCGTGCCCGACCGAGCCGACATCGCCGCGACCTACCAACCGTCGCCCGCCGAGTTCGCCCAGTTCGTCCGGGCGATCGGCACGCGCTACGGCGGGGCCTACACCATCCCACGGCCTGCCCCGGCCCCCACGCCGACCGCCCCCGCCCGGGCGCCGGTCGCCCCCAACCTGCTCCAGGCCCTGCTCGGCATCAACCCGAACGGTTCCGGGAGCAACCCAGCTCCCGTCCCGCCGCCGCCGCCGCTGCCGCCGTCCACCCCGCTGCCCCGCATCAGCAGCTGGTCGATCTGGAACGAGCCCAACCAGGCCGGCTGGCTCACGCCGCAGTGGGCGCCCGACTCCCACGGGCGCCTCGTCGAGGCCTCGCCGGCGATCTACCGCAGCCTCGTCGACGTCGGCTACGCCGAGCTCCAGCAGACCGGCCACGCCAACGACACCCTCCTGATCGGCGAGACCGCGCCCAAGGGTCTGAACGTCCGGGGCGAGACGCGGGCGATCAAGCCGCTCCGTTTCATCCGCGCGATGTACTGCCTCGGCGCCAACTTCAAGCCCCTGCGGGGCTCGGCCGCCGCCTCGCTGCACTGCCCGACCAACGCCGCGGCCTCGGCCCGCTTCCCCGCCGCCAACCCGGCGCTCTTCCGTGCCACCGGGTTCGCCCACCACCCCTACGAGCTGACCTTCGGGCCGAGCGTGAAGCTCAAGGACCCCGACTACATCACGATCGCCAACCTCGGCCGCCTCGGGTCGGTGCTCGACGCCGCCCAGCGCGCCTACCACCGCTCGCGGCACATGCCCTACTACCTGACCGAGTTCGGCTACATGACCAACCCCCCGAGCCCGGTCGGCGTCAGCCTCGGCCAGCAGTCGGCCTACCTCAACCAGGCCGAGTTCATCGCCTACAGCAACCCGCGGGTCCGCGACCTCTCGCAGTTCCTCCTGATCGACGCCCCGCCGATCGCCTGCGTCCGCTGCTCGAAGCCCGGCAGCTTCGGCGCCAGCTTCGAGACCGGGCTCGAGTTCGGCGGCGGCCGGCAGAAGCCGAGCTTCGCCGCCTACCGCCTGCCGATCTTCCTCCCCCGCTCGAGCGTCCCCCGCGGAGCCTTGCTGCGGATCTGGGGAATGGTGCGCCCGGCGGTCAACGGCGCCTCCCAGCGCGTCGCGATCGAGTTCCGCCCCGGCCGCAGCGGCGCCTTCCGGCGGATCGCCGTGGTCCGCACCCGCTCGCGCCCGGCCTACCTCGACACCCGCGTGCGCCTCCCGACCTCCGGGCAGCTCCGGTTCAGCTGGCGCAACCCGAACACGCACAAGGTCTTCCGCAGCCGTACGGTCAGCGCGACCGTCCGCTGAGGGTCCGCCCTGCCGCCGCCGCGCCCGCGGAGACCCGCCGAACCGCGCAGCACGGGATCGCCCGGCCACCATGGCGCCGCGTCGCGCTGCGGGCTGCACCGAGCCGCCGAGCGCCAAGGGTGGATGCGTGTGGCTACATGTGCTAGTGGATGACTCGGTATCCGTCCGAGAGTTACGCAATACGGTCAGTGCGGTGTTGCGTCGCGTCGAGGCGGGTGAGCGGGTCACGGTTACCGTCGACCGACGCCCAGTCGCCGAGCTCGTGCCCCTGCGTCGTCGCGGCGCCGTGCCGGTCGACGAGGCGCGGAGGCTGGCGTCCCGGCACGCCACCGACTCCCGTCTCCGGCGGGACGTTCGGGTCGCCCTGCCCGACACGACCGACGACGTTTGAGGGCGCTTCTGGACACATCATTCTTCGTGGCTGACGAATCCGGCCGGCCGCTCGGTGAGATGCCCGGGGTGACCGAGACCGAGGTCTCGGTGATCACGATCTCCGAGCTCACGGTCGGCGTGCTCGTGGCGAGCGACTCCGATCGGAGTGGTCGGGTCGCCACGCTGTCGGCCGTGGAGTCAGCTTGGGATCCACTGCCCGTGACGGGCGAGGTCGCCCGCGAATTCGCGAGGATCGTCGCCGATCTGAGCGCCCGACGGAGACGGGGCCCGATCCTGGACGCCCTGGTCGCCGCGACGGCGATCGTGGAGCAGATCCCGGTGGTCACTCAGGATCAGGATTACGAGGCAATTCCGGGGCTCGAGGTCATTCGAGTTTGACCGCTCGGTCGCGTCTGACAGTTCGGGTGCACGGGTAGGACGGCCGCGAGCGCGCGTCGACCGGACCGTCCCGGGGTCAGCAGCCGACTGTCGGATCGGGCTCCGGGAGTGGGTACACCGGCGTGCACTCGGTGTAGTGCGCCACGTGGAAGACGCCGACGCCGTTGGCCAACGTGTAGTTATTGAGGCCCACGTTCTGCGTGAGCGCGAGAGTCAGGCCCGCCAATGGGCTCATCGTGACGTCGTCCCCGATGTAGTTGCCTGCGACGAGCGCGGCGTTGGAGAGCGTCACGTCTGACAGCGGCGCGTACAAGAACATGGAGTAGGTCAGTGAGGTCAGTGCCGGCCCCGTAATTGTGACCTGCGTTCCATGCGCGGTGCCGTTGCCGGCGAGATAGATCTGCAGTTGACTCGATCCGATCAGCGCCGTAGCGCCGGAGATGACATTCGCAACCCCGACGCTGCTCGTGAAGTTGCCCTGACTGCCACCGAGGCCGTTGCTGGAGCAGCGCGACGAGGTCGGGCTGTCGATGAAGATCCTCACCGGCGTGGTCGAAGCCGCCGGGATATTGGTCGAGACGCTTCCGCCGGTCGCCTTGAAGTCGCAGAGGATGTAGTCGCCGGGCGTGAAGACCAGATTGTTGGACGTGAGCGTCACCGTGTTCTTGGTCGCGTCGTACGCGTTAGCCACCACGCCGTTCGTGCCTCCGAGCGTGGTGCCCGTGACACCGCTCGGGAGACTCGGCTGCACACACGCCGAGGGGCAGCCGGTATCGTCGATCGTCACGGGCGTTCGGTTCACTGAGTTTGCGTGAGGCGTATACGTCTCGAGCAGGGAGGTGAACACGCCGGCGGGGGTGAAAGCCGACGGCGGCGCCCCGTACGTGATGTTCGCGCCGAGGCCGCTCAGGCTCAGGACGTTCGTACCGGTGATTACCGCGGCGTTGATACCCAGGCAGACAACCGGGCAGACACCGGGGATCGCCAGGTCGCCGTTGGCTCGCATGTCGCCCGTGACGGTGATCGCGGCCCCGTTGAGCGTCAGCTTGCCCGTGGCCTCGACGACCTGGAAGGGATCGATCGGGGCGAGTGTGGCGAGCACGCGCCGCACGACGCAACCCTTGGTGGCGGCCACCACGGCCACCACGCCCAACGTCGGCGCGTCTGACGCGCATGTGGTCGAATTCCCGGCGTCCTCGACCCCGACGGCGACGACCTTCGGATGCAGGATGATGTTCGGCCCGATCGTGCCCGACGCGGTCGCACCGCCGATTTGCTGCATCTCGTATAAGCCGTGGTTGCCGACCTGCACGGTATCTCCGATCGGCAAGGTGTGCCCGGGGTCGGAGGGGAGCTTGCAGGCGCCATTCGTCACGCTGGCCTCGGCTTCCAGACCGAACCCGGTAATCGAGCCGGAGGCGTCCACCGTGGGGATCGTGCAGAGAGCGATAGTCGTGAGGCCGTTGGCCAGGAGCCCGCCGGTGAAGTTCAGCGTCGCGACGTTGACCTGATTGAAGCGGTAGATCCCTTGGTCGATGCCGGCGTCGGCAGCTTGGAGAGCCCGCTGGCTGCGGAGGTCACGCGTCGCGTGGCTCTTCGAGTCGAGCGTCCCGTTGAGCGCGACGGTGGCAAGGCCGATCGCAATCACCAGCACGAGCATCGCGACCACCATCGCGAAGCCCTCCTCGCCGCCCCCACTCTGAGCGAGCCGGCCCCTAAGGGCCCTGAGCGCGTCCATGCGCGTCAGTGAGCTCATGAGACGTTGAGGCCGATCCGCAGCCCGGACGCGTTGTTGACCTGTGCCGACGGGACCGGGTTGGTGAGTACGGTCGTGAGATATTGAGGCGTGTTGGGACCCGCGGTCTTCGTCGTGCCGACGCTGTCCAGCAGCACGGCGACGACGACTCGGCGCACATCCAGGTTGCCGGCGGCGGTCACTCCGCCGGCTGTGCAGACGCTCGCCGGCAGGCCGACCTGGCAGACATCGGTGACCTGGGTCACGAAGGTGTATACGGTGGCCCTGGCCGAACCGGCGGGGACGCCGGTCTGCTTGGCGGATATCCCGCTCGCCGAGGTGATGAGGGGCTCGGTCGCCAGGATCGTCCCGGGCGAGTCGTAGTTCTCTTGGACTTCCCAGCTCGTTCCGCTAGAGGTGATGAAGTCAGTCGGGTTGCTCGCGTCCGTGTCAGGCCCTGCCTTGGCCGGAATCGGAGTCTGCATCGCGAGCGCGCCGAAGCCGTTCTGCTTGACTTTCTGGCGGACGAGCTCGATCTGCGCCTGGGCGAGCGAGAGCGCGCTGACCTGGCGGCGGGCGGCGAGCGCACTGCCGTTCGCGAGCACGAAGAACTGGGCAGACGCGCCGATCACGATCAGCATGACCATCAGCGTGATCATCACCTCGATCAGGGTCATTCCGGCCTCGCCGCCGAGCCTGGTTGTCCTGCCCCGTCCGGTCATGACCAGTTCCTGAGGTTGACGCCGCCCTCGAGCGGGACGAGGCTGGAGCCTGGAACCGTGTGGGTGCCGCCGGTATCGCTCTGGCTGATCGTCTCGAGGCTGAAACTCAAGTTCACGAAGCTGGGAAACGACGGCGGGCTGCCCGGCGGGGTCCCGCTGACGGCCGTTGGGATCGCAGTACCAGTCGCTTTGCAGGCCGTGGTGGCACCACCCGTGATACAGGGAGTGATTGTGGCCGACGAGAGCCCGGAGATCTCGACCGCGTGGTCGGCACCGGCGACCGTGCACTGACCGGCGGCGAGCGCGGCCGTCGGGGCGACGCAAGTTCGCGTGCAGGCACCGGGAACCGCGCCGGCCGCGGCCGTGCACGACCACGTGACCTGATTGCACGGCAGGCCGCTGGCGCCGGTCGTGCCGTCGCAACCGCCGGTAGGCGCGGTGTAGAAGCTCGCGGTGAATTGCGCCGTGGCGCCGGTCGTGTAGGTGATCACCACGGGCGTCCGGTTCCCGAGCGGCCAGGTCGCGCTCACCGCAACCGGGTTGTTCTCGGCGGCGCGAAGGTCCTCCTGGAGCTGGGCCAAGCCGGTCTCAGCCTGCCGCGTCGTGAAGCCCTGGCTAGAGACCGCGTTCTGCTGGTCGATCGTGAAGATGAGAAAGGTCATCAAGGTCCCGGCGATGACGAGGGAGGCGACCATCGCAACGAGCAGCTCGATCAACGTGAAGCCGTCGTCGGCGCGCATGGCCTGGGGGAGGGGGTGATTTGGCATCGACGTTTGGCCGAGCAGCCCGTCCCTTTGGATCGCTGCCGGCTGATACCAGTGTCGGCGCCACGCGGCGGGGCCTTAAGCGCGGATCCCGCGGCCACTAGTCCTTACGTCCAGGCGACGAGCGGTCGCGGGCATGCGTCGAGCGCTCTACTCTGGGCAAACGCAAACGCAAAGCCCGAGAGGATTCCCCCCGCATGACAGAACCCAACGTGATTACCGCCGCCGGGCTCGACGCCCTGACCGCCGAGCTGGCGGGCCTCGAGGGAGAAGGGCGGCGGGAGATCGCCGAGCGCATCAAGACGGCGCGGGAGTGGGGCGATCTGAAGGAGAACAGCGAGTACCACGACGCGAAGAACGACCAGTCGCACCTGGAGACGAAGATCGCCAAGCTGCGGGAACGGATCTCCCGCTCGGAGATCGTCGAGCTCCCGAAGTCCGACGGGGCCGTGGCGTTCGGCTCGGTGGTCGTCGTGGCCGACGAGTCGGGAGCCGAGCAGACGTGGACGATCGTCAGCTCCCACGAGGCGGCGCCCAAGGAGGGCCGGCTGTCGATCGAGTCGCCGGTGGCCAAGGCGCTGACCGGACGCCGGGCCGGCGACCACGCGTCGATTCCGCTCCCCCGGGGCTCACGCACCCTGACGGTGCTGAGCGTCGACTAGGCCTTCGCGGCGGTCTTCTTCGGCGCGGAGGGCGCCGGGCGCGGCCGGGATGGCGGGCTAGGGGCGGGCGGGTCGTCGGCCACGGTCGCGCCGTAGGTGAGGCGGGCGGTGCGGTAGATGCACTCGTATTTGGTCAGGGCGCCCCTGGCGACTTGGGCGGTCGGTTGGAAGAGGTCGGTACAGGCGCTGCGGGCGCGGCTCGCCCGCCAGACGGTGCCGCGATCGAGGTCGACGGCCAGAGCCGGGGCCCACGTCGGGACGGCGAGGGCGACGACATCGCCGGGGCTGACGCGCAGTGGCCGGCCGAGCACGATGTTGACCGTACGGCCGAAGGATCCGGCGAGCGGGATGACCGGCCCGGCGTCCTTGACCCGGAACCGGTAGTGGGCCCCCGGGTGGAGGATGACGAGGCCGGCCTTGGCCGGGCCGTGGGCGACGCGGTCGAAGTAGGCGACCTGGGCCGGAGTCAGGGCGGCGAGGACGAGGCTCCAGTTGGTGACGCGGCCGGGACGCTGGACGACCATCGCGTTGTGGCGCCCGGTGATCGCCGCCTGAAACCCCGTGGTGGCGGTGACCACGTCACACGGGGCGGCCGGGCAGCTCGGCGCCACCGACGAGGACGAGCCGGCCAGGCCGAGGTGCTCGAGCGCCGCAGCCAGCCCGGACTGCGGCGAGAGCACGAGGGCGAGCGGCAGGGCGAGAGCGAGGGCGAGGGCGAGCGGCAGGGCACGCGCCGTCGTGCGGGCTCGACCTCGCGGAAATCCTCTGGGGCGCTTGTGCTGCTCGACCACGGCAACCTCCCACCGCCCCACCGGGCCGGGGGCGCGGTGGGATCATGCCAGCGTCGGAGCATGACCGTCAATCTGGGCGCCGGTTTGCAATTTGGGCGATCGGGGGAGCGGCGGAGACGATGAAGGATCGACCGTGCCGATAGCCGCACTCCTCGACGTCGACGGGACGCTGGTCGACACCAACTACCACCACGCGATCGCCTGGTTTCGGTCCTTCCGCGAGGGGGGACTGATCGTCCCGGTCTGGCGTTGCCACCGCCACATCGGCATCGGCGGCGACCAATTCGTGGCCGCCGTGGCCGGGGACGATGTCGAGGAGCGGCTCGGCGACCGCCTGCGCGACGGGCATGCCCGCCACTACCACGCGATGAGGGACGATGTCGAGCTGATGCCGGACGCCCAGCGCCTGGTCGAGTGCCTGCACGAGCGGGGCGCGGAGATCGTGCTGGCGAGCTCGGCGAGCGAGGAGGATCTCGAGCATTTCCGGACGATGCTCGACCGGGACGAGCTCGTGTCCGCCGCGACGTCGAGCGACGACGTCGAGCAGTCCAAGCCGGAGCCGGACATCATCCTGGCGGCGATGGAGAAGGTCTCCGACGCCTCGCAGGCCGTGCTGGTCGGCGACTCGACCTGGGACTGCCGGGCCGCGGGTCGAGCCGGGATCGAGTCCGTGGCGCTGCTGACCGGCGGCTTCGCCGAGTCCGAGCTCCGGGAGGCCGGCGCGAGCGCCGTCTTCGAGTCGATCGCCGATCTGCTCGACGCGCTCGAGGAGACCCCGCTGGGCGGCGGCTACTAGATGAGTAGTGCCACGGGTTTATGCGGTGTAGCAGGCGATCGAGCGGCTTGGCCGTCCGAGTTGGTGGTTGAGGGAGATTGCGGCGGCGAGTGCGGCGAAGCGTGCGGCCAGGCGGACGCGGAG
>JBPCNA010000054.1:0-21695 GCA_051001735.1 Solirubrobacteraceae bacterium
GGGCGGGGCCGAGCATCATCGTCATATTGCGCCCGTCCTGCGTGGGCCGCTGCTCGACGATGGCGAGCTCGGCGAGCTCCTCCGCGAGCCGGTTGAGGATGATCTCCCCGCGCTCGGGGTGCGCGACCTCGCGGCCGCGGAACATGACCGTCCCCTTGACCTTGTCACGGGCCTTGCGAAACCGCGTGACGTGGCCCTTCTTGGTGTCGTAGTCGTGCTGCGCGATCTTCGGCCGGAACTTGATCTCGCGGATCGTGATCGACGTCTGGTGCTTGCGCGCCGCCTTCGCGCGCTGGGCCTGCTCATACTTGTACTTCGCGTAGTCGAGCACCCGGCAGACGGGCGGCTTGGAGTCGGGGGCGACCTCGACGAGGTCGAGGTCCCGTTCCTGGGCGTAGCGGAGCGCCTCGGCCGTCTTCAAGATGCCCACCTGGTCCCCGTCGGGCCCGATCAGACGGACCTCGGGAACGCTGATGCGCTCGTTGATTCGGGTCGAGTCGCGCTCCGGGAGTGACCGGTCGAAGCGACGAGGGACCGGCACTAGCTGTGGCTGTGGCTCGTCAAGCCACGATGTGGGAACGCTTCATCAACATCGGGGAGTATAGGGGTGCATCCCGGCGGAAACCAGCATCTGCTCCGCCGAGGCACGGAGGCGGCTACTCGACCGGCTCGTAGAGCTGGAGCTCGTTGCCGTCGGGGTCGCGGAAGGTCGCGACCTTGCCCCACGGATGCTCCGACACGCCGCCGGCTATCTCCACGCCCTCGGCCGACAGCTGCTCGACCGCGTCCTCGATGTCGTCAGAGACGCTGAAGGCCAGGACCGCCCCGCCCTCGCCGCCCGCGATCTCGCCGTCACGCCCGTTGAGGCCGATGCGCACGTGGCCCGCGAGGACCATGGACCAGTCGTCGTCCTGCTGCTCGACGTCGAGCCCGAGCGTGTCGCCGTAGAACTCGAGCGCCCTGTCCATGTCGGACACCGGGAGCCACCCGGTTGCGATTCTTTCGATCATGAGGACCCTCCTGCCCGCTAGGAGAGCACCGCGAACACGGCCCGGCCGCGGACGATCTCCCTATCCCCGCTGCGCACGGAGCAGTCGACGAACGCCAGCGTGCCGCCGAGGCGCTCGACTGTGACGTGCGCCTCCACCCAGTCGCCCTCCGATGCCGCGCCGAGGTAGTCGACGGTCAGGCTGACGGTGGCGACCGCGATGCCGTCGTCCCCGTTCTCGCGGCGCACGTTGTGCGCGTTGGCGAAATCGACGAGGGTGGCGAGGACGCCGCCCTGCGCCTTGCCGAAGGAGTTGGTGTGGCGGCCGTCGATGCGCAGGCCGACAACGCCCTCGCGGCCCAGCAGCGGCCCGATGTGCTGGACGAAGGCGCCCTCGTCGGTGATCGGCTCGAAGCCGCCGGGCGGCTCGTTCACGCCGACCGCGCCGCCTGGATCTGCGCGATCGCCTCCGCGAGCGCCAGCGTCCCCTTGTCCCCCTCGCCGTGGCGGCGCAGCGCCACCGCGCCCGACTCGGCCTCGCGATCGCCGACGACGAGCATGAACGGGACCTTCTGCAGCTCCGTGTCGCGGATCTTGCGCCCGATCGACTCCGAGCGCTCGTCGAGCTCCGCGCGCAGGCCGGCCTCGCGCAGCGCGTCCACCACCCCCGAGCCGTATCCGTTGTGGCGATCGGCGACCGGGAGCACCGTCGCCTGCACGGGCGTCAGCCACAGCGGCAGTTCCCCAGCGGTCTCCTCGATCAGGATGCCGATGAAGCGCTCGAGCGATCCGAGCAGCGCGCGGTGGATCATCACGGGGCGGTGCTCGGCGTTGTCGGCGCCCGTGTAGACGAGGTCGAAGCGCTCGGGCAGGTTGTAGTCGAGCTGCACGGTTCCCAGCTGCCAGGAGCGCCCGAGCGAGTCGGTGGCGTGGAGGTCGATCTTCGGCCCGTAGAAGGCGCCGTCCCCCTCGTTGACCACGTACTCGAGCTGCGCACGCGCGAGAGCCTGCTCGAGCGCGACCTCGGCGCGGTCCCCGAGCGCGTCGTCGCCCAGCCGGTTCTCCGGCCGCGTCGAGAGCTCGACGCCGATCTCGAACCCGAACATCCGGTACCAGTCGAAGCCGAAGTCGAGGCAGCCGAGCACCTCGGACTCGATCTGCTCCTCCGTGCAGAAGATGTGCGCGTCGTCCTGGATGAAGTGGCGTACGCGCAGCAGGCCATGCAGCGTCCCGCTCGGCTCCTGGCGATGCAGGAGGCCGGGCTCGGAGTAGCGGATCGGCAGCTCGCGGTAGGAATGGCGCTGGAGGCCGAAGAGGTGCGCGTGGCCCGGGCAGTTCATGGGCTTGAACGCCATCTGGCGTGACTCGGTCTCCGTCAGGAACATGTTCTCGCGGTACTTGCCCCAGTGGCCGGAGGTCTCCCACAGCGACGAGTCGTAGACCAGCGGCGTCTTGACCTCGTCGTAGCCGCGCGCGAGCGTCATCTCGCGCGAGCGCTGCAGCAGCGTGTTGAAGACCTGCGTGCCCTTGGGGAGCCAGAAGACGCTGCCCGGGCTGACCTCGGAGAAGGTGAACAGGCCGAGCGCCGGGCCGAGGCGGCGGTGGTCGCGCGCGCGCGCCTGCTCGAGGCGCTCGAGGTGCTCCTCGAGATCCTTGCGCGAGTGGAAGGCCGTCCCGTAGATGCGCGTGAGCATCGTGTTGGCGGAGTCGCCGCGCCAGTACGCGCCGGCCGTCGACAGCAGCTTGAAGGCCTTGATGCGCTTCGTCGACGGCGCGTGCGGGCCGCGGCAGAGGTCTGTGAAGGGGCCGTTGGTGTAGAGGCTGACCGTGTCGACGCCCTGGCTTTCGATCAGATCCTCGATCAGCTCGGCCTTGTAGTCCTGCTGCTCGCCGCGGAAGCGCTCGAGGGCGGCGGCGACGCCGACGTCCTCGCGCTCGAAGACCTCGTCGGCCGCTACATGCTCGGTCATCCTGGCCTCGATCGCAGGGAGGTCGGCCTCGGAGATCGTGACGCCGTCCGGGAACTCGAAGTCGTAGTAGAAGCCGTTCTCGATCGGCGGCCCGATCGAGATCTTCACCCCGGGATAGAGGTCCATGACCGCCGCGGCCAGCACGTGGGCGGTGTCGTGGCGGATGACGTCGAGCGACCCGGGCGAGCGGTCGGTGACGATCGCGACGCTGGCGCCGGCGGGCAGCGGCCTGGCCAGGTCGCGCACCTCGCCGTCGGCGACCACGGCGAGCGCCGCCCGGGCGAGGCCCGGGCCGATGGCGGCGGCGAGGTCGGCGCCCGTCGCGCCATCCGCGAGCTCGCGCCGGGAGCCGTCTGGGAGCTGGACGTCCATCCGGCGGCGGATCGTAGTCTGCACGCGGTGGACGCCTCCTCGCTGCGCGCCTCCTTTCCGGTCTTCAACCGCGTCGCCTACCTCAACGCCGGATCGGACGGGCCGCTGCCCGCCGCCGCAGCGGAGGCCGCGCGCGAGGCGCTCCAGCGCCAGCTCGCCGACGGGCGCACGCGCGCGCACTTCCTGGCGCGCAGCGAGATCAACGAGGCCCTGCGCGGCGCCTACGCCGAGCGTCTCGGCGCGGATCGGGCCGACGTCGCGCTGACGACGTCCACGAGCGAGGGGATCGCGAAGGTGATCGTCGGGCTCGAACTCGGCGACGGCGACGAGATCCTCACGTCCGACCAGGAGCACCCCGGGCTGATGGGCCCACTGCTGGCCGCGCGCGGGCGCGGGGCCAGCATCCGGTCCGGGCCGCTGGCCACGCTGGCCGACCACGTGCTCGAGACGACCACGCTGGTCGCCTGCTCACACGTCGGCTGGCTGTCGGGCGAGCTGGCCGACCCGCGGCTGGGAGCGACCGGCGTCCCGCTCCTGCTCGACGGCGCGCAGGGGGTGGGCGCGGTCGCCACCGACGTGCGCGCGCTCGGCTGCCTCGCCTACGCCGGCGCCGGCCAGAAGTGGCTCTGCGGCGCCGACGGCACGGGGATGCTCTGGATCGCGCCCGAGCTCGCGCAGCGCGTGCACGCCGGCGCCCCGGCCTACGGCGCGTTCGTCGACGCGTCGCTCGGCCTGGACGCCGAGCTCCACACCGACGCCCGCCGCCACGACACGCCCGCCCTGGCGCTCGAGGTGGCGGCTTCGAGCCTGGCAGCCGCGCGCCTGCTCGACGGCTTCGGCTGGGATGCCGTCCTCGCGCGCGCGGCGAAGCTCGCGGCGCAGCTGGCCGGACAGCTCGCCGAGCGCGGCTTCAGCGTCGGCCCGCGCGCCGGCACGACGCTCGTGTCCTGGGAGGACGACGACCCGCCCGCGACCAGCGAGCGCCTCGCCGCCGCGGGGATCGTCATCCGCCACCTCCCGGGCACCGCGTACCTGCGCGCCTCCGTGGGCGCCTGGAACGACGATGCCGACCTGCACCGGCTGCTGGAGGCCCTGTGAACGAGCAGTTCGCGCGCGTCGGCACCGGCATCGAGCTCTGCTACGAGACGTTCGGGGACCCGGCCGACGAGACCGTCCTGCTGATCATGGGCCTGGCGACCCAGATGATCGCCTGGGACGAGCGGTTCTGCGCGCTGCTCGTCGAGCGGGGCTTCCACGTCGTGCGCTTCGACAACCGCGACGTCGGGCGCTCGTCGCGTGTCGAGGGACGGCCGCCGACGGTGCGCGAGCTCGTCCTGCGCGACAAGAAGGCCGCCCGCTACACGCTGCGCGACATGGCCGGCGACGCGCTCGGCCTGCTCGATCATCTCGACGTCCGCCGCGCTCACGTGGTCGGCGCCTCGATGGGCGGGATGATCGCGCAGACGATCGCGATCGAGCACCCCGATCGCGTCCTCTCGCTGGTCTCGATCATGTCCAACGAGGGCGGGCGCCTGAAGGGCCAGCCGGCGCTGTCGGTCGTCCCGACCTTCCTGCGCCGGGCGCCCAGGGAGCGCAATGCCTACGCGGATTACGTCGCCGAGATGTACGGGCTGATCGGCTCACCGGGCTTCCCGCGCGACCCGGAGGACATCAGGCAGCGCGCCCGGATCGCGCACGACCGCGGCGTCACCGCGGCGGGCAGCGGCCGTCAGCTGGCGGCGATGCTGGCGAGCCCGAACCGGACCGCGGAGCTTCGCCGGCTGCAGGTCCCTGCGCTCGTCGTCCACGGGACGAAGGACAGGTTGATAAACCGCTCCGGCGGGCGCGCCGTCGCCGCCGCGATCCCCGGCGCGGAGCTGCTCGAGATCGAGGGCATGGGCCACGACCTCCCCGCGGGCATGTGGCCGCGGATCGTCGACGGCATCGCCGCGACCGCCGCCCGTGCCCGCAGGGACGCGATTACCGCGTCGCCGCGATGAGCACGATCACGATCACGATCAGCAGCAGCAGGCCGCCACCCGCGATCAGCGGCCGCTGAGACCGCCAGAAGTCCGGCTTCGCCCGGTCGCGCGCATGGCGCCCCTCGGGGGGCGTCCCGACCCAGTCGTCGTCGTCGTCAGCCATGCAACGGTCCTACCCGCCATCGGCGTGCGCGAGGCGCCGGGCACGCCGGCACTGAAGTCGCAGGCCGATCCTGCCGAAGCAGGACGCACCATGCGCAACCGTCAGATCCCGCCGGAGGCACAGCTGTACTCGGCCGCTTTCGACGCCTACCTGCGCGCCGCCCCCGACGGCCGCCAGGAGGAGGAGGCCGCCGACCGCATGGCCACGACGCTGAGCGTCCTCGCCGAGGCCCGCCTCTCGCGTGAGCCCGTGCGCGCGTTCATGGGCATGGACAAGGGCGACCAGACGGCCACTCAGGCGATCCGCAGCGGGCCGGTCTTCGGCCCCAGGGCGATCCGCAGCGGCCGGTCTTCGGCCCCAGGGCGATAGCAAGCGGCAGCGGCACTGCCATGGACGACTTCGACGCCCGAACTACCCCATAGGTGATCGCCTATGTGATCGCTGGGAATCGCGCTGGAATTCACTAGAAGCCCGGTGTAGAGTTTCCAGCAATGAGCGACTCAAACGGCAAGAGCAAAGACCGCTGGGACTCCGGCGTCACCCCGTACGCCGAGATGGGGTACTACGACGCGGACTACGAGCCGAAGGACACAGACATCCTGTGCGCCTTCCGCATCACGCCCCAGGAGGGCGTCGACGCCATCGAGGCGGCCGCTGCCGTGGCCGGCGAATCCTCCACAGCCACGTGGACCGTGGTCTGGACCGACCGCCTCACCCCCTACGAGCACTACCAGGCCAAGGCGTACCAGGTCGACGAAGTGCAGGTCGCGGAAGGGCAGCCCCCCCAGTACATCGCGCTGATCGCGTATGACATCGACCTGTTCGAGGAGGGCTCGATCGCCAACCTCACCTCGTCGATCATCGGCAACGTCTTCGGCTTCAAGGCGCTCAAGGCGCTGCGACTGGAGGACATGCGCATCCCGGTCGCCTACCTGAAGACCTTCCAGGGCCCGCCGCACGGCATCGTCCAGGAGCGCGAGTACCTCGACAAGTTCGGGCGCCCGCTGATCGGCGCGACGACCAAGCCCAAGCTCGGCCTGTCCGCGAAGAACTACGGCCGCGTCGTCTATGAGGCGCTGCGCGGGGGCCTGGACTTCACCAAGGACGACGAGAACATCAACTCGCAGCCGTTCATGCGCTGGCGCGACCGCTTCCTGCACGCGATGGAGGGCGTCCAGCGCGCCTCGGCCGTCACGGGCGAGGTCAAGGGCCATTACATGAACGTCACGGCCGGCACCATGGAGGAGATGTACGAGCGCGCCGAGTTCGCCAAGGAGATCGGCTCGATCATCATCATGATGGACCTCACCGTCGGCTACACGGCGATGACCTCGATGTCCAAGTGGGCCCGCCAGAACGGCCTGATCCTGCACCTTCACCGCGCCGGCCACGGCACCTACACACGGCAGAAGACGCATGGCGTCAGCTTCCGCGTGATCGCCAAGTGGTGCCGGATGCTCGGCGTCGACCACATCCACGCCGGCACCGTCGTCGGCAAGCTCGAGGGCGACCCGGGCATGATCGCCGGCTACTACAAGGTCTGCCGCGAGCGCTACAACCACGCCGATCCCAAGCTGGGGCTGTACTTCGACCAGGACTGGGCGTCGCTGGCGGGCGTGATGCCCGTCGCGTCCGGCGGCATCCACGCCGGACAGATGCACCAGCTGCTGCACTACCTGGGCGAGGACTCGATCCTCCAGTTCGGCGGCGGGACGATCGGCCACCCGATGGGCATCGCGGCCGGAGCCACGGCCAACCGCGTCGCTGTCGAGGCGATCATATGCGCCCGCAACGAGGGCAAGGACTACTTCAACGAGGGTCCGGACATCCTCATCCAGGCGGCCAAGGGCTGCCCGGAGCTCGACGCGGCGCTCGATGTCTGGAAGGACATCAGCTTCAACTACGAGTCGACGGACACGCCTGACTACGTGCCCACCGCTACCCCCGCGGGCTGATCGGAGCCTTTGAAATGAGAGTCACACAAGGAACGTTCAGCTACCTGCCGGACATGACCGACGACCAGCTGGCCCTGCAGATCAAGTACGCGATCGACAACGGCTGGGCGATGATGGTCGAGCACACCGACGACCCGCACCCGCGCAACTCGTTGTGGGAGATGTGGGAGCAGCCCCGCTTCGACGTCGACGCCGAGGATGCCGGCCTGATCCTCGACGAGATCAACGCCTGCCGGGCGGCGTTTCCGAAGCGCTACATCAAGATGGTCGCCTACGACAGCACGGTCGGTCGCCAGACGACGGCGCTGGCGATCATCGTCAACCGGCCGGAGCAAGAGCCGGGCTTCCGGGTCGATCGCCAAGAGAACACCGACCGAACGATCAAGTACACGCTCCACTCCTACGCGACCGAGGACCCGGTCGGCTACCGCTACGGCGCGACCGGGGCGGCCAAGGAGGAGCGCATGGCGGCGACGTCGGAGAACGGCGAGTGAGCACAACGGAGAGCGGTGCCCCTCCGGTGGAGGAGGAGGCATCGCTCGACGTCGATGCGGTGATGCGCGACAGCAAGGTCGGCGACGTTCTCGCCGACCTTGACCGCACGCTCGTCGCCCTGGCCCCGGTGAAGGAGCGCATCGCCGAGGTGGCGGCGCTCCTGGTGATCGACCGCCTCCGGTCGGCGGCCGGACTTCCGTCACAGCGGCCGTCGCTCCACATGTCGTTCACCGGCGAGCCCGGGACCGGCAAGACCACGGTCGCCCTGCAGATGGCCCGGATCCTCCACGGCCTCGGCTACATCGAGAAGAACGAGGTGGTCGCCGTCACACGCGACGACCTCGTCGGTCAGTACGTCGGCCACACCGCTCCGAAGACGACCGCGGTCATCAAGCGCGCCCGCGGCGGCGTCCTCTTCATCGACGAGGCCTACTTCCTGTTCCGCCCGGAGAACGAGCGCGACTACGGGGCCGAGGCGATCGAGGTCCTGCTCACCGCGATGGAGAACGAGCGCGACACGCTCGTCGTGATCCTCGCCGGCTACCACGACCGGATGGAGCAGTTCTTCCGCAGCAACCCGGGCATGGGCTCCCGTGTCGCCCACCACATCGACTTTCCCAACTACACTCGCGAAGAGTTGATGGACATCGCTCGCCTGATGCTCAAGAACACCTCATACAAGATGACCGAAGAGGCTGAGCAGGCGTTCGAGGAGTACATCGAGCGGCGGATGCGCCGACCGCGGTTCTCCAACGCGCGCAGCATTCGCAACGCCCTCGAGCGGGGACGGCTGCGCCAGGCCAAGCGGCTCTTCGACGCCGGCGGCCGGCCCTCGCGTGACGACCTGATGACGATCGAGGCGGAGGACATCCTCGCCAGTCGGGTCTTCGGCGACGACGGGGAGGGCGAAGCCGAGCCGGAGGACAACGACGAGCCGGACGAGACCAAGGCCGTCAAGACCGCAGCAGGGAGCTGATCGAATGCCGCGTCCGGTCATCCTCGGAGTTGTCGGCGACTCCGCCACCGGCAAGACGACGATCACCCGCGGCCTGGTCAGAGTGCTGGGCGAGGACGCGGTGACGCACGTCTGCACCGACGACTACCACAAGTACGACCGCAAGCGGCGGGCGGAGCTCGCGCTGACGCCGCTGCACCCGGAGTGCAACTACCTGGATATCATCGCCCAGGATCTCGGTCATATGCGCCGGGGTGAGCCGATCCTCAAGCCGACCTACCTCCATGCGGACGGAACGTTCGGGCCGCCGAAGTACGTCGTTCCGAGCCGCTTCGCGGTGATCGAGGGCCTGCTCGGGTACCACACCCCCCAGCTGCGCGAGGCGTGCGACGTCCGGGTCTATCTGGCGCCGCCGGAGGAGCTCCGCCGGCACTGGAAGGTCCAGCGCGACTGCTCGCGGCGCGGCTACACGACCGACGAGGTGCTCGCCGAGCTCGACCGGCGCGAGGGCGATTCGGCGGCCTTCATCCGCCCGCAGCAGCGCCACGCAGACATCGTCGTCTCCTTCGTGCCCCGCATCGACGGCGACCCCGACCGGCTGGACGCCGAGCTCACGCTCCGTGACGGGCTGGTCCACCCGGACCTCTCCCCGGTGATCCGCAGCGACAGCCCGATCACCCTGTCCACCGGCACGAACGAGCGGTACCTGCGAATACCGGGGGACCTCGACGCCGAGCAGGCGGCCGACATCGAGGAGGCGGTCTGGGACCGCATGCATTTCGCCAGCCATCTGCGCACGCAGCGCCTTGGCGAGTTCACCATCGGCACTGATCTGCACCGGTCCGAGTCGCTGGCGCTCGTCCAGCTCCTCATCCTCTATCACGTCGCGACGGCGAAGGCTGCCATCGCGCTCGGGGGCGACGGCGGCCGGAGCCGTGCCGATTCGCCGCCGGTAACCGTCCGTCACGAGCCGGAGGCAGCGACCGCATGAGCACGACAAGTTCCGAACTCGAGCAGACCGTCAAGGATCTGCTCGCCGCCCCGCGAGGGATCCTCGCCGCGGACGAGAGCAAGGCGACCATGTCGAGTCGCCTCGAGAAGATCGGGGTCGAGCCGACGATGGAGAACCGCGCCGCCTACCGCGAGGTCATCGGCAGCGCCCCGGGCCTCGGCGGCTACATCAGCGGGATGATCCTCTTCGACGAGACGATCCGCCAGAGCTTCGCCGACGGGACCCCGTTCGCCGAGGGACTCGCCCGCGAGGGCATCATTCCGGGGATCAAGGTCGACACCGGCGCCAAACCGCTGGCCTTCTGCCCGGGTGAGACGGTGACCGAGGGTCTCGACGGCCTCCGTGACCGCCTCGCCGAGTACAGGGAGCTCGGCGCCCGCTTCGCCAAGTGGCGCGCCGTGGTCAACATCGGCGACGGCCTCCCGAGCGACTGCGCGCTCGTGGCCAACAGCCACGCCCTCGCCCGCTACGCCGCCCTCTGCCAGGAGGCGGGCATCGTCCCGATCGTCGAGCCCGAGGTCATGATGGATGGCGAGCACACGATCGAGCGCTGCGAGGAGGTCACGACCGACGCCCTCCGTCGCGTCTTTGCCGCCCTCGCCAGCCAGCGGGTCGCCTACGAGCACATGCTGCTCAAGCCGAACATGGTCGTCCCCGGCAAGAAGTCGGGCCAGAAGGCCACGCCCGAGGAGGTGGCCGAGGCGACCGTCCGCACGTTCAACCGAGTCGTCCCCGCGGCCGTCCCCGGCGTTGTCTTCCTCTCGGGCGGCCAGAGCCCCGAAGAGGCGACGGCCAACCTCAACGCCATCAACAAGCTCGGGCCGCTCCCCTGGCGGCTGAGCTTCTCCTTCGGGCGCGCGCTCCTCGATCCGGCCCTCGTCGCCTGGGCCGGCGACGACGCCAATCGCGACGCCGCGCACGAGGCCCTGCTCGACCGGGCCCGGGCGAACGCCGCGGCCAGCACCGGCGAGTACGCCGAGGAGCAGGCGGTTGCCTGAGCAGAGAGACCCCGGCCGCGCTCTCCGCGGCCCGGACGGGAGGCGGGCGGTTCCCCCTGGGAAAACCGCAATATAGTTCGATGAATGGCTATTACGCTCACCCAGTTGCGCAGCTTTCTGGCCGTTGTCCACGAGGGCTCGACCGCAGCGGCGGCTGAGCGCCTCTTCGTCACCCAGCCGTCCATCTCAGCCGCCGTCTCGGCCCTCTCCCAAGAGCTCGGGGTCAAGCTGACGGAGCGCATCGGGCGCGGCGTGCGGCCGAGCCCCGCCGGAACCGCCTTCACCCCCTACGCCGCCGACGTGATCGGACTGCTCGACCAGGGACGCCGAGCGGCGATGGAGGCCGACGGCCAGGCCGGCCGAGAGCTGCGGATCGCCGCGGTCACCACCGCGGCCGAGTACCTCGTACCGACGCTCATGCAGGCCTTCGGGACGCTCCACCCCGAGATCGACCTCGCACTCGAGGTCGGCAACCGCGACCGGGTGCTGCGGCAGCTGCTCGAGCACGAGGCGGACATCGCCATCGGCGGCCGCCCACCCAGCGGCGACCGCCTGACCGGCGCGGCCTTCATGAAGAACGAGATCGCTCTGATCGCCCGACCCGACCATCCGCTCACTGACGGCCGCGAGGCCGATCTCGACGAGCTCGGCGCCTGCACCTGGCTGCTGCGGGAGGAGGGCTCGGGGACGCGCGCGATGACCGAGCACTACCTCGAGGCCCACGGGCTCCGCCCCCGGGTGCGGACCATGGGCTCGAACGGAGCGATCAAACACGCCGCCCGGGCCGGCCTCGGCGTCGCACTCCAGTCGCGGCTGGCGATCCAGCTCGAGCTCGAGGCGGGCGTCCTGCGCACGATCAGCCCGGCGGCCCCGCTCCCCCACCGGGACTGGTACGTGCTCTGCTCGGCGATCGGGCCGCGCCGCGCCCACGTCGAGGACTTCATGACCTTCGTGGCCAGTGGCGAGGTCGAGGATGTCCTGCGACGCAACCGCCAGCCCTGGTGACCGTCTAGTGCGCGGCGCTCGCGTACACTCGCTCGGCCGGGGTCGCCGGGCGGTCGGGGTTGACCAGCGTCACCGGTAACCCGAAGCCGGCCAGCTTGCTCGGGAGGTCGAGTTTCAGCCAGCGGGACATCCGCTTGGGCAGGGTCGAGATGATGATCTCGTCGTAGTGGCTCGAGTGGACGGCGTCGTGGACGGCTCCGAGCGGATCGTGGTTGCCGACCTCGCCGGTCACGGTGCTGCCCGCCGCCTCGCTCAGCAGAGGCAGGGCGACGGCGAGGCGCGCGGTGGCCTCCTCGCGACCGTTGTCCTCCGGGTCGACGACGCGGTGGAGTCCCTGCGGCGTGGCCGGCATCATCAGGTGGAACTCGGCGGCGCCGGCCGCGGCCCGCTCACGGACGGCCGCGAGCAGAGGCACGGTCGCCGCGGTGCGGTTCGCCACGATCAGGATCCGTGCTCGATCTTCCAAGATGTCCTCCGATTTTCTTTTGTGCGAAAAGCTACAAAGCGGTCCGTGGCAGACGATACAACCTCGCGGGCGACGACTAATAGAGATTCGGCTCGGAGTCGGCCACAACGCTGTGCTTCAGGCGAAGGCCGAGGCGGCGGCGACCGCGGCCTGGCCGTACGAGATCCCGCCGTCCCCGGCCGGGAGGAGCCGCGGGACGAGGCAGCGGAGGCCGCCGAGCTGCTCGAGCGTTCGCGCGGCGAGCAGGCGATTCTGGAAGACGCCGCCCGAGAGGACGACAGTGTCGAGCCCGCTGGCACGGAGCGCCGCCGCCGTACCGAGGGCCACGGCGTTGTGGAAGCGCGCCGAGATCAGGGCGACCGGGGTGCCGGCCTCGACATCGCGATCGACGGCGAGGATCAGCTCGCGTGGGTCGAGGGCGGCGTCGAGCGGGTAGGCGGCCCGCTCGGTCGGGTCGGCGAGGGCCTCGAGCTCGATCGCCGCCTGACCCTCGAAGTTGACCACGCTGCGGACGCCGCAGAGGGCGGCCACGCCGTCGAAGAGGCGGCCCATGCTGCTCGTCCGCGGCGACGTCCGGGCCAGGCGGGCGACGTCGCGCCAGCGGACCGGGTCGACCGACTCGCGCAGCGTGCGGGGGATCGCCGGCTCGGCTCCGGTCGCCTCGGCCAGCCAGGCGCAGGCCAGCCTCCACGGCTCGGCCACGGCGCGGTCCCCGCCGGGCAGCGCCACCGTGCGGAGGTGGGCGGTACGCTCGAACCCGGCCAGGTCCCCGACGAGGATCTCGCCGCCCCAGACGGTCCCATCGGTCCCGTAGCCCGAGCCGTCGTAGATGGCGCCGACCGCCGGGCCGGTCTCGCCGTACTCGGCGAGCGCGGCCGCGAGGTGGGCGTGATGATGCTGGACGGCGAAGGTGGGCTCGTATTCGAGCGCCTCACGGGTCGACAGGTAGTCGGGGTGCATGTCATGGACCACGAGCTCGGGGGCGACGGCGAACAGGCGCTCGAAGTGGGCCACACCCTCGCGGAAGGAGAGGAGCGTCTCGTAGTTCTTCAGGTCGCCGATATGGTGCGACACCCAGGCCCGTTGGCCTTTGGCCAGGCAGAACGTGCTCTTGAGCTCGGCGCCGCAGGCCAGCAGCGGGCGTGGGGCGGCGACGGGCAGGGCGAGGGAGTCGGGCACGTAGCCGCGGGAGCGACGGAGCATCACGCCGGCGCGGACGACCGAGTCGTCGGTGCGCGTGTGGATCGGCCGGTCGTGGAGCAGCAAGGCGTCGGCGATCGGGGTCAGGCGATCGGCCGCGTCGTCGTCGGCGTAGGCGATCGGCTCGTCGGAGATGTTGCCGCTCGTCATGACCAGCGGCCGGTCGGCGACGAGCAGGTGGTGGAGCGGCGAGTAGGCAATCATCACGCCGAGCTCGCGCGACCGGGGCGCGACGGCCGGCGCCACCGGCGCGTCGGCGCGCCAGTCGGCGATGACGATCGGCCGGGCCCGGGAGGTCAGCAGCTCCTCGGCGGCCGGGTCGAGCTCGACGAGCTGCCGGGCGGCGGCGAGGTCCTTCACCATCAGGGCGAACGGCTTGTCCTCGCGGTGCTTGCGCCCGCGCAGCCGGGCGACCGCCTCCTCGTCGTCGGCGCGGCAGGCGAGGTGGAAGCCGCCGATGCCCTTGACGGCGAGGACCTGGCCCAGCTCGAGCGCGGCCAGCGCCGCGTCGAGCGCCGCGGCGCCGCGCGCCGGGCCGAAGCCCAGCGACGGCCCGCAGTCGGGACAGGCGTTCGGCTGGGCGTGGAAGCGGCGGTCGAGCGGGTCCTCGTACTCGGCGAGGCAGCGGCCGCACATCTGGAAGCCGGCCATCGTGGTCAGGGGCCGGTCGTAGGGCACGCCTCGGACGATCGTGAAGCGCGGTCCGCAGTTGGTGCAGTTGATGAAGGGGTAGCGGTAGCGGCGGTCGTCGGGGTCGAGCAGTTCGGCCAGGCAGTCGGCGCAGGTCGCCGTGTCCGGCGAGACCGGGGCGTCGGTGTCTCCCCCGGTCGCGCTGGCGACGATGGCGAAGCCGCGCTCGCCGGTCGGCGCCAGCTCGGCGGCGTCGACCTGTTCGATCCGCGCGAGGGGCGGCGCCTCGTCGCGGAGGCGCTCGAGGAACCGGTCGATCGCCCCGGCCGGGCCCTCCACCTCAAGCAGCACGCCACGGGCGTCATTGAGGACGAAGCCGTCGAGGGCGAGCTCGCGGGCCAGCCGGTAGACGTGGGGGCGGAAGCCGACACCTTGGACGGTGCCCGCCACCCGCACCTGCATCCGGCTCATCCGACTAGTTCACGGAGCGCGTGCCAGGCGCTCGCCTGCGCCTCCTGGATGCGCGGGATGTGCTGTGAGCGAGTCACGATGATGTGGTCGGCCAGCCCAAGCTCGGAGATCTTGCCGCCGTCGTAGCCGACCAGGGCGACGGTGACCACACCGCGGCGCCGGCCCTCGGTCAGCGCCTCGAGCACGTTCTCGGAGTTGCCGCTCGTCGAGAAGCTGACGAGCACGTCCTGCTTGCGGGCGTGGGCGATGACCTGGCGCGAGAAAATATTGCCGATGCCGATGTCGTTGGCGATCGCCGTGAGGATCGAGGCGTCGTCTGATAGGTCGAGCGCCGGGTGGGGCATCAGCCCCTTGGAGGCCGGGGGAAACGACGTGTCGGCGTAGGCATCCATCGCGTCGGTGCACGAACCGCCGTTGCCGAAGGTCAGGAGCCGGCCGCCGGCGGCGAAGCTCTTGCGCAGGGCGGCCGCGGCCCCAGCGATGGCCCCGTCGTTTTCGGTGAGCGTCTGCGCCCGGAGCACGGCGACCTCCTCGGCCTTCATCAGCACCGAAGCGGCGACGTCCCGGACGACGCTCTCCGAATCGCGGGCCCGCTCACCGAGCATCGGATAGAGCCAGGCGGCGGCGCCGCCGTCCTGAGCCGCGCCGCCCTGTCGTCCGCGGTGCTCGAAGAAGACGTGGACGAGCTCCCAGAGGAGGTGGTAGTGGGTCTCGATCAGTTCTTGGGCGACGAACGAGTCGTCGCAGCCGGGATCGAACTCCCACTCGGCGCCGCCGGCGCCATAGCCGACGGTCAGGTACGGGCGGCGGAGCTCGTCATCGGCCCAGCCGCACGATCCGTCGAACGCCATCACCATGTCGTCCGGCTCGGCCAGCATGGCCAGCTGCTCGGGCTCGTGCGTCACCGCCAGGGCGGGGAGCGCACGCTTGCCGACGATCACCGGATGAACGAACTCCACCGCAACGTGGCGGGCATCCGAACGTGCCTGGGGCGTGCAGCCGACCGCGATCAGCCGGCCGCCCCGGGCGAAACGCTCCGACATCGCGTGGCAGAGGCGTGCGATGCGCGGAGCCTCCGCGGTGAAGAAGCGCTCTCCGGCCGCGACCGCCGGCGCCGTCTTCATGCCGCGGCCGGCGCTCCCGCGGCCACCTGCGTCAGCCAGTCGCGCCACTGGTCGACGCCTTCGCCGGTCTTGGCGCTGACCAGGATCCGCGGGACATCCGGGTGGACGGCGTCGATGTTGCGCAGGAGACGGTCGAGGTCGTAGTCGAGATGCTCGAGCAGGTCGATCTTGTTGATCACCACGAGCTCGCAGGCCCGGAACATGAGCGGGTACTTGAGCGGCTTCTCCTCGCCCTCGGTGATCGAGCAGACCATCGCCCGAACGTCCTCGCCGCACTTGAACTCGGCGGGGCAGACGAGGTTGCCGACGTTCTCGATGATCAGGAGGTCGATGTCCTCGAGCGGCAGGGCGGGAATCGCCGAGCGCACCATGTTGGCGTCGAGGTGGCACTCGCCGCCGAAGCTGCCGTCGGTGTTGAGCTGGACCACGGGGATGTGCATCGCGGCGATCCGGTCGGCGTCGGCGCTGCCCTGGACGTCGCCCTCGAGCACGCCGACGCGGACGCCGTCCATGTCGCGCAGGGTGGCCTCGAGCAGGGTCGTCTTGCCGGCCCCGGGAGCGCTCATGAGGTTGATCACGCGGACGCCCGCACGGTCGAAGTCGTCGCGGTTCGCGCGGGCGATCGTGTTGTTCGCGTCCAGAGCGTCTTCGACGATCCTCACTTTGGTGCGGTGCATGCAGCCTCCTTCTCGTCGACCTCGATCGAATCGACCTCGAACTCCTCGCCGGCGATTATCTCGACATCGGCGCTTTCGCATTTCGGGCAGCGGAAGAAGGCGATCTCGGGCTCCCACTCCTCGCTGCAGGCCCGGCAGTGCAGCCGGGTGGCCACGGTGATCAGCTCGAGCTTGGCGCCTTCGCAGCACGTGTCGCGCGCCGAGAAATCGAAGTAGAACTCGAGCGAGCTGATCACGACCTGGCGCATGCCCCCGACGCGGAGAGTGATCAGCTTGACGTCACGCCCGTCAGCGTGCTTGACGACGGTGTTGACGATCGCCCCGGCGAGCGACATCTCATGCATTGCGGATGTCCTCGATCGTGGCGAAGACGAGGTCGACCGCGGCTTCCGCGCCGGCTTCGCCCGCACACGGGACGATGAAGATCTTGCCGGGCCAGCCGCCCGTGTGCTTGATGAAGTGGAGCACGGTGGGCGCGTCCATCGCGTGGGGGTTGAGCTCTTGGCCGTCCTCGATCGAGGCGTCGATCGCCGTCTCGTCGGCCTCGGTGACGCCCGCGGTACCGGCGTCGGCGCTGACGTCGATGAGGATGGCGGCGTCGTAGCCGCGCATGACGTCGTAGGCGATGTCGAGGGCGCCGGTGCCGAGCTCGTGGACCGAGACGCCGCTGGGGAGCTCCCGGGAGCCGAGGACGCCGGCCACGGCGCTACCGCCGTCGGTGGCCCAATCCTCGCCGATCCCGGCGATGACGATCTGACGCTCGGGAGCGACCGCGTCGGCGGCCGCAGCGGTGGTGTGGCCGGGGGTGCTCATGGAACCTCCACCTCGGGCAGGAAGAAGAACAGGTAGCGGCCGGACTCGCGGAGGATCTCCTGGGCGGCGTCGTCGTCGACCGTCACCCCGAGATAGACCTTTCCGTTGGTGTCGACGTAGACCCGCTCGAGCGTGGCCACGCGGCCGTGGAGCATCTTGTCGTAGGGGTCGCGGTCGACGCCGGGCCGGAGGATCAGCTTGTCGCCGAGGGCGACGATCGTGCCGTCGATCTCGACCGTGTGCTCGCCGGGAATGACCACGGGGCCGCCACCCGGCGGCGGGCGGAAGCCGCCGGCGCTCTTGGCGCCGCCCTCAGAGCCCGGAGCCACGGAGCACCTCGCTCGTCGGCTTGAGCCCGCCGTGCAGGGCGATCATCTCCTCCGGCGTCGTGGCCAACGCGCGGGCGATCATCTCGCGGACGACCGGATCCTGGTCGGCCATCGACGCCCGCTCATCCTCGCTCAGGGCGTGGACGTGGAGCAGGAGAGCCTCTTCGATCTCCGAGTTGTCAAACAGGTTCACCCGGCTCTCCTCGGCGATACGGGGATGATTGGGCAGGACGATCGCCGCGCCGAGGATCGCGTCGTCCTCGGGCGTGGCGAGCACCGGAAAGCTGTTGATGCTCTCGCAGCCATCGCTGTCGAGCGGGGAAAGGAAGCGCCCTCCGTCGACCTTCACGACGATGTGCGTGGAGATGAGCGAGTGCATCAGGGCGGCGCCGCGGTCGAGGCCGTCGGGGACCTCGACGGTGTTGTGGATCGCGCAGGACATCCGCCAGCGGTCGCCGCTCTCGGAGGCCTCGGACCCGAGCGTCACGTACCCCTCGGCGAAGGGCTGCGCAGCCGACTCACCGAGGGCGAGCGGCCCGACGGGGACGCTCCTCTCCGCGGCCTCGTGGCGTTCGCCGCTCGGCGTGAGGAACCAGACCGTCGCGTTGATCGTGGCCGCCCGATCGGCGGTGAACTCGCATTCGATCTGCGCGAGGTCGAAGGTGGAGCTGCCGCCGGCCGCGTAGACCGGCGGATAGACGATGCCGAACGGCGTCGGAGTCGCATTCTTGGTAGCGCCGGGGGTGTAGGGGTAGAGAGCGTAGCCTTCGTAGAGCAGCGAGCTGACCAGCTCATCCAGCATTGTCGAGGAGCTCCGTCACACACGCGTCGAAGGTGGGCAGTCCGCGCTCGCCGCGCAAGGCGTGGAGCCGGCCGAGGGTCTCGGTATGGAGCCGGACCCAGCCGCCGTTGGGGTAGAACTCGGTGATCATCTTCTTCCACCCGGCGATCGGCATGTGGAACTGGGCGCGCGTGCTCCAGTCGATCTGCGTTATCTGCAGGCTGCCGTCGTCGTTCTTGTAGAAGACGCTTCCGCTGAAGTGGAAGCTGAGCGGAACGCCGCCGTCCTTGAGGCCGTAGAAGTACTTGGCTGAGGAGACCTCGAGGTCGTAGGTGCACGGGACGTGCAGCTCGAAAGCTCGGGCCCCGGTGAAGGACTGGACCATCTTGTCGATCCGGGCCCACTCGAAGCTGTGGGTGGTGGCCCCCCAGCGCTCGGGCTCGCCGAAGAGCTCAGCCAGCCGCTCGCGGGTCTCCGGATCGTAGGTGCGGCGGGCGGGATCGATGTGGATCTGCGTGCTCAGCGCGATCGCGAACACGTCATGGCCCTTGGGCTCGACGGCGTTGATCGTGAAGACCATCGTCGGCACCGCGGCATAAGCGAGCGGCGCCACGCTGATCACCGAGAACTCCGGGATCGGGGTGACGACCGCGACGTCCGGGTGGTGAACTCCGGCCATTGTTCCTAGCCTCCCTGGTAGGCGCCGTCCTTGGCGCGCAGTTCTTCGAAGAATGCCGGGACGGTCTGCTCGATCGCGGTCCCGCCCGCGATGCCCTCCCAGTTCGACTTGATCAGGCCGACCAGACGGTAGCAGTCGTCGATCGGCGCAATCGCGTACTGGTGCTCAGCGCCGGTCCGGTTGACGATCAGCGCCTCACCGTCGATGTCGAGGTCGGCCAGCGGCGGGTTGGCGGCGACCAGCCGATCCCAGGCCTCGAGGTCGAGCTCGCACTCAGTGGCCCCGGCGGGGCTGGGATAGAGGGCGACGACGCGATCCTCGAGGCCGCTGCGCATGAAGAACGCCAGCCCGATCGGAATCGCGAAGTTGGCCCACATGTCATCGGTGCACTCGAAGTCGGCCAGCCACTTGGTGCGCATCCCCGCCGGCCGGTACTCCGGATCGCCAGAGTGCTTGGCCCAGCAGACCTCGCACGAGCAGACGATCCGCCGCTCGACGAGGTGCAGGAGGTGGCGATGGTCGCTCGGCACGGTGGTCTCGCAGAGCTCGCACCGTTCGACGTCGGGGGCGGGCGGCGGCTTGGCCAGGCCGCGCATGCGTCCGATGAGCTCCGCCCGCTTCCGGGCGGCGATCATCGCGTCGAGTTTACTCATACAGCGACTTTACCATCGAGCAGGGGCACCGGCTCGAGCTGTAGAGGCTCGGCTCCGGCAGCCCGCCCGGCGCGCGGCAGATCGAACTCGACGCCGCACTGGCCGCAGCGCAGCAGGCGTCCGTCGAGCTCGCCGTCGTGCAGCGTCGCTCCACACGAGGCACACGCATCGCGGTAGGCGAGCAGCGACCCGGACACGTTGGCCACCAGCAGCGCTGTGCCGTCGGCGTCGAACGCGACGATCTCTCCGGGACCGATCTGTGCCACGCCGTCAAGCGGCACCCAGCTCGGGGCTTCGACCTCGGCCAGGGGCAACTCGAAGCCGGTCGGCGCTGGACCGTCGGCGATCGGCGCCTGTTCGATTACGCCCTCGACCTCGAGTCCTTCGAGGTCGGGAGCATGCTCGTCCAGAGCCTGCTTGATCGCCAGTTCCAGCGTCGCCTGGGAGGCGGAGCAGCCACTGCAGCTGCCCTGCAGTCGCAGATGGGCCACTCCGTCCACCAGCGAGAGAAGCTCGACGTTGCCGCCATGCGACTCCATATAGGGCCGCACGCTGTCAAGCGCCTCGGTCACCCGGTCCTCGAGGCTGATGGGATAGAGGTCGTGGATCAGCAGCAGGCTGCCCACCGCACCGTCCTCGACGAGCTCGTCGCGGATGGCGGCGCCGGCAGGTCCAGCCTGATCCAGCACCGCCATGATCCGCTCGAGTCCGTCGCCATACAGTTCCATGACCGCAGAGACCATCTCCTGAGCGAGCTCACGAGCGTGGACGTCTGACAGTCCCTCGATCTGCTCGCTCAGGACCTGGACACGGCCGGCGAGTTGCTCGCCGGCCGTGACCTCTTGATTCCTTCTTAGCACAGGCCCGTCGGCGTGTGTTGAACCTTCTTCACCTTGCCGTTGCCCAGGTACATGTGAGTACCGCACGGGAGGCACGGATCGAAGCTCCGCACTGCCCGCATGATGTCAATGCCCTTGAAGTTCTCCGGGCCGTTCTCCTCGAAGATCGGCGTGTTCTGCACCGCGTCCTCGTAGGGGCCAGGAGTTCCGTAGGAGTCCCGCGGGTTGCCGTTCCACGGCGTCGGCGGGTAGGGCTGGTAGTTGGCGACCTTGCCATCCCGGATCACCATGTGGTGGGAGATGACGCCGCGGGCGGCCTCATGGAACCCGCAGCTGACGGCGTCGTCCGGAACCTTGAAGGAGTTCCAGCTCTTCGTCCGTCCGGCACGCACCTCGATGAGGGCCTTCTCCAGGCAGTACAGGCCGATGCAGGCCGATGTCGCCTGGTGATAGGTCCGGGCGCGGTCGCGCTCGACCGCGTTGGACCACGGCGGGATCTTCCACTCGAGATCCATCTCGGGCATGTTCGCCGTGCGCGGCAGCGTGATGAGGATGCTCGACCCGGTCGCCTTCATGTAACCGATGTCGACCAGCCCGGCCTTCGCCGTGCACCACTGACGGGCGAAGGGACCGCCGCCGGTGTCCGTCGCGACGTACGTGTCGTTGCGCTTGTCGTACATACGCGGCGACGCGACCCACGAGTACTTGTCGTTGAAGTCGCGCTTCTGCGGCTTCGGCAGGGTCTGCTTGTTCCACGGGTGCCGCTTGTCCACGGGGTTACCCAGTGGATCGTTGTGCACGAACGTCGGCTCGTTTGTCCAGTCATCGAAGTACGAGCTGCCGAGCAGGATCCGCATCGCGAGGTTGATCTCGACGAGATCCGTCGTGACCAGCTCGCCGTCGAACACGAGGCCCGGCGTGATGAACCGGCGACGACCCCAGTCGGTCATCGTCTTGTAGTTGTAATCGACGTACTCCGGATCGTCGAACGCGCCCCAGCAGATGAGGTCCGTCCGGCGGAAGCCGACCTGCTCGTAACCCGGCATCGCCTGGTAGAAGAAGTCGTACAGATCGTCGTGCATCGGGACGGTCCGCTTGACGTACTCCATGTAGCGCATCAGGCGCACGTAGTAATCCG
>JBPCNA010000055.1:0-8566 GCA_051001735.1 Solirubrobacteraceae bacterium
AAGCAGATCACCGTCGACGCGAAGGGCGAGATCCTCGAGCTCAAGGACACGATCAACACGATGGTCGAGCAGCTGCGGTCCTTCGCCGCCGAGGTGACCCGCGTCGCCCGCGAGGTCGGCACCGAGGGCAACCTCGGCGGCCAGGCTGAGGTCGAGGGCGTCAGCGGGACCTGGCGCGGCCTGACCGAGAACGTCAACGGCATGGCGTCGAACCTGACCGATCAGGTGCGCAACATCGCCCAGGTCGCGACGGCGGTGGCCAACGGCGACCTGTCGAAGCAGATCACCGTCGACGCGAAGGGCGAGATCCTCGAGCTCAAGGACACGATCAACACGATGGTCGAGCAGCTGCGGTCCTTCGCCGCCGAGGTGACCCGCGTCGCCCGCGAGGTGGGCACCGAGGGCAAGCTCGGCGGTCAGGCCGAGGTGGCCGGGGTCAGCGGGACGTGGCGCGGGCTGACCGAGAACGTCAACCAGCTGGCCGGCAACCTGACCACCCAGGTCCGCGCGATCGCCGAGGTCTCCACAGCGGTGACGCAGGGCGACCTCACCCGGTCGATTGCCGTCGAGGCGCAGGGCGAGGTGGCCGAGCTCAAGGACAACATCAACCAGATGATCGCCAACCTCCGCGACACGACCAAGCGCAACGAGGAGCAGGACTGGCTGAAGACCAACCTGGCGCGGATCTCCGGCCTGATGCAGGGCCAGCGCGAGCTGAGGACGGTCTCCCAGCTGATCATGAGCGAGCTGACCCCGACCGTCTCGGCCCAGCACGGCGCCTTCTTCCTGGCCGAGGTGCCGGAGAACGGACCGGGCGAGGTCAGGCTCCGCCTGATCGCCAGCTATGGCTACAGCCGGCGTGCCGGAGTCCCCGATACGTTCCGACTCGGCGAGGGCTTGGTCGGCCAGGCTGCGGTCGAAAAGAAGAGCATCCTGATCGGCGAGGCCCCGGCCGGGTACATCCGCATCAGCTCGGGCCTCGGCGAGGCCAAGCCGGCCAACATCATCGTGATGCCCCTGCTGTTCGAGGAGCAGCTGCTCGGGGTGATCGAACTGGCGTCGCTCGCGGCCTACAGCGAGGTCCACCGGACGTTCCTCGCCCAGCTGATGGAGACGCTCGGGGTCGTCCTCAACACGATCATGGCCAACATGCGCACCGAAGAGCTCCTCCAGCAGTCGCAGTCGCTCACCCAGGAGCTCCAGAACCAGTCGGAGGAGCTCCAGGCCAAGGCGGCGCTGCTCGAGGAGCGCAACCGCGACATCGAGACGAAGAACCGCGAGATCGACCTGGCGCGGATGGGCGTCGAGGAGAAGGCGAGCCAGCTGGCGCTGAGCTCGCAGTACAAGTCGGAGTTCCTGGCCAACATGTCGCACGAGCTGCGTACGCCGCTCAACAGCCTCCTGATCCTCTCGAAGATGCTGGCCGCCAACGAGAACGGCAACCTCGATGCCAAGCAGCTCGAGTTCGCCCGGACGATCCACAGCGCCGGGACCGACCTGCTCGAGCTGATCTCCGACATCCTCGACCTGTCGAAGATCGAGGCGGGCAAGATGGAGGTCCTGCCTGACGCGATCCGGATCGCCGACGTCCAGGACTACGTGAGCCGGACCTTCCGGCCGGTCGCTTCCGACAAGGGTCTCGCGTTCGAGATCATCGCCGCCAACGGCCTGCCGGAGACGGTGGTGACCGACGCTCAGCGCCTCCAGCAGGTGCTGAAGAACCTCCTCTCGAACGCCTTCAAGTTCACCGAGCGCGGCGGCGTGACCCTCAGCATCGAGCTCGTCGACCCCGAGCTCGTCCGCCAGCGCGCGGCGGCGGCGCCCCTCGAGCCCGACGCCGAGCCGATGCTCGCCTTCCGGGTCTCGGACACGGGTGTGGGGATCGCCGCCGACAAGGTCGCCGTCGTCTTCGAGGCCTTCCAGCAGGCCGACGGGACGACCAGCCGCAAGTACGGGGGCACCGGGCTCGGTTTGTCGATCAGCCGGGAGATCGTCTCGATGCTCGGCGGCGCCCTCGATGTCACGAGCACGCCCGGGGTGGGCAGCACCTTCACGCTCTACCTGCCGCTCACCTTCGGCGGCGCCGAGCCGCCGGTCGTGCTCGATCCCCTGGCGCCCGCCGCGCCGACGACGCGGCCGGGCGACGCGGCCACCGCGCGCCACGACGCCGCCGCGCTGGCCATCACCGAGCCCGCCCCCGGGAGCGGCGCCTCCGACGACGGGGAGGAGCCGCCGGCCAAGCGGTTGCTCGTGGTCGATCCGGGCGACGGGGTGACGCGGGCCATCGGTGGGCTGATCGGAGCGGACAAGGGCGTCTCGGTGGTGACGGCGGAGACGCCGGCCGAGGCGCTCGGCGTCCTCGCCGGCGACGCCCGTCCGTGGGACTGCATCATCGTTGCCCTGACGCCGCCCCGGCAGGCCGGGCTCGACTTCCTCGAGGCGCTCCGCGCCCACCCGGCGTCGCGGCTGACACCGGTGATCGCCTACACCACCCGGCCGCTCAGCAAGCGCCAGCAGGCGCGGCTCGCGGAGAGCGACGGCCCCCAGGCGATGCGCCTGGCGACCACGCCGGCCCGGCTGCTCGGCGAGACGGCGATGGTCCTCCACCGCCGCGACGGCGGCGGCGGCGGCGGCGGCGCACCGAGCATGGCGGACGAGCACGGCGAGCGCGCGACGGTCGACCTCCGGGGTAAGAAGATCCTGCTCGTCGACGACGACGTCCGCAACCTGTTCGCGCTGGCCAGCCTGCTCGAGGACCGCGGCATCGAGGTGGTGTTCGGCGAGACGGGTAAGGAGGCGCTGGCCGCGCTCGAGCGCCACCCCGACATCGACCTCGTACTGATGGACATCATGATGCCCGACATGGACGGCTACGAGACGACTGCGGCGATCCGCGCCATGCCGCGTTTCGAGGATCTGCCGATCATCGCCCTGACGGCCAAGGCGATGCAGGGCGACCGCGAGAAGAGCCTCAGCTCGGGGGCCTCCGACCACATCACCAAGCCGGTCGATCCGGGGCGCCTGTTGACGGTGCTGAAGTCCTGGATGGCGTGACCGGCGGCCTGACGGTGGCTCGGACCGGGCGATGATCGCCGTGGAGGTCGCCGGGGACCACGGCGCGCCGGAGCCCGTCGTGCCGGCGCCGGACGGCGGACCGGCGGCGCCGGCGGCGCCGGCGAACGTCCTCCTCGTCGATGACCACGAGGAGAACCTGACCGCGCTGAGCGCCGTGCTCGAACCGCTCGGCGAGCGCCTCGTGCTCGCCCGCTCGGGCGCCGAGGCGCTCCGGGCGCTCCTGAGCGAGGACTTCGCGCTGATCCTTCTCGATGTCCACATGCCGGGCCTCGGTGGCTTCGAGACGGCGCGCTACATCACCGCCCGGGAGCGGACCCGCCACATCCCGATCATCTTCCTGACCGCCTTCGCCGCCGACATCGACGAGGTCTTCCGGGGCTACGAGGCCGGCGCCGTCGATTACGTGACCAAGCCCTTCGAGCCGGAGGTGCTCCGGTCGAAGGTCGCCGTCTTCGTCGCGCTGCACCGCGAGCGCGCCCAGCGGATCGGCGCCGTGGCCGCCCAAGCCAAGGCCGAGGCGGCGACCGAGACGATCCGCAAGCTCCAGAGCCTGAGTGACGCCGCGCTCGCCCACCTCGACCTCGACGAGCTCCTGGCCGAGGTCGTGACGCGGATCCGCGAGCTGTTCGACGCCGACACGGCGGGAATCGCCCTGACCGGGCCGGCGCCCGGCGCCGCCGGGGCCGCGCCGGCGCCCGGCGCGGGTCGGGCCGGGGGACTCTGGCTCCAGGCGGTCGACGGCCTCGAGCCACCGGGGGTTGCCGACCCCCTCGCCGAGAATACCTTCGTCGCGGCGGCCGCCGTCGCGGCGGCGCCGCTCGTGTTCGACCGGCGAGCCACCGGCCCGCCCCTCCACGAGGCGCTCGAGAAGACGGGGGTCGGCTGGGCGGTGGCCGTAGCCCTGCGGACGGGCGACGAGCTCACCGGCGTGCTCTACCTCGGGTCCCTGGGGGCCGGTGCGGGGCCCGGGGCGGCCGACCTCGGCCTGCTCGAGCTGTGCGCGGAGCGGGCGGCGACGGCGATCGCCCACGCCCGGACCTACGAGCACGAGCACGAGCTCGTCGAGCTCCTCCAGCGGAGCCTCCTGCCCCAGCGGCTGCCGATCTTCCCGCGCCTCGAGCTCGCGGCGCGGTACCTGCCGAGCGTCGAGGCGACGGCGGTCGGCGGCGACTGGTACGACGTG
This sequence comes from Solirubrobacteraceae bacterium, assembly GCA_051001735.1. Classification (GTDB taxonomy): domain Bacteria; phylum Actinomycetota; class Thermoleophilia; order Solirubrobacterales; family Solirubrobacteraceae; genus Palsa-513. The sequence continues at coordinate 4,259 of JBPCNA010000055.1, forward strand.
CTCCGTCTGGCCGACGGGGCGGTCGCCCTGGTCATCGGCGACGTCGTCGGCCACGGCGTCCAGGCGGCGACGGTGATGGGCGAGCTGCGCAACGGCCTGCGCGCATACATCCTCGAGGGCCACGGCCCGGCGGCGGCGCTCAGCCGCCTCGATGCGCTCGTCGCGGCGACCCACGGGACGCGGATGGTCGCGACGCTCCTGGTCATGCTGATCGAGCCCGAGCGGGAGCGCCTGCGCTTCGCGAGCGCCGGGCACCTGCCGCCGCTGCGCCTCGGCGGCGACGCGGCGGCGGAGTTCCTCTCGGGCGGCCTCGCCCCGCCGCTCGGCATGATCGGGACGGCGCCGATCGAGGAGGCGGACGAGCCGCTCGCTCCGGGCCAGGCGATCCTGCTCTTCACCGACGGCCTGATCGAGCGCCGCGACGAGAGCCTCGACCGAAGCCTCGACCGCCTGCGCCGCTGCGCGGCCCTCCGGGCCGGGTCGGACCTCGAGACCTTCTGCGACCAGATCCTCGAGCAGACCGGGATCGACGAGGTCGAGCACCGCGACGACATCGCGCTCGTGACCCTGCGGCTCCTGAGCAGCCGTCCCGAACGACTCTCGCTGCGACTTCCGGCGGAGCCGACGGCCCTGCGGGAGATGCGCCGCGAGCTGACGGCGTGGCTGCAGACGATGGGGGCGGCGGCGGAGGTCGTCGAGGATCTGACCCTGGCCTGCAGCGAGGCCGCGGCCAACGCGGTCGAGCACGCCTACGGCCCGGGCGACTTCGAGTTCGAGGTCGAGGCCGAGCACCGGGACGGCACCGTCCACATCGAGGTGCGCGACACCGGCGGCTGGCGGCCGGCGCGGGGACAGCTCCGCGGCACCGGCCTCAAGCTGATTCACCAGCTCGCCGACACCGCGGTCGTGCACCGCGGCGAGGAGGGCACGCGGGTCGAGCTGATCCGCCGCCTCGCGGCCGGCGAGGACGTCGAATGACGCGGGCGGCCCCCGAGCGCGACCCGGCCCCGGACGAGCTCGCCAGCCTGACCATGAACGAGCGCGACGGCATCGTCTGGGCGTCGCTCGCCGGCGAGGTCGACATCTCGAACGTGGGAATGATCGAAGCCGATCTCCACACGCTGCGCAACGAGGCCCTCGGCCTGGTGCTCGACCTGAGGGGGACGGGGTTCATCGACAGCTCGGCGGTGTCGCTCCTCCACGGCCTGCGCGAGCGCCTGCGGCGGCGCGGCCAGACGCTGCGGATCGTGGCAGTCGCGGGCAGCGCGCCGCGCCGCGTGCTCGAGCTGACCGGCTTCGAGCGGGGCGGACCGCTCGACGAGGCGGTCGACGGCGCCGAGGCGGCGATCCGGGCGGCCGCCGCGCGGCCCGACTCCGGCTGAGTCGGAGCGGCGATCCGGGGTGGCGCTGAGCGACGCCGCGCGGCAGGCCTGGCCGCCGTTCGTGCTGGTCACGGGCCTCCTCCTGATCGGGGTCGTCGCCCACGCCGACGGTCTCTTCGCGTGGGCCGGAGACCGGCTCGAGCGGCTGCTGGGCCCGCCGGCGGCGCTCCTGGCCGGCGGCATCGGCCTGGTCGCGGTGGTGACCGCCGTGCTCAACCTCGACACGGCGGTCGTCTTCCTGACCCCGGTCCTCGTGCTCGCCGCACGCGGCCGCGGGATCGACGAGCGGCCGTTCCTCTACGCGGCCGTCTACCTGGCCAATGCGTCGTCGCTGTATCTACCGGGCTCGAACCTGACCAACCTGCTCGTCCTGGCCCGGGACCCGCTGCCCGGGGGGACATTCGCGGCGCGCCTCCTGGCCCCGGCGTTGGCGGCGAGCGTGGCGACCGCGGCCGGTGTCTGGCTCCTCTTCCGCCGTGAGCTGCGCGCGCCGCAGCCGCAGCCGGGGGCCCCACCCCGCCCCGGGGTCACCCTCGACCGGTCAGCCTGCGTCGGAGTCGTCGCGGCAGCGGCGGCGGCAGCGGTCACGCTGGCCCTGGCCGAACCGGCGCTCCCCGTCCTCGCCATCGGCCTCCTGGCCACGGCGGTGGAGATCGCCCGCGGGCGCCTCGCGGCCGGCGGCGTGCTACGGGCCATCGGCCCGGCGGTGCTCGTCCCGCTCTTCCTGGCCAGCGTCGCCCTGGGGACGCTCGCCCGGGCGTGGTCGGGTCCGGCGGAGCTCCTGGCCGGAGCGAGCCGCCTCGGGACGGCGGCGATCGGGGCGCTGGCGGCGGTCGGGCTCAACAACCTGCCGGCGACCGTGCTCCTGAGCGCGCAGCCGCCGCCGCACCCGCGGGCGCTCCTGATCGGCCTGAACCTCGGCCCGAACCTGGCGGTGACCGGCTCGCTGTCGGCCTACCTGTGGTTCCGGGCGGCGCGCCAGGTCGGCTCGCGGCCGTCGGTCGCCGCCTTCTCCGCCCGGGGCGTCGTGCTCGCGCCGCTCGCCATCCTCGCGGCGCTCGTCGCGGCGACCGTGCTTCAGACGCCCGACTGAGTCCCGGATTCCTCCGAGGGTCTGAATCAGCCGGTCCTGACCGGCGCCAGCTCGACCCCTCGGGTCTGATGGGGTCCGGCGACTCCTTCTCGACTTTTTCGGAGCGCCTGGCGCCGGCCGCCGGCCCCGGGTCCTGAGCGTCCCAGGCGGGGTTCGGCCGCCGGACTCAGCTTCCTCCCAGGTTCTGCCCAGGGTGCTCACGCGGACGACCCTGAGGATCAACGCAACGCCGAAGGCCCCCGCCTCCGAAAGGATCCACGCCATGTCGACCCCGTCGATCACCGCGCCCGGCCGTACCAGTGCCGCCGTTCGCTCGAGCGGGCGCTCGGCGGCGGGGCGGTTGCCGGCGAGCCGCGAGGGCGACCCGGCGTGGTCGCGACCGCTGCTGTGGCTGGTCGCGGTGATCGCCGGCGTGCTCACCTTCTGGGGCCTGACGCGCAACGGCTTCGGCAACACCTACTACGCCGAGGCGGCCCAGGCGGCGAGCCGTAACTGGGCGGCGTGGGTGACCAACTCGCTCGACGTGAGCGGCTCGGTCAGCCTCGACAAGGGGCCGCTGTGCAACATGCTGATGGGCCTCTCAGGGCGGGTGTTCGGCTTCTCGAGCTTCAGCATGCTGCTGCCGGAGGCGCTGTGCGGGGTCGGGTCGGTGCTCGTGCTCCACGACATCCTCAAGCGGACGATGGGCCACCGGGCGGCGATAGCGGCGGCGCTGATCCTCGCGGTGACGCCGATCTTCGTGGCCATGAGCCGCTTCAACAACCCGGATGCCGTGCTCGTGCTGACCGAGCTCGGGGCGGCGTGGGGCCTCGTCCGGGCGCTCCAGTCGGGGCGGACGCGTCACCTCGTCCTGGCGGCGGTGTTCGTCGGCCTCGCCTTCAACGTGAAAATGCTCGAGGCCTACCTGGTCGTCCCCACGCTGGTCCTGACCTTCCTGATCGCCGGGCACGGCGGCCTGCGCCGGCGCATGCTCCAGCTGAGCGTGGCGGGCGGCGCGATGACCGCGGTCAGCTTCGTCTGGTACGGGGCGATGATGCTGCTGCCGGCGGCCGACCGGCCGTGGGTGGGCGACACCACCGACAACTCGTGGTTCTCGCTGATCTTCAGGGCCAACGGCCTGAGCCGGGTGGCCGGCAACACGGGCGGCGGCCCCGGCGGCGGCTTCGGCGGGTCGACCGGCCCGCTGCGCCTGTTCAACTCGATCGTGGGCGGCCAGATCGCCTGGCTGCTCCCGCTCGCGGCGGGCGGGCTCGTACTCGGCCTGTGGTCTCGCCGGCGGGCCGGACGGGGCGACCTCGGCCGCTCGGCATACGTCCTGTGGGGCGGCTGGGCGTTCGCCTCGTGGGCGGTCTTCAGCTTCTCGGCGGGCATCTTCCACCCGTACTACACGAGCCTCCTCGCGCCGGCGGTCGCCGCGCTGGCGGCCGGCGGGCTGACCGCGGCGTGGGACCGGGCGCGGGACTCCGTCGGCTGGGCGGTCGGTCTGGCGGCGGCGGTCCTCGGTACCGCGATGCTCGCGGCGGACCTGCTCGGCTACGCCGCCGGCTTCCTGCCGTGGCTCGCGCCGGCGGCGATCGTCGCCGCCGTGATCGCCGGCGCCGCCCTGATCCTGGCGCGAGCCGGGCGGAGCGCCGGCCTGCGGCGGCGGCTGATCACGGTCGCGGTGACCGCCGGTACGGCGGCCGTGCTCGCCGGGCCGACCGCCTACTCGGTGGCCACGGTGGATCGCGCGACCACCGGGAGCAACCCGCTGGCCGGGCCGGCCGCGGTCGCCGCCGACGCCGGGCCGGGGGGCGGGGGCGGGTTCCGAGGCGCGGGCGGGCGCCCGGTGGG
>JBPCNA010000056.1:0-20613 GCA_051001735.1 Solirubrobacteraceae bacterium
GAGAACAGACATGGCTCACAAGGAAATCAAGTACAACACCGACGCTCGCCAGGCCCTCGAGGCCGGAGTCGACGCCGTCGCCAACGCCGTCAAGGTGACGCTCGGCCCCAAGGGCCGCTACGTCGTCCTGGACAAGAAGTTCGGCGCCCCGACGATCACCAACGACGGCGTGACCATCGCTCGTGAGATCGAGGTCGAGGACGTCTTCCAGAACCAGGGCGCCCAGCTCGTCCGCGAGGTCGCCACCGCGACCAACGACGTCGCCGGCGACGGCACCACGACCGCGACCGTGCTCGCCCAGGCCATCGTGCGCCAGGGCCTCAAGAACGTCACGGCCGGCGCCAACCCGCTCGCGCTGCGTCGCGGCATCGAGCTCGCCGTCGACCAGGTCGTCGAGAACATCGCCTCGCAGTCCAAGGAGATCTCCGGCAAGGAGCAGATCGCCCGCGTGGCGACGATCTCGGCCGGCGACGAGAACATCGGCGACGTAATCGCCGACGCGATCGAGAAGGTCGGCAAGGACGGCGTCGTCAACGTCGAGGAGGGCCAGACGTTCGGCATGGACCTCGAGTTCACCGAGGGCATGCAGTTCGACAAGGGCTACATCTCGCCCTACATGGTCACTGACCAGGATCGCATGGAGGCCGTGCTCGAGGATCCCTACGTCCTCGTGGCCAACCAGAAGATCGGCTCCGTCCGCGACGTGCTGCCGGTCCTCGAGGCCGTCATCCAGTCGGGCAAGCCGCTGCTGATCATCGCCGAGGACGTCGAGGGCGAGTCCCTGGCGACCCTGGTGGTCAACAAGCTCCGCGGCACCTTCACCGGCGTGGCCGTCAAGGCGCCGGGCTTCGGTGACCGCCGCAAGCGGATGCTCGAGGACATCGCGATCCTCACCAACGCCGAGGTCATCACCGAAGAGATGGGCCTGAAGCTCGAGAACACCCAGGTCTCGCAGCTGGGCCGGGCGCGTCGGGTCGTGGTCGGCAAGGACACGACGACGATCGTCGACGGCGCCGGCGATCCGGCGGCCATCAAGGGCCGGATCAACCAGATCAAGGCGGAGATCGAGAACACCGATTCCGACTTCGATCGCGAGAAGCTGCAGGAGCGCCTGGCGAAGCTGTCGGGTGGCGTCGCCGTCGTCAAGGTCGGAGCCGCGACCGAGACGGAGATGCGCGAGAAGAAGCACCGCGTCGAGGACGCCCTCCAGGCGACCCGCGCCGCGCTCGAAGAGGGCATCGTCCCCGGAGGCGGCGTCGCGCTGCTCGAGGCTTCGGCTGCCATCAAGATCGACGGCTACGACGACGACGACGAGCGCACGGGCGCCCGGATCGTCCTGCGCGCGCTCGAGGAGCCGCTCCGTCAGATCTCAGAAAACGCCGGCCTCGAGGGTTCGGTCGTCGTCAACGACGTCCGCAAGGCGAAGAAGGGCCACGGCCTGAATGCCGCGACCGGCGAGATCGTCGACCTCGTCGCCGCCGGCGTCATCGACCCGGCCATGGTCACCCGGTCGGCCCTGCAGAACGCGGCGTCGATCGCCAAGAACATCCTCACCACCGAGGCGATCGTCGCCGAGCTGCCCGACAAGAACGACGGCGGACACGGCGGACACGGCGGTATGCCCGACATGGGCGGAATGATGTAAGCAGCGCTTCCGCGCTGTCCTTGAGTTCGCGAAGGGCCCGGCACTCGCCGGGCCCTTCGTGCGTCTACGCGGTGACCTCACCAGATCGTGTCGAGGAGCAGCGCGGTCAACGCCGCCTGGGCGGCGAGTGCCGCGAGGACTGACCGCAGCCGTATCGTCGCGAGCTCGCTCGCCGCGGCGAGACAGGCGAAGGGCACGAGGAAGACCCATATCCGCTCGTTTTCGGCCTTCGTGTAGCCGAGCACCGAAGCCGCGACGATCACGGCGGCCAGCGCCGTCGCCGCCGGCTCGAGCCGCGCCAGCGCGCGGGTCGCCAGCCAGGCGACGGGGATGCCGAGGGCGACGAGGAAGGCGGTCGGCGAGCCGAAGAGCCAGTACTCGTAGGCGCGTACGCCGGCGATTCCCCGGCGGTAGTCGCCGTTCAGAGCGTGCAGCGTCGCCAGCACGTCGAATCCGGTCGCCAGGCGAAGGGCCAGGTAGAACGCGACTACCGCGGCTGCGCAGACCAGCGCCAGGCGCGCCGCGGCGCCGACCTCGCCGCGCACGGCGCGGACGAGGACGGCCCAGACGCCGACGGCGAGCAGCGCGAACGAGAAGAACGAAGCGACGGCGAGAAGCAGCGCTCCGACGGCACGCAGCCACGCCCGGTCGGCGGACAGGCCGACCGCGGCGGCCAGCCCGAGCGTCGCGTAGAGGGCGTCGGCCGAACTCACGCCGATGATCAGCACCGACGGCGAGAACGCCACGAGCAGCGTCGCGGTGCGCGCACGCCGCTCGCCGCCGAGGCAACGGGCGAGCCGATAGGTGAGCGGGACCGAGAGCGCGCCGACCCCGATCGTCAGCGCGGCCATTGCGGCCGGTGTATGGATGCCGAGGAGATGGAGCGCCAGGAGCATCCCCGGCGGATGCCCCGACGGATGGATCGGCAGCGTCGGGGCGATCTCGGCGAAGCGCTCGAGGAAGGCATGGACGCCGATGTGGAGGGCGGGCAGCGCCGGCAGGTACTCGTGCGGCGCCTCTGCGCTGCCGCCGAAGACGGCGTCCCACTGCCCGATACCGCCCCGCGCCGCGGCGAGGGCGAGGCGCAGCCCGAGGGTGAGCCCGAGCGCGGCCAGGCCGAAGGCGCCCGGCCGGGTCGGGCGCTCGAGCAGCCTCGGGGCGGCGAGCGCCGCCGCCGCGACGGCGAGGACGACGAGCGGGGCCGCGGCCACCGCCCGGGGGTCGAGGCGTGCCATGAACGGTGCGAGCGGCGTCCCGAGGGGCGCGCCGGCGATCCGGGCGATCAGCCCGGCGAGAATCGTGGCGCCCGCGCCGGCGGCGACGAGGCCGGGCAGACGGGGGCTGGTCAGGGCGACGGTTTCCAAAGCAAGCGCCGGCCCTATTGCGGCCCTGGTCGCTCCGCGGATCACGCCCCCGGGTGACCCATCACAAAATGTTAAGCATATCCCGTACACAAATAGAAACGCCACGTTAACCGGGGAGTTTTCGGGCGGTGGATGACGTTGCCAGACCTATAGTCCTTGGCCCGATGGCCGCCCTCCACCGATTAGAGCGCGTCTGGCGCAGCCCCCTCCGCGGCCCCTGGCTGAGCTCACTGCTCGGGGCGGCGATGGTCCCGCTCTTCCTCCTCTGCCTCGCCACCGGGTATCTCTCCCACGCGGCCTACAACTCCGATCTCGGGCACAACGCGGTCAACTCCGGCGGCCTCGACCTCTACTTCTTCCGCTGGCCGACGCACCCGTCCTGGCTGTACGCGGCGACGCAGGGCATCCACGTCGTGGCCGGCGCCGCGCTCGCGCCGATCCTCCTGGCCAAGCTCTGGTCGGTCATCCCCAAGCTGTTCGAACGACCGACGGTTCGCTCAGCCGCCCACGCGGTCGAGCGCATCTCGATTGCGCTACTCGTCGCGTCGAGCATCTTCACCGTGGTCACCGGCCTCTTCAACAGCGAGATCTTCTATCCCTGGCAGTTCTCCTTCGTGCCGGTTCACTACTACGCCGCCGGCCTCTTCACCGTGTCGCTGGCCTTTCACATCGTCCTGAAGATGGGCGCCGCCCGGCGGGCGTTCCGCGAACGCGGCGTGCTGGCCCCGCTGCGCCAGTCGCTGGCCGAGACCCGACCCGAGCCGGCCGGCGTCCCCGAGTCGACCGCTCCGGTGGACCCCGCCGCGCCGACCATCTCCCGCCGCGGCTTCATCGGGACGGTCGGGGCCGCCTCGGCCGGCGTCGGCGTGATCGCGGCCGCCCAGAGCATCGGCGGGCCGCTCCGCCGGCTCGCCATCTTCTCGCCGCACGGGCGGGTGGGGTCCGGTCCGAACGGCTTCCAGGTCAACAAGACCGCGGCCACCGTCGGGATCGCGCCGGCCGAGACGGGCCCCGGCTGGCGACTCGTGCTCACATCGCCCGACGGCCGCTCGCGGGCTTTCACCCGCGACGCCCTGCTCGCGCTGCCCCAGGGCACCGAGGACCTGCCGATCGCCTGCGTCGAGGGCTGGTCGACGACCCAGCGCTGGACGGGCGTGCCGCTCCGCACCCTCGCCGCGCTCGCCGGCGCCGCACCGGGAGACGTCCTCGGCGTCCAGTCGCTTCAGCGCGGCGGCTCGTTTGGCCAGACGACGCTCGCCGCCAATCAGGTCGCCGACTCCCGGTCGCTGCTCGCCCTGCGGGTCAACGGCGTCGACCTCTCGCTCGACCACGGCTATCCGGCGCGGATCATCGCCCCGGCGCTGCCCGGCGTCCACGCCACCAAATGGGTATCGCGCCTCGAGTTCTCGGCCGCCTGATGGGGAGCCGCCTCCGCCGCAGCTACGGTGCCGGCCCCCGCCATCTGCTCGCGGCCGTGGTGACGGTGGTCCTCTCGGGCTATGCGGTCGTCGAACTGCTCCACCACGCCGCGCCGATCGAGATCGCCGCCTGGTTCCTCGCGGCGATCGTCGCCCACGACCTCGTCCTGCTTCCCGTCTACTCGCTCCTGGGTGCCCTCGCTCACCGCGGCCTGCGCGTCCGCGGCGCGGCGAGCGGGCCGCGGCTGGCGGCGCTCAACCATCTGCGGATCGCCGGGTTCTTCGTCGTGCTCCCGCTGATCGTCTGGGGTCCGCTGATCCTCGGCCTCGGCGCTGAGCGCTACCGCCAGGACACCGGCGTCACCGCTGACGTCTATCTCGGACGGTGGCTGCTGTTCAGCGCGGCGATCTGCGCAGGATCGGCGGTCGTGTACGTGCTCCGCCTCCGTCGCGCCCGTAGCCGGGCCGGCTAGCGGAGATGCGAGGACATGTCACGGATCGCGCGGAGCGTCCCCCGTGCGGTCCCCGTCACCTTCGATCGACCGCCGCGCCGCGCGTGGTAGGGCACGGCGACCTCGTGGATCTCCAGGCCCTCCTGCGCGGCGCGGAGCAGCATCTCCAGCGGCCAGCCGAACGCCCGGTCGCGGAGCTCGAGCTCGAGCAGCGCTGTGCGGCGCGCCGCTCGCATCGGGCCGATGTCCGTGAGGTCGATCCCGGACCGCCGCGAGACTTCGAAGGCCAGCACGCGGTTGGCGATGCGGGCGTGCGGCGGCCACGATCCGGGCGCCGCCAGCCGCGCCCCGACGCAGAGCTCGGCGCGCCCCGCAGCGACCGGCGCGGCGACGAGCGGGAGGTCGGACGGGTCGAGCGACCCGTCGCAGTCCATGAAGCAGACGACGTCGCTCGAGGCGTGGGTCAGGCCGGCGAAGCATGCGGCTCCGAAGCCGGGCCGCGGCTCGTCGACGACGGTCGCCTCGAGCTCCCGGGCGATCAGGCCCGAGCCGTCCCGCGAGCCGTTGTCGACCACGATCGGCCGGTAGCCCGGCGGCATCCGCCCGAGCACCCAGGGCAGGGATTCGGCTTCGTCGAGCACGGGGAGAATCACGTCGATCACATCGCCGACCCTAGTGGCGTCGTCACTGCGGCGGCGGAAGCGCCGGGAGCGGCGCCCGCGTGATCCTCGTCACCGGCGGCGCCGGGTTCATCGGGTCGCACGTGGTGGAGGCGCTGCTCGACGACGGGCACGCCGTGCGCGTCGTCGACTCATGGCTCCCGGCGGCCCATCGCGCCGGCCCGCGCCTCGCCGACCCGCGCGCCGAGTTCATCCACGGCGACGTCGGCGATCCGGATCTCATGCGCCGGGCGCTCGCCGGGGTCTCGGCGGTCTCCCACCACGCGGCGATGGTCGGCCTCGGAACCGACTTCGGCGACGTGGCCGACTACGTGCGGGAGAACGACCTGGCCACCGCCGTCCTCCTGCGCGCGCTGGCCGCCGCGGGCTTTCGCGGCCGGCTCGTGCTCGCGAGCAGCATGGTCGTCTACGGCGAGGGCGCCTACCGCTGCCTCCGCCATGGAAGCGTCGCGGTCGCTCCGCGCGACCCGAGAGCGCTCGAGGCCGGATGCTTCGAGCCGGCCTGCCCCGACTGCGCCGAGCCGCTCGACCCGGCGGCCGTCGACGAGACGGCCCGGCTCGACCCGCGCAACGTGTACGCGGCGACCAAGGTCCACCAGGAGCACCTCTGCTTCGCGTTCGCCCGCGAGCTCGGCGTGTCGGTGGCCGCGCTCCGCTACCACAACGTCTACGGCCCCCGGATGCCGCGGGACACCCCCTACGCCGGGGTCGCGTCGATCTTCCGCAACGCGATCGCCGCCGGCCGGCCGCCGCTCGTCTTCGAGGACGGCCGCCAGCTGCGCGACTTCGTCCACGTGCGCGACGTGGCGCGGGCAAACGTGCTCGCCCTGACCGCCCCGGTCCTCCCGACGGCCGCCTTCAACATCGCGAGCGGGCGGCCGCGGAGCATCGGGGAGATGGCGGGCGCCCTGGCGCGCGCGGCGGGCGCCGATGCCCCGCCGCCGGTCACCACCGGCGAGTACCGCCTCGGCGACGTCCGCCACGTCTTCGCCTCACCGGCGCGCGCCGCCGCCGGCCTCGGGTTCCGGGCGACCGAGGACTTCGACCTCGGCATGCGGGAGCTCTGGCGGGCTACCGAGCCGGAGCAGCCGCTCGGAGCGGGTCGCCGGTGAACGCCGCCGCCCCGAGACCGGCACCGGGTGCGCTCGTGGTGATCGCCAAGGCGCCGGTGGCCGGTCTCGCCAAGACCCGCCTGTGTCCGCCCTGCACGCCGGCCCAGGCGGCAGCGCTCGCCGAGGCGGCCCTCGCAGACACGCTCGCACGCGTGCTCGAGACGCCGGCCGAGCGCCGCGTGCTCGTGCTCGAAGGAAGCCCTGGCCGCTGGCTCCCCGCCGGGTTCGAGCTCTTCGCCCAGCGCGGCTCCGGCCTCGACGAGCGCCTGGCCGCGGCTTTCGCGGACGTCGGCGGACCCGCTCTGATCGTCGGGATGGACACGCCCCAGATGAGCTCGGAGCTCCTGCTGGAAGGGCTCGACGCCCTCGCCGACCCCGGTCTCGACGCGGTGCTCGGACCGGCGCTCGACGGCGGCTACTGGAGCCTCGGCCTGCGGCGGCCGTGCGCCGAGGCGGTGCTCGGCGTGCCGATGAGCAGCTCGCAGACCTGCGCCCACCAGCGTCTCAGACTGAGCTCGCTCGGCCTGCGCGTCCACGAGCTCGCCCGGCTGCGCGACATCGACGCGATCGAGGACGCCTTCGCCGCCGCCGCGAGGACGCCCGGTTCGCGCCTGGCGAGCGCGGTGGCCGGCCTGCGATGAACACGGCGCTCGAGCTCTACGGCCGCGGGCTGACCGACGGGCGGGTCCGGGCGCAAACCCGGGACGGCGCCACGCTCTCGCTGCCCTACGCGCGCTGGCTCGGCCCCGTAGACGGCGTTGACGAGGATCTCCTCACGCGGGCCGCCGGGCCGGTTATCGACCTCGGCTGCGGTCCGGGGCGCCACCTTCACGCGCTCGCTCGCCGCGGCGTCTTCGCGGTCGGGATCGACCTCTCGCGGGCCGCCGTCGAGTTGGCCCGCGAAGGCGGCGCCAATGCGTTCGAAGCGTGCATCTTCGGGGACCTGCCGGGCGCCGGAACCTGGCGCACGGCGCTCCTGCTCGACGGCAACGTCGGCATCGGCGGTCGCCCGGCGGAGCTCCTGGCTCGGACCGAGCGGCTCCTTTCTCCCCACGGTTCGCTGCTCGTCGAGATCGAGCCCCGCCGCGCCGGACGGATCCTCGAGCTGCGCCTCGAACGGGCGAAGCGCGTGAGCGAATGGTTCAGCTGGGCCCTCGTCGGCCCCGCCGATATCGCCGGCCTCGCCGCCGAGAGCGGCCTGGCGGTGACCGAGCGGTGGTCTCGGGGCGGCCGGTCCTTCGTCCGGCTCGAGCGGGCAGGTTGCGTGGGCTGCCCTCAGACGGGGTAGCCCTCGCGGGTGGTGCTCCCCGCCAGCTTGAACGAGTCGTATCCCGCCGTCGCCGCGTCGGTTCCGCGGGCGCGGACTGCGATCTCGCAGTTCGCCGGGGCGGCCGGCGCCGCGGCGGAGCAGATCGAGGCCGTCCGTTGGGCCTCCTCAGAGGCGCTGACCAACGTCGTCCTTCACGCCTACGGCGACGGCGACGGCGAGATCCACGTCACGGCCGCCGTGACCGCAGGGGAGCTGTGGGTCCTCGTCGCCGACGACGGTCGCGGGCTGGGCGGCCACAGCGACAATGCCGGCCTCGGGCTCGGGTTGTCGCTGATGGCGCAGCTCACCGACGACCTGGTGATCGCCCGGCGCGCCGGGGGTGGCACCGAGGTGCGGATGCGCTTCGCGCTCGTCCCGGCGGCAGCCCCTCGGGGCGGCGATCAGGCTCGGGGATCCCTGGCCTGCGCCAGGCGCCCGGCTTCGCCGCGCTTCTCGACGACGAAGTAGCCGGGCAGGGCTTCGACGATCGCGTCGATCTCGGGGTGATCGTGGCCGGGAGCGACGACGAAGCGCCGCGGGTGGGCGCGGACGCTCTCGTAGCCGGCGGGGGTGAGCTCGAGCATTCGGCTGCAGTCCAGCGAGGCACACTCGCAGCGGAAGGCCGCCGGCTCGGCCGCCTCACCGGGCCAGAGCCCGCGCTCGATCGCCTCGTTGACCTGACGCAGGACGAGCTCGTTGGCGGCGCGCCGGCTCTCTTCGCGGTCCATCACGGCATCGTCTCACGCCGGGGCCGCGGGGATGCCGAGGACGGTCGTGCCCAAGCCCGACACGGGTGGCGACCGAGCTCGTCAGGCGGACGGGGATCGCGGGGTCGGCCAGGTAGACCGTCAGGTCCTCGGCCGCGGCGCCCAGCTGGCTGAACCTCGACGCGAGGGCGGCGACGACGCCGGGGCGAGACCCGAGGAGCCCAGCGTCGCCGCCGTGAGGCGGCCGGTGAACACGGAGGTCCGCTGTCCGGCGTGCCGCTGCCGCAGCCGGCCGCGCCGGCCGCGCACAGCACGGACGCCAGCCGGCGTACCTCAGCTCCGGCGACCCCGCCTCACGAGCTGCAGGGGATCGCCGCGTCGAGCGTCTGGGTGTGATCGGCGAAGCGGACACGCAGCTGGGTCGGCCACGATCCGCCGCAGGTGGTCGGGTTGGTGATCAGGTTGTGGGTCACCGTCGTGGTCGCCGCGATCGTCGCCGACCTCCTGGTGGCCGCCTTCTTCTTCTTCTTCTTCTTGCAGTGGCCGTTCTTCGCCCGGCCGTGCGCGCACCTGCCGTGCGCGACCGGCGTCGTTCCCGGTCCGGTGGCGCTCGACCCGACGTCGAGGGTGAACTCCGCGAGGGTGATCGTCGTCCCCACCGGCGCCATCACCGGCGGCAGCGGGTCGAAGCGGAACTCGTAGCCGAACGTCGGGTCGCTGACCGCGACCAGGTGGCCTCGCGCCGTCTCGGTCGTCCCCTGGACGTTGACCTCGACGATCACGTCGGCCAGGGAGCCGCTGCTCGCGTTGGCCAGGTACACGTTGACCGGCGCCGTCACCGCCGTGGCGAAGAGACCGGCCAGGCTCGCGCTGCCCGAGACCATGCCGCCGGCGATCTGGGTGTTCGCCGGGCACGAGCCGGCGCCGGCCGCGCTGTCGCTGCACCGTCCGGCCGCCGCCAGGTCGAGCGTGAAGCCCTTGAACAGCGCCAGAGTGACCCCCTGGGGGAAGGCTCCGCCGAAGCCGGCGCCGGTGCCCTTGGCATCGACCAGGAGGTGGGACGCCGCTCCCGCCTTGTCCGGCTGGGCCGTCAGGGTCCCGGCCGGCGCCGTGTCCGCCGCCGCCGGCAGCGCCGCCCACAGCCCGACGCCGACGATCATGATCACGGCCAGGACTCGCTGCACAGGATCTCCGCTTCCTCGAAGGCGATGGGCCGGACCGGCCCATCGCCTTCGAGTATCGCAAAGCGGCGCCCGCGCGGGGACACCTATGCCCACGGGCGGACGAGCCGCCGTCCCAGCCTGGCGGAGTACCCTCCGCCCGGTGCTTCATGGGACGTAGAACGAGCGGCCGCGTCCCGTTCCTCCGGGCACGCTAGGCGTGCGGCGCCTACTGACCTTCGGAGTCCGCCGCCCCCGGGCGGCGCTGGCCGGCTGGCTGGTCGCCACCGCGGTCCTCGCCGCCCTCGGGCTCTCGGTACAGAGCCACCTCTCGGCCAGCACGCTCGGCGTCGCCGGCTCGGAGTCGGCCCGCGAGTTCCAGCTGTTCGACCAGCGTTTCGGGCGCAGCGTCACCGTCCCGATCCTGCTCGAGGGACCCGCGACCGAGCTCGACCGCCAGGGGCCCACGCTCAGCCGAGCGCTCGCGTCGCTCACCGACGCTCGCGTGATCTCCCCCTGGGACCGCCAGCCCGGCTCGCGCCAGCTGCGTCCGACGCCCACCGCCGGCCTGATCGTCGTCTCCGTCGACGCCACCCCGACCAACGCCCTCACCTCGATCGAGCCGAACATCCGGCAGACGATCGACCGGCTCACCCGCGAGCCGGTCACCGCCCACGTCAGCGGCCTCGCCGCCATCGGCGACCAGCTCGAGGCGTCGTCGGTGTCGGCCGTCCACCGCGCCGAGCTGATCGCCATCCCGATTATCGCCGTCGTCCTCCTCGTCGTCTTCGGGTCTTTCGCCGCCGCCCTCATCCCCGCCGTTCTCGGGGCCGGCACCGTGCTCGCCGGCTTCGGCATGATCGACCTCCTCGGCCGGCTCTTTCCGATCACCGAGGCGGCGATCAGCTTCGCCTCGATGATGGGCCTCGCCCTCGGCGTCGACTACTCGCTGCTCGTCGTCTCCCGCTTCCGCGACGAGCTCGGCGACGCCGACGACAAGGAATCGGTCCGGCGGGCGGCCACGGCCGCCGCCGTGCGCGCCGGGCGCACCGTCGCCTTCGCCGGCGGCGCCGTCGGCGTCGCCATGCTCTGCGCCCTCGTCGTCTCGGCCGGCACGCTCCTCCTCTCGGCCGTCCTCGGCGTGATCGTGGTCGTCGTCATCGGCGTGCTCGGCACCGTCGTCGTCGCCCCGGCCGCCCTCGTCGTCTTCGGCCGTCACGTCCGGCGCCACCGCCTGATCGCCCGCCCCACCGCCGGTCCCGGCATGTGGGCGCGCTTCGCCGAGCGCAGCCTCGGCCGGCCGATGGCCCTCGAGCTGATCGTCGCCGCCGGCCTGCTGGCCCTCGCCTGGCCGGCCCTCTCGCTGGCCACCGGCCCCCCCGACGCCCGCCAGCTGCCGCCGGGAAGCGCCGCTCGCAAGGACTTCGACGAGCTCACCCGGATCGTCGGGGCCGGCTGGGCCTCGCCGTTCGAGATGATCGGCGTGGTCACCAGCGGGACGATCACCACCCAGCCGCGGCTCGACGCCCTGGCCCAGGCGCAGCGCACCGTCCGGCGCGACCTCGACGTCGTCGGCGTGCTCGGGCCCGGTGCCCTCGCTCAGCAGGCGCGGCCCCTGCTGAACGCCCGGCGCGACGTCCGCAAGGCCGACATCAACCTCAAACGCGGCGCCCGCGAGGTCACCGGCCTCGTCGCCAACCTCGGGCTGGCCGCCGCCGGCGCCCAGCGCGTCCAGGCCGGCTTCGCCTCGGCCTCCCAGGCCATCGCCTCGCTGCTGTCGAAGGCCGGCGGCGGTACGGCCGCGGTCGCCCAGCTCCACGCCGGCCTGCGCAGCGCGACCGGCGGCGCCGCCCAGATCGACCAGGGCCTCGTCCGCGCGCAGAGCGCGGCCGGGCGCATCGCCAAGGGGAGCGGCACGGCGGCCCGCGGCGCCGCCCGGCTCGCCTCGAGCATCGACACCGGCCTCTCGATCGCCGGCCAGCTCTCGGCCCGGCTCAACGCGACCTCCGCCCAGCTGAAGAGCGGCGCCAACGCGGCCGGCGGCCTCGCCGACCCGGTCGACGCCGCCCGCCGGCAGCTCGCCGGGGCCGCCGCCGACCTCGCGGCGATGCAGACCGGACGTCTCGACCCCCAGTACGCCGCCGCCGCGGCCGCGGTGGCCCAGGCGGCCGCCAACCTCGACAGCAGCTCCGCCGGCGCGACCGTCGCCCAGCGCGTGCGGAGCCTGGCCGACCAGGAGCGTCAGTCCGGCGTCGACCTGGCCAACCTCGCCGGCGCGGTCACCACCCTGCAGACGGCCGCCGGCCAGCTCAGCACCGGCGCCCACGCCCTCCGCGACGGCATCGTCAAGCTCCGCCGCGCCCAGGAGCAGCTCGCCGCCGGGATCGGTCGCCTGGCCGGTGGCGACGCCACCCTCGTCGCCGGGCTGACCAAGCTCTCGAACGGCACAGCCAGCCTCGGCACCCAGCTCGCCGGCCTCCGCGGCGGCGCCGGCGGCCTCGTCACGGGGCTCGACTCCGGTCGCCGACAGACCAGCATCCTCGCCAACGCCCTCGGCACCGGCCGGGCGAGTGCCAACCGGGAGAAGAAGCTGTTCCCCGACGCCTCGGCCCTCTTCTCCTTCCTCGCGCGCACCCCCGGCGTCTTCACGTCGGGCTACCTCGTGCTCGCCGCGCTCGACGGATCGCGCCCGAACCAGCGCTCGGGCCTCGCCTTCGCCCTCAACATCCAGCGCGACGGGCAGGCGGCGCGGCTCCTGATCGTCCCCCGGTCGAACGTCTCCGACCCCGCCACCCGCCTGCTCAGGGGACGGCTCGAGCAGGTGGCGCACACCCTCGGCATCCAGGCCGGAGCCGAGACCGCGCTCGGCGGGCCGGCGGCCGAGCTGCTCGACTACGCCAGCGCCAGCCAGAGCCGGATCGGCCTCCTGATCGGCCTGCTCGTCCTCGTCACCTTCCTCGTCCTCGTCCCCGTCTTCCGCTCGCTCTTCGTCCCCCTGATCGGCGTGGTGCTCAACCTGGCGACGGTCGGCGCCGCGTTCGGCGCCCTCTCCGTGCTCACCCGCGGCGCCCACCCCGCCCTCGGCGGGCCCGGCTACGTCGACGCCGTCGCGGTCAGCGCGATGTTCACGGTGATCTTCGGCCTCTCGATCGACTACCAGGTGTTCGTGCTGATGCGGATGCGCGAGGGCTGGCTCCAGACCGGCGATCTCCGCCAGGGGATCGCCTACGGCGTCGCCCGGACGGCCCGGGTGATCACCGGCGCGGCGGCGATCATGGCCGGCGTCTTCCTCGTCTTCGCCACCGCCGACGTCGCCACCATCCGCCAGCTCGGGGTCGGGCTGGCGATCGCCGTCCTGCTCGACGCCACCGTCGTGCGGCTGTTCCTCCTCCCGGCCGCGCTGCGCGCCGGCGGCCGCTTCACCTGGTGGCTCCCGGCGTGGCTGGACCGCGCCCTGCCGAGCCTCGACATCGGCGCCGAGCGCCGCTTCGGCCGGCGCCGGCCCGAGCCCTGGGACGAGACCCAGCGAGCCGAGCTCGCCGCCGCCGCCCCGTGACCTCAGCGCCCGAGCAGTCCCCCGAAGAGGCCGGCGAGCGGCCCGAGCAGGCCGGCCAGCGGAGCCGGCGTGGCGATCGGGGCCGGCGTCTGTCCGGCGTGGAGGCCGGGGAGGACCGCCCCGAGGATCCCGTCGATCAGCTGGGTCATCCCGCCGAGCAGGGCCGGGGCCTTCAACGCAGCCACCGGGGCTCCGGCCGGCGCCGGCGTCGTCGAGCCGGGGCACGGTAGGACGGTCGACAGCTGGTTCTCGATGTCGTGCAGCAGGGCGGGCACGCCGTCGATCTCGCTCTGCACCTGGGCCCGCACCGCCGGCGGGACGAGCGACAGGGCGAGCCCGATGTTGGAGAGCCCGATCTGGAAGACCTGGGTCGACACGACGAGCGCCTGCTGGACCGCGCCGGTCGCCGAGCAGGACAGCGAGTTGGCCCCGAGCGCCCCGGCGAGCGCGACGGGGATCTGCGCCCCCTGGCTCGACTCGAGGGCGACGACCTGCGCGACCACGGGCTTGGCGCCGGTCGAGAGCGCCGGGAGGAGCGCGTTCAAGGTTCCGAGCGCCACTCCGCGACCGCCGGTGGCCGCTGAGATCGCCTGGGCGACGGCGGCCTGGAGCCCGGGGGAGACCTCGCCGAGCAGGCTGGTCAGCGTCTGGGTCACGCTGGTCTGGTGGTCGGCGAACAGGCCGAGGGCGGTGGCCGCCCGCTCGGAGCTCGCCTGGCCGCCGTGAGCCGCGTCGACCATCGCGTGGGCGACGGCGGCGGCCAGCGCCGTCTGTGACTGCTCGCGGGCCAGGTACATCGCGGCCAGCGGGCCGGTCGGCTGCGCCGCGAGGCGCGCCGTCGCCCGATCGGCGGCCCGGAGGTGGACGACCACGGCGCGCACCGAATGCGCCTTCCGGGCCTCGGCGGCCGGCACGACGACGAGGGTCAGCGCGGCCACGGCGGCCAGCGCCGCTCCCCCCCGGCCGAGCGCGCCGCGCCGCCGCTGGGTCATCTGGTCCGTCCTCGATCTGGTCACGCGTGGTCCGCTCTCCGTCGCCCGTCTGTGTCCCGACTGCTCGACGCGTCTGTCCCCTGGCGACTTGATCCGCCGATCTCGGCGGCGCCCGGCCGCCGTCCGTGGCGGTTGGAGGGTTTGGGAACAGCATCGGCCTTCCGAGCGGTCGACTTGAGCCACGGGCTCGGGCGTTCGACCGCCCAGCCGCCGGTCAGGGCTCGGGCGTTCGACCGACCCGCCGCCGGTCAGGCCCGGGCGCTCGACGGACCAGTCGCCGGTCAGGGACTCAGGCGCTCGACGGCCCAGCCGTTCGCCCCGGCGGTTCGGCGGTAGCGGAGGCGGTCGTGGAGGCGGTCGGGTTGGCCCTGCCAGAACTCGACGCTGTCGGGGCGCACCAGGTAGCCGCCCCAGTGCGGCGGCCGCGGCACCGTCCGATCGGCGAAGCGCTCCTCGGCCTCGGCGACCGCGGCGACGAGGACCGCCCGGTCGGCGACCGGCTCGCTCTGGCGCGAGGCCCAGCTGCCGATCTGGGTCGCCCGCGGACGCCCGGCGAAGTAGGTGTCGCTCTCCTCGCCGGACAGCGGCTCGGTCGAACCGGTGACGCGGACCTGGCGGTAGATGTCGAGCCAGCCGAAGGTGAGCGCCGCCCGCGGGCTCGTCTCGAGCTCGCGCGCCTTCGCGCTCTCGTAGTTGGTGAAGAAGACGAGCCCCCGCTCGTCGAGGCCGCGGAGGAGGACGAACCGCGCCTGCGGCCGGCCCTCGGCGTCGACGCTCGCGAGGAGCATCGCGTTCGGGCTCGCCGTCCCGGCGGCGACCGCCTCCTCGAGCCACCGCCGCAGCTGGGTCAGCGGATCGGGGTCGAGGTCGCCGGACACGAGCGGGGGCCCCCCTTCGTACTGCCTGCGCATGCCCGCGAGGTCCACCGCCGAGAATCTACCCGCCGCTAAGCTTGCGTTCGGTGTCGGCTGCCGGCGGGCTCCTCGCCCCCGCGCGGGGAGACGAAGTAAAGAACCGCCCCAATCGGTCGATGCTTGAATGTCTTGGAAGGATGGCGATGAACCCCCCGGTCTCGACTCACCGGCGCTCGCGCCGCGCGCTCCTGCGCGGCGCGGGCCGGACCGCTGCCCTCGCCGTCGCCTGCCTCCTCGGCGGCGCCGCCAGCGCCGAGGCCGGCGCCGGGGCGATCGTCCGCACCCCGGCCGGCCCCTTCACCGTCACGGCCGGCCAGATCACCGCCGGCGACGTCTCGGCCACCTACCTCGGCGGGCCGACCTCGGTCACCGGCACCTCGATATCCGCGCTCCTCGGCCTGGCCAACGTCGACCTCACCCGGATCAACCTGGTCACCGTCAGCAGCGCCTCGCTCACGGCGAGCGAGATCACCACTCCGTCGGGAAACCCGGCGTTCATCACCGTCCACGGCAGTCGCACGTTCTACTGCCCGCCGTCCTCCGGGCCGACCGACGTGGGTGCGGGCTGCCTCCAGACGGGCGTCGGCCAGCCGATCGACGTCACCGTCCAGAGTTCCGCGCCTCCGCCCCCGGCCTCCACCGGCGTTCAGGTGACGGCCAGCGCGTTGCCGACGGTGGCCCGGGTCGGCCAGACGGTCACCTTCACCGCGTCCGCGTTCCCCGTCGACTCGGGGCTGACCTTCTCGTGGTCCTTCGCCGGCGGCGGAACCGCCTACGGGTCGACCGTCACCCACGCCTACGCCAGCGACGGTGACTACCCGGCCCGCGTCAACGTCACCAACGCCGCCGGTGCCAGCGCCAACGCCGGGGTGACGATCCATGTCGGCAGTCCCAAGCGCCGCACCACCGGCACGGGCCTCGGCTCCTCGAACGCCACCGGCAGCGGATCCGGCGGCCAGGGCTCGGGCAGGGGCGGCAGCGGCGGGGGCAACGGGGCCGGCGGCAAGGCCGTCACCCAGCCGCATCCCGCGGCCAAGCCGACCCCCAAGGCGCCTGCCCAGACGTCCAAGGCCGCCGGCGCCGCCGCCGCCGCCGCCAAGGCTGCGGCCGCCCGCGCCGGGGCGAGCCAGGCGGTGAGCGGCGTGCTGCTCGCCGACGTCGGCACCCCGTTCGACCTGCGGCTCTCAGCGCCGCCGCCGTCGGGCAGCCCCGGCGCCGCGCACAGGAGCACCGGCGGGGGCACCAGCTTCGTCGCCGTCATCGCAGGTCTAGCGATCGCCTTGGTGATCGCTACGCTGGGCGGCGTGAACGAGCGCCGTCGCGGCACCGTCCGACCCGCATGATCGCCGCCGCCGGCATCGAGGACCTCCTCTTCCAGATCGCCAACGCGCTCCGCGTCCCGGTCTTCGTCGCCGCCCTCGGCGCGCTCATCTTCGTCCTCTTCGACCTCGGCACCTTCTCGGTCGAGCTCTCCCGCCGCCGCCGGCGCGCCAACGCCCGCGGGCTTGAGCGCGCGTCGAACGTCGCCCGCGCGGCCCTCCTGCTCGACGACGTCCCGGCGGCCGCCCGCGCCCTGCGGGCCGTCGCCTCGAGCGGGCCGATGGCCGATGCGTTCGCCCAGCTCGTCGGCTACTGGGGGCAGCCCGGGGCGAGCGACCGCATGGCCAAGAGCCTTGCCGACTTCGACCTCGGGTCGCTCCGCCGCCTCGAGCGGAGCCGGATGCTCGTCCGCTTCGGCCCGGCGCTCGGCCTGATGGGCACCCTGATCCCGCTGTCCCCGGCCCTCGCCGGCCTGGCCAAGGGCAACGTCAAGGAGCTCTCAGACAACCTCCGCGTCGCCTTCAGCGTCACCGTGCTCGGCCTCCTGATCGGCGCGGTCGCGTTCAGCATCTCGCTCGTGCGCGATCGCCTCTACGCCCAGGACCTGTCCGATCTCGAGTTCGTGGCCACCGAGCTCGTCCAGGAGGAGGAAACGTGAAGCCCACCGTCACCCCCCGAGCCCGTCTTCGCGGCGACCGCGGCGGCGATCCGCTCGACGGCCTCGTCAACCTCTTCGACCTCGGCATCGTCCTCGCCGTGGCCTTCCTCCTCGCCGCCCTCCAGTCGGTCAACCTGACCGACCTGCTGACCCACGCCAACGTCACCGTGCTGCGCACGACGCCGAGCGGACAGACGATCATCACCAAGACCGGCGACCAGATCAAGACGGTCCAGCTCAGCGGCAAGACGGTCGCCGGATCGGGCACCAAGGTCGGCGCGGTCTACCGCCTCGCCGACGGGCGCCTGGTCTACGTCCAGGGCCCCTGACCGCGCCCGAGCGGCGCCTCAGCTGCAGAGCGCGCTCCACGTCCGCGTGTCCTCGATCGAGATCGCCAGCTCGCCCGGGGTGACGCTGCCGATGATCTCGTGGCCGTCGATCACCGCCAGACTGTCGACGCGCCGCTCGAGCATCGCCCGCAGCGCTTCGTCGACATGGTCGTCGGCCCGGATCGCGCCGCCGTCGGGCAGCTCGCCCGCGGGAGTACGTCCAGGGGTCATCACGTCGCGTGTCGTCTTGCTCATCTGAGCTCCTTACTTGGAGAGAGGTCCAGGGCCGGCGTGCGGCCCGTACTCCGGCGTCCCTGTGCTGCCGTTCCGACTGGACGCAACTCTCAAGTTAGCAGCGAGATCCGCCCGGACGAGCCGGACGGTCGGCGAGACAACATTGGCGTAACGTCAGACCTCGGCGAGGCGGCGCGCCGGCTCTCCGACGTAGAGGGCGGTCGGGCGGATCAGGCGCCCCTCGCGCTTCTGCTCGAGGATGTGGGCCGACCAGCCGGCCACCCGGGCGCAGGTGAACATCGACGTGAACATATCCGCCGGAACCTCGGCGAGATCGAGGACCACGGCCGACCAGAACTCGACGTTGGTGGCCAGGACGCGGTCGGGCTTGCGGGCGTGGAGCTCGGCGAGCGCCGCCCGCTCGAGCTCCGCGGCCACCTCGAAGCGCGTCGACCCGAGCTCGCTCGCCGTCCGCCGCAGCACCCGAGCCCGCGGATCCTCGGCCCGGTAGACGCGGTGGCCGAAGCCCATCAAGCGCTCGCCCCGGTCGAGCGCCGCCTTGACCCAGCGGTCGGCGTCGCCCATCCGCTCGACCTCGTCGAGCATCTTCAGCACGCGCGACGGCGCCCCGCCGTGGAGCGGCCCCGACAGGGCGCCGACCGCCGCCGACAGGGCGGCGGCCACGTCGGCCCCGGTCGAGGCGACGACCCGGGCGGTGAACGTCGACGCGTTCATGCCGTGCTCGGCGGCGGCGATCCAGTAGGCGTCGATAGCCCGAACGTGATCGGGATTGGCCTCGCCGCGCCAGCGGATGAGGAAGCGCTCGGGAATCGAGCCGGCTCTGTCGACCTCGGTCTGGGGCACCGGCGGGTGGCCGATGCCACGGGCGGACTGGGCCACGAAGGAGAGGCCCATGACCGAGACCTGGGAGAGCTGCTCGCGGGCCGTCTCGTCGTCGATGTCGATCACCGGCTGGAGGCCCCACTTGGGACCGAGCATGGCCAGCGAGGCCTGGAGATCGGCTCGGGGATCGCCCGAGCGCACGTTCAGGGCTTGGGGGATCGCCGGCGGCAGGCCCTTCTCAAAGGAGCCGTCCACCAGCAGCCCCCACACCTTCTCGAAGGGCACCCTGCCGACCAGATCCTCGATGTCGACGCCGCGGTAGCGAAGCGAGCCACCTTCCTTGTCCGGCTCGGCGATCTCGGTCGCGAAGGCGACCACACCCTCGAGACCCGACTGAACCTCTGCCTCCGCTACCTCGGCCATGCGGCCTCCTCCTACGAGATCGAGTGAGGTGGGGAGGTTAGTCCTTGAGGTCGGGCCCCCAGAGGGATCCGGTAGCGTACGACTACTACATCCGTGACCTCTCGACGTTCTACGGGGCGCGGGGCGTGGTCGCCGTCGCGTCCTGGCGACGCGTCTCCTGGCGGGTGCCCGTGCTGGTGCTCGCCCTGGTCCAGTACGGCCTTCACGTGGTCAATCACTTGGTCGACATCGGCGACGCCGACCCGAAGCGGCTGGGACCGGCCAACGCGGCTTCACTGGCCGCGACCAGCGCGCTGCTGGGATGGATGCTGTGGGCCAGCGTCAGGGAGCGACGCGAATAGCGCTCCCTGTGCGTCGGCTTTACGAGTCCGGCACGGATGCCGGTCTCGTCGAGGGCATCAGGAATTCGCGTCAGACGACGCGGTGCTCGCGGGGGTTGCCGGAGACGGCGCGGAGCCAACCTCCGCCGTGCCGGCGTCGAGGGCCGGGGTCTCCTCGGTGGACACGTCGGACTCCGCGGTCTCGGGAGTGATCGGCTGGCGCTCCTGCGGTCCGTCGAGGCGTTCGGAGGCATCGTCGGCCACGCCGAGCACGTCGTCGGCAAGCTGGCGCATCTCCTCCAGCAGGCGCTGGCGCTCCTCCCAGACCGACCGGTAGTCCGAGTCAAGCTCGCGGACGCGGGCCTCTGCCTCGGAGATGGTCATGTCGGCCTCGCGCTCGGCGCGCTGGAGGCGACCCTCGGCCTGCGAGCGCGACCGGGACGCGATGTCGTCGGCCGCCTCGTGGGCGCACTGCAGGATGGCCGAGGTCTCCTGGCCGACCTCGTCGAGGGCGCGCTTCACGGCCGCGTCGCGCGGGGCCTGCTCCTCCAGTCGCTCCACCAGCCTGGCCACCTCCTCGCGCCAGGAGTCGACAGCCGTCCGGTCATAGCCCCGCATCGCCGGCGGGAACTCCTGGGTGCGTATGCCGTCGGCGGCGCTGGGCTTGCGGCGCGGGGGGCCGGGCTCCCGAGCGCCTGTGAAGGGTTCTTGGGCCATGTCCTCAGTATCTCAGCCCGAGCAGGGCTCTCACCCGAACGACCCGATCGCCGCCACGAAGACGCCGGTGGACAGGAAGATCAGGGCGATTCCGACGATCTGCAGGGTCTTGGAGGGGATGCCGTAGCCGGCGAACGAGATGAGCACCCCGGCCCCGAAGAGCACGTAGAACATCTTCAGCAGCCGCTGGAGGTCGTCGGGGCCATCCTGGGTGAGTCCCGGCAGACCTTGGGCGATGAGGGTGATCACCAGCGCGAACGCTATAGCGCGAGCGCGTCGTATCCTGCAGTCGATGAGCAGCGAGTTCGAATCGATCGAGGACACGCGGGCCGCCCTCGAGAAATCGGGGTACCTGGCCGACGACTCCGCCGCCCTGGTCTCCTACCTGGCGGGGCGGCTGGGCAAGCCGGTTCTGGTGGAGGGCCCGGCCGGGGTGGGCAAGACCGAGCTGGCCAAGGCG
>JBPCNA010000057.1:0-11822 GCA_051001735.1 Solirubrobacteraceae bacterium
CGCCGTGCCCGCCTCGGCCCCCCGCCCCGGCGAGGGGCCCGCCGCGCCCCGCCCGGCCCCCCGCTCCCCCGGCGAGGGCCCGCCGTGCCCGCCCGCCCCCTCAGAGCCGCAGGTAGTGGCGCCGCTCGAAGGGGGTGACCGTTCGGCGGTACTCCTCCCACTCGCGGCGCTTGTTGCGCACGTACCACTCGCACAGGCGGTCGCCGAGCGTCTCGCGGGCGAGCTCGGAGGCCTCGAAGTTGTCGGTCGCCGCGTGGAGGCTGTCGGGCAGGCGCTCGGCTCCGGGCGGGGGGTCGTCGACCATCTCGGGCTCGAGCTCGTAGCCGCGCTCGATCCCGCGCAGCCCGGCGGCGAGGGTGAGGGCGAAGGCGAGGTAGGGATTGCAGGCCGGGTCGGGCGAGCGGAGCTCGATGCGGGCGGCGGCGGCCCGCCCGGGACGACCGGCGGGGACGCGGACGAGCCCAGAGCGGCCGTGGCGGGTCCAGCCGACGTGGGACGGGGCCTCGTGCCCGCCGGCCAGCCGCTTGTAGGAGTTGACCCACTGGTTGGTCAGCGCCGAGAGCTCGCCGCCGTGGGCGAGGACGCCGGCCAGGAACGCGCGCCCGGTCGCCGAGAGCGGCTCCCCGGAGGAGGCGGAGGGATGGAACGCGTTGCCGCCGTCGGCGTCGAACAGCGAGAGGTGGAGGTGCATGCCCGAGCCGGGCTGGTCCTCGAGCGGCTGGGGCATGAAGCTGGCGTAGTGGCCGAGCTCGCGGGCGACCTCCTTGACGACGATCCGGAAGGTGGTGACGGCGTCGGCCATCGACAGCGCGTCGGTGTGCTGGAGGTCGAGCTCGTGCTGGGAGGGCGCCGCCTCGTGGTGGGACGCCTTGATCGGGATCCCCATCTGCTCGAGGTACTCGATCGCCCGGCGGCGGAAGTCGGAGCCGAGGTCCTGGGGCGTGAGGTCGAAGTAGGCGCCCTCGTCGAGCGGCGACGGGGCGTCCTCGCCGGGCGTGCCGGCGAACAGGAAGAACTCGATCTCGGCACCGACCTGGAAGCTGAAGCCGAGCTCGGCGGCCGCGGAGAGAACGCGGCGGAGCGCCTCGCGCGAGTCGCCGGGGAAGGGGCTCCCGTCGGGGAGGCGGGTGTCGCAGAACATGCGGGCGACCAGCGAGTCGGGCCGCCAGGGGAGGATCTGGAAGGTCGACGGGTCGGGATGGAGGATCACGTCGCGCTCGGCGAGGCGGGCTGACCCTTCGAGCGAGGAGCCGTCGACGCCGACGCCGTCCTCAAGCGCGACGGCGAGCTCCGACACGGGGATGGCGATCGCCTTGGGCAGCCCGAGGACGTCGACGAACCACAGCCGGACGAAGCGGACGCCGCGCTCCTCGACCGTGCGCAGGACGAACTCGGAGTGCGTCGGCATCGCCTGCCAGTATCCCGCCCCGCGCGCCGCCGCGCCGGGCCGGTGAGTTCATCGAGCGTTCACACGGGCGACCCGCCGCTGTCACGGCCGGCGGCGAACATTCCACCAGTGGCCCAGCCGGCAAATCCCTGCACGCGGCGGCGGCCCGGGTGAGAACCCTCTGTCCCTACTGCGGCACCGGCTGCGGTCTCGTCATCCGGGCCGAGGGCGGCCGCCTCGCCGCCGTCGAGGGCGACCCGATCCATCCGGTCAGCCACGGGCGGACGTGTCGCAAGCCCCTCGAGCTGGCGGCCGCCGTGCACGCGCCGGACCGGGCGATGACCGTGCTGGGGCGCGAGGATCGCGACGCCGGCTTCGAGCCGGCGAGCTGGGACGAGATGCTCGGCACGCTGGCGGCGAAGCTCGGCGCCTACCGCCCTGAGGAGATCGCCTTCTACATCTCGGGGCAGCTCCTGACCGAGGACTACTACGCCGTCAACAAGCTGGCCAAGGGGTTCCTGGGCACCAACAACGTCGACTCGAACTCGCGCCTGTGCATGTCGAGCGCGGTGGCCGGCTACAACGGCGCCTTCGGCTTCGACGGGCCGCCCCCGGCCTACGCCGATCTGGCCCTGGCCGACTGCCTGCTGCTGCTCGGCTCGAACGCCGCCGCGTGCCACCCGATCCTGTGGTCGCGGATCCGCGAGCGCCAGGCCGAGGGCGCCTTCGTGATCTGCGTCGACCCCCGCCCGACGCCGACCGCGGCGGGATCGGACCTCCACCTGGCGGTGCGGCCGGGCACCGACCTCGCCCTGCTCAACGCGATGCTCCACACTGTCGACCGCGACGGCCTGCTCGACCAGACCTTCATCGACCGCCATACGAGCGGCTTCGAGGCGGCGCGGGCGGTGGCTGCCGAGTGGGCCCCGGAGCGGGCGGCCGAGACGTGCGGCATCGCGGCCGCCGACATCGAGCTCGCCGCCCGGCGCTTCGCCGGGGCCGGCGGGGCGATGGCCCTGTGGTCGATGGGCGCGAACCAGTCGACGGTGGGGACGCTCAAGAACCGGGCCCTGATCAACCTGTGCCTGGCCACCGGCCAGATCGGGCGCCCGGGATCCGGCCCGCTCAGCCTGACCGGCCAGCCCAACGCGATGGGCGGGCGCGAGGCCGGCGGCCTCGCCCACCTGCTCCCCGGCTACCGGCAGATCACCGACCCGGCCGACCGCGAAGCGATCGAGGCGCACTGGCAGACCCCGACGCCGATCGACCCGACACCGGGCCTGACGGCCACCGAGATCTTCGAGCCGGGCCGGGTCAAGGCGATCTGGATCGTGGCCACCAACCCCGCCGTGTCGATGCCCGACTCGGCCAAGGTCCGCGAGGCGCTCGAGCGGGCCGAGCTCGTGATCGTCCAGGACGCCCACCACCCGACCGAGACCTCGGCGCTCGCCCACGTTGTCCTCCCGGCGGCCTCGTGGCCGGAGAAAGAGGGGGCGATGACCAACTCGGAGCGCCGGGTCGGCCTCGTGCGCAAGCTCCTCGATCCCCCGGGCCAGGCGCTCCCCGACTGGCAGATCTTCGCCCGCCTGGGGCGGGCCCTCGGCCACGGCGACCGGTTCGCCTGGCCGAACGCGGCCGCCGTCTACGACGAGTTCGCGGCGTCGACCGCCGGGCGCCCGTGCGACGTCAGCGGCCTCAGCCACGAGCGTCTCAAGCGCGTGGGCAGCGTCCAGTGGCCGTGCCCGAAGTGCCCCGAGGAGCACGACGGGACGGCGCGCCTCTACACCGACCGCCGCTTCCCGACCCCCGACGGGCGGGCTCGCTTCGCGCCGACCGAGCACGCGCCGCCGGTCGAGGCGCCGACCGACGATTACCCACTTACGCTGACGACGGGGCGGATCGCCGAGCAGTGGCACACGATGACCCGGACCGGCAAGGCCCAGGCGCTCCGCACCGGCGAACCGTTCGTCGAGATCCATCCGCTCGACGCGCCGGGCGTGACCGCGAACGACCGGGTGCGGATCGTCTCGGCGCGGGGCGAGCTCGTCGTCCGGGCCCGGCTCGACGCCGGCCTGCCCCGGGGCGTCGCCTTCGCCCCCTTCCACTGGGGCGTCCTCCACGCGCCGCCGGGGGCGGGCCAGCTCAACCGCGCCACCCACGGAGCCGTTGACCCGACCTCGCGCCAGCCCGAGCTGAAGGCGGCCGCCGTCCGGGTCGAGCGCCTCAACGCGAAGACCCGCGAGCACCCGCGGGGCACCCGCGGCCGCCGGGTCGTGGTGATCGGGACCGGCATGGCCGGGCTCGCCACGGTCGAGGAGGCGGTCCGGCGCCGCCCGGGCCTACGAGTGACGATGCTGGGCGAGGAATACGGCCCGGCCTACAACCGCGTGCTTCTCTCCAAGGTGCTGGCCGGGACCGCGGGCTACGCGGAGACCCAGCTGCGCCCGGCCGACTGGTACGCCGGCCACGGGGTCGATCTGCGCGGCGGGTGCGGGGCCGAGGAGATCGATCTCGAGCGCGGCATCGTCGTCGACCGCAGCGGCGAGCGCCATCCGTACGACGCGCTCGTCGTCGCCACCGGGTCGCGGGCCTTCCGCCCGCCGATCGAGGGCTCAGACCTTCCCCACGTCCAGCTCTTCCGGAGCGCCCACGACGTCGAGGCGCTGCGCAACGCCCCCGGCCGCTCGGCGGTCGTCATCGGCGGCGGCCTGCTCGGCCTCGAAGCGGCGGCCGGCCTGCGGGCGCGGGGCAAGATGGTCACGGTGATCGAGCTGGCCGACCGCCTGATGGCCCAGCAGCTCGACGGCGGCGGCGCGGCGATCCTCCGCAAGCGCCTGCGCGGGCTCGGCCTCTTCGCGCGGGTGGGCGAGTCGGTCGAGCGGATCGAGCCGGACGCCGTGCATCTGGCCAGCGGCGAGCGGATGCCGGCCGAGCTCGTGGTGCTGGCGGTCGGCGTGCGGGCCGAGACGACGCTGGCCCGCCAGGCCGGCCTCGAGTGCGGCCGGGGAATCCTGGTCGACGACGAGCTGCGCACGAGCGCCCGGCGGGTCTTCGCGGTCGGCGAGTGCGCCGAGCATCGCGGCACCGTCTACGGCCTGTGGGCTCCGCTGGCCGAGCAGGCCCGGGTGGCGGGCGCGGTCGTCGCCGGCGATCCGGGTGCCTTCCACGGGACGGTGGCGGCGACGACCTTGAAGGTGGCCGGCGTCGAGGTGTTCGCCGGGGGCGTGGTGACCGGGCGCGACGAGATCGTCCAGAGCAACACCCGCCGCGGCGTCTACCGGAAGCTGATCCTCGAGGGTGACCGGCTGCGCGGGGCGCTGCTGGTCGGCGACAGCGCGGAGGCGCGGATCCTCTCGGGTCTCCTGCGCAGCGGTGACCCGGTCCCGGACGAGCTGCTCGAGCCGGGGGGAAAGCCGGTCGAGACGGCGCCGCCGGGCCCGGAGGCGATCATCTGCTCGTGCAACTGCGTGACCCACGGGGAGATCGAGCAGGCGATCCTCGCGGGCGGGCTGCGAACACCGGCCCAGATCGGCACGATCACCCGGGCGGGCACGGGCTGCGGCGGCTGCGCCGCCCAGCTCGAGGAGATGCTCGACCGTTCATCTGATGGAAACACGACGGAGACGGCGGGGAAACCGGCTCCGGGGATGCTCAGGGCATGACCAAGCCAATCGTCGTCGTCGGCGGCGGCATCGCCGGTCAGGCCGTGTGCGAAGCGGTGCGCGAGCGCGACCAGGAGGTCCCGATCGTGCTCCTGTGCGGGGAGCCGCGCCTGCCCTACGACCGGGTGCGCCTGTCGGAGCTGCTCGTCTCGGGCGACCCGGCCGAGGCGCTTCAGCTGCGCCCGCGGGAGTGGTACAGCGACCGGTCGGTCGACGTGCGGCTCGGCAGCTGGGTGACGGGTCTCGACACCGAGGCGAGGACGATCGTCCTCGCCGGCGGCGAGACGCTCGACTACTCGAGCCTCGTCCTGGCCACCGGCTCCCAGCCGCTCCTGCCCCCGATCGAGGGCATCGACCTCCCGGGCGTCTACGCCTTCCGCGGCCCCGAGGACTGCGAGTCGATCCGGGCCGGGGCGGCGGGCGCGCGCCAGGCGGCGGTGATCGGTGGGGGCCTGCTCGGCCTCGAGGCCGCGCGCGGGGTGGTCGCCCAGGGGGCACCGGTGACGGTGGTCCACCTGATGAGCCGCCTGATGGAGCGCCAGCTCGACCAGGGCGCGGCCGAGATGTTGGCCCCGGCGATGGCCGACATCGGCGTGGAGGTCCAGCTGGGCCGCCAGACGACCTCGCTCCACGGGAACGGCCGGGTCAAGGAGCTGCGCTTTGCCGACGGGGATTCCCTCGCCGCCGATCTGGTGGTGGTCTCGATAGGCATCCGGCCGGAGACATCTCTTGCCCGGGGAGCGGATATCGCCTGCGCCCGGGGGATCGTCGTCGACGATCGGATGCGGACCTCGGCCGTCGGCGTCCTCGCCGTGGGCGAGTGCGCCGAGCACCGGGGCGTGGTCTACGGGCTGGTGGCGCCGATCCACGAGCAGGCCAAGGTCGCCGCCGACACGCTGCTGTCGCGGATCGGCCTCGACTACGGCGGGTCGATCCCGTCGGCCAAGCTGAAGGTGATGGGCGTCGATCTCGTGTCGATCGGCGAGGCGGACGCCGACCAGTCGGCGATCGCCGAGTTCCGCGAGGAACGGATCTACCGCAAGCTCGTGCTGCGCGACGGGAAGATCAGCGGGGCGATCCTGCTCGGGGACATCCGCGGCCACGAGAATCTGCTCGAGGCGGTGCGGGCCGGCGAGCTCGTGTCCGACCCGTTGGCGCGCCTGGTCGCGGCGAGCAACGCGACGGCGGCCGACCTGCCGGACGCGGCGCAGGTGTGCAATTGCAACGGCGTCTGCAAGGGCGAGATCGTCCAGGCGGTCAACGACGGGCTGCCGACGCCGCGCGAGGTGATGGCGGCAACTCGGGCGGGGACGGGCTGCGGCTCGTGCCGGGAGCTGGTGGCCGAGATCGTGACGATGGTCAGCGGCGAGGCGGCCAACGAGCCCTTCTACCTGTGTCCGTGCCGAAAGCAGACTCGCCAGGAGCTGGCCGCGGTCATCCGCGAGCAGGGGCTCGACGCGGTCAGCCAGGTCGGCGAGCGCTGCGGGACGGGCCACGACTGCGGCGCGTGCAAGCCGGCGCTGGCCTACCTGGTCTCCGAGATCAAGGGCAACCGCCACCGCGAGGAGCGCGACGCCCGCTTCATCAACGACCGGGTCCACGCGAACATCCAGAACGACGGGACCTTTTCGGTCGTGCCGCGGATGTACGGCGGGGTGACCACGCCGTCCGAGCTGCGGCGGATCGCCGACGCGGCCGAGAAGTACGAGGTGCCCCTGGTCAAGATCACCGGCGGCCAGCGGATCGACCTGCTGGGCGTCCGCCGCGAAGACCTGCCCGACATGTGGCGCGACCTCGGGATGCCGTCGGGCCACGCCTACGCCAAGGCCATCCGGACGGTCAAGACGTGCGTGGGGACGGACTTCTGCCGCTTCGGCCTGGGCAACTCGATCAAGCTCGGCGTCGACATGGAGAAGGCGTGGGAGGGCCTCCACACCCCGGCCAAGGTCAAGAGCGGGGTGTCGGGCTGCCCGCGCAACTGCGCCGAGGCGACGGTCAAGGACATCGGCGTCGTCGGGGTCGAGGGCGGCTGGCAGATCCGCATCGGCGGCGCGGCGGGGGCGAGCGTGCGCGAGGCCGACATCCTCTGCACGGTGGAGACGGCCGCCGAGGCGCTCCGGGTCACGACGGCGTTCCTGCAGTACTACCGGGAGAACGCGGACTACAAGGAGCGGATGTACGCCTTCGTCCCCCGGATCGGCTTGGAGAAGGTGCGGGAGATCGTGCTCGACGAGGAACAGGGGGCGGCGCTGCGCGAGCGCCTGGCCATCGCCAAGGCGGCGGTCCAGGACCCGTGGCTCGAGCGCGACGAGCCCTACCACCCCAACCAGTTCGTCGAGCTCGTGGGACCCCCGGCATGAACACCCGCGTCTGCCGTGTCGCGGACGTGCCGCTGGGCGAGGGCCGGGCCGTCGAGATCGACGGCCGGCGGATCGCGGTGTTCCAGACCCGCCACGGCTGGTATGCGCTCGACCAGCGCTGCCCCCACAAGGGCGGCCCGCTGACCGACGGGATCGTCGCGGACGGCTGCGTCACCTGCCCGCTCCACGACCGGCGCTTCGACCTGGCCTCGGGCCGCTGCCACGGCGATGAGGCGATGCGGGTCGACGTCTACCGCGTCGAGCTCCACGGCGGCGACGTCTGGGTGGACGGCGACGCGATCCCCCGCCTCGGCGGAGCCCGGGCCGCGGTCGCGGCCTGACGTTCATCGCGCCGTGAAGCCGAGGATCAGCTCGGCCGTCTCGAGCGGGACATCGAGCTGGGGGCAGTGGCCGACGCCGTCGAGCTCGACCCAGTCGGCGTGCGGGAGCCAGTCGTCGCGGTAGCGGATGGCGCTCGACGGCCACGGGAGGAGCCGGTCGGCGGTGCCCCAGACGACGCGGACCGGGCAGGCGATCGCCGCGGGATCGAGCGTGTACCCCTCGCGGAGACCGGTCTCGATCATCGCCGCCATGCCCGGGGTCCGGGCGGTACCCATCATCTGGTGGGCGATCAGCTCGATGGGGATGTGCGCGAAGTTCGCGGTGATCGCCTCGGTCGCCCGGCGACGCCCCTCCGCCGTGCGAAGGATCGCGTCGGCTTGGGGCGCGATCCTCCGTAGCAGGGCCTGCCAGCCCGTGAACAGGTCGAGCGTGTCCCGGAACGACTCGTCGCCCGCGGCCCAGCCGCCGGCCGGGGCGAGGGCGACCACCGACTCGGCGCGGCCGCGGGCGGCGAGCCGGAGCGCGAGGTAGCCGCCCAGCGAGTTGCCGACCAGGTGGGCGGTGGCGAAGCCGGCGTCGTCCATCGCCCGCTCGACGGCGTCGAGGATCGCATCGGTGGTCACGCGCCCGCCGATCGGCGTGCCGCCGGCGTGGCCGGGCAGCGTCGGCGCGAGGACGTCATGCCGGCGCTCGAGCATCGGCAGCACGAGCTCCCAGGCGCGCCAGGTGCCGGTGAAGCCGTGGAGACAGACCAGCGGCGAGCCGCGGCCGCCGCTATGCGCGGGGGTGAACCGCGAGAAGGCGGCCGCCGCCGTGGGTCGGCCCCTCAGACCGCGCGCATGCGGTTATCGCGCGCGTTGTGCTCGAGCTCGGCGAGGCCGAGCGCCTCCATCAGCGGCGGCACGTACATGCCGAAGCGACCGCGCAGCCCCTTCTTGAGTCCGTAGAACCCGCCGACCGGGTTCGCCGCCGAACGCGCCCACGCCTCGACGGGGCCCGCGGGCGCCGTCTTCTGCTCGTCGGCGCTCCCAAGCGCGATCCAGTCGCCGTGCTCGGCGAGCATCGCCTGGAGATCCCCGATGCACCGCAGCTGGTAGCTGAGCTTGGTCTTGCCGACCACGCAGACCAGCGCGCCCGCCTCCTCGTCGCGGTACATCTGGTACTCGGAGCTGCCGGGCGGCGTCTTCAGGATCCAGGGATCCTCGGGGGTGCCGGTGCCCTGGGCGCTGGTCACGGTCTGACTCCTTCTCGAAGTGATGAGGTGCGCTCGGATGGTGACGTATCCTCGCGCCGTGATTCTCGCGATCGACCAGGGGACGAGCGGGACGACGTGCCTGGTCTTCGACTCCGACGGCGAGCTCGTCGGCCGCGCGCGGCGCGAGTTCACCCAGTCGTTCCCGCGGCCGGGCTGGGTCGAGCACGACGCCGAGGAGATCTGGCTGGTCACCCAGGCGGTGGCCGGCGAGGCCCTCGCCGACGCCGGCGTCCGCCCGGGCGGGCTCGAGGCGGTGGGGATCACCAACCAGCGCGAGACGGTCGTCGTCTGGGATCCGGCGACGGGGACGCCGCTCCACCCGGCGCTCGTCTGGCAGGATCGGCGGACGGCGGCGCGCTGCGAGGAGCTGCGCGGCGCCGGGTGGGAGGACCTCGTCCGGACCCGGACCGGCCTCGTGCTCGACCCGTACTTCTCGGCCACCAAGATCGAGTGGCTGCTGGCCAACGTCGACGGGCTGGGCGACCGGGTCGGCCGTGGCCGCGCGGTGTTCGGGACGATCGACGCCTGGATCGTCTTCAAGCTGACCGGCGAGCTCGCCACCGATCCGTCCAACGCCTCGCGCACGATGCTCTTCGACATCGGCCGGGGAGCCTGGGACGGGGAGCTGCTCGAGCTCTTCGGTGTGCCCGAGCGAGCGCTCCCCGAGGTGCGTCCGAGCGCCGGCTCCTTCGGGACGACGCGCCCGGACGCCCTCCACGGGCATACGGTGGTGGTCTCGGGCGTGGCCGGCGACCAGCAGGCGGCACTGTTCGGCCAGGCGTGTCTCGACCCGGGCATGGGGAAGAACACCTACGGCACCGGCTCGTTCGTCCTGATCAACGCCGGCGGCCAGCCGCCGGACGCCGCCGCCGGACTCCTGACCACCGTCGCCTGGGGGATCGGCGAGCGTCTCGTCTACGCGCTCGAGGCCGCCATCTTCGTCACCGGCGCCGCCGTCCAGTGGCTCCGCGACGGGCTCGGGATCATCGACGCGGCGGACGAGACCGAGGCGCTGGCGGCGTCGCTCGAATCCAACGACGGCGTCTACTTCGTGCCGGCGCTGACCGGCCTCGGCTCGCCCCATTGGGACCCCCACGCCCGCGGGACGATCGTCGGGTTGACGCGGGGTACCGGGCGGGCGCACCTCGCCCGGGCGACGCTCGAGGCGATCGCCTTCCAGACGGTCGACGCGATCCGGGCGATCGAGTCGACGGGGGCCGCCGAGCTGATCGAGCTGCGGGTCGACGGCGGAGCCAGCGTCAACCGCTGGCTGATGCAGTTCCAGGCCGACGTGCTCGGCGTCCCGGTGGTCACGGCCGCCACCTCGGAGACGACGGCGCTCGGCGCGGCCGCGCTCGCCGGGGTCGGCGCCGGGCTGTGGACGCTTGACGGCGTGCGTGCGCGCCGGCGGCCGGGGGCCCGCTACGAACCGGCGATGAGCTCAGGTCTCCGTGCCGAGCTGCTGGCGGGCTGGGCCGAGGCGGTCGGACGGACGACCTACGAGCGCGGGTAACTTCCGGCGATCACCGGCGTACGAATATGCGGATGAGCGAGCCGCTGGCGCAGATGAAGGAGCAGGTCTACAAGGATCCGCGCCCGAAGGAGTACTTCGACGGCTTCCACGAGCGCTCCCGCACGCGCGAGCCCGACTGGGCCTACGAGCTCGTCCGGCTGATCACCTCCCTCTACGCCTACACGCTCCTGCGCACCCGGTCGATCGCCACCGAGAAGGTCCCGGCGCGGGGGGCGGCGATCCTCGCGCCGAACCACTTCTCCTTCATGGACCATTTCCTGCTCGGCTGCTACATCCGCCGGAAGGTGCGCTTCATGGCCAAGTCGCAGCTGTTCACCGGGCCGATGAAGTGGATCTACAGCCACGGCGGCGTGTTCCCCGTCCGCCGGGGGGCGCGCGACGAGGAGGCCTTCATCACCGCCGAGACGATCCTCGCCCGGGGCGGGGTGGTGGCGATGTACTGCGAGGGCGGGCGGTCGCGGACCGGCGACCTCCAGGATCGAGCCAAGCCGGGGATCGGGCGTCTGGCGCTCGCCTCGGGCGCCCCGGTCGTCCCGGTGGCCATCCACGGCTCGGCCAAGATCCGCAACTGGAAGCGCCTGAGCCTCCCGCGCGTAAGCGTCAGGTACGGCGACGCGCTCCACTTCGAGCCGGAGGCCGACCCGTCGCGCGAGCGCCAGCAGGAGGTGGCCGACGCCATCTTCGCGGCGATCCGCGGGCTCTACGAGGAGCTCGACGAGCACGGCCACGTGGCGGTCGCCCGCGGCGCACGCAAGCGCGGCCGGGCGCCCGAGCCCGTCTGAGCCCTGAGCATCGCTTGCGCTGGCCGCCCGCGCCTCGCTACCCTCCCCGGGCGAACGATCATCACGGGGGGCGGGCAGGAAAGCTTCGCCTGGGTCGCTGATCGGCGCAGAAAGGCAGCGGGGAATGTCGGAAGGTCAGCGGGATCGGGGGTATCAGCCTGGCGTCGTCGGGGCGCTGCTCGGCCTCGTGGCAGTTCCGCACCCGCGGGCGCTAAAGCTCTGCGACCGTGCGGGGGACGGCGTGGACGACGAGCGACCGCTGCGACGGCACGTTCACCGCGGTCAGGCGCGGCGTCGTCGCGGTCGCCGACCGCCGCCGCCGGCGTCAGATCCTCGTCCGGGCCGGACGCAGCTACCCGGCCCGGGCGCCGTGACGTGAGCCCGCACGGGGCGCTCGGCCTCTGCCTCGTCGCCGTGCTCGCGGTCGCCGCGGCGGCCAAGCTCTCCCGGCCGGCCCGGAGCGCGGCCGCGCTGGCCACCTTCGGACTGCGCTCGGCGCG
>JBPCNA010000058.1:0-9586 GCA_051001735.1 Solirubrobacteraceae bacterium
AGGTCACGACCGAGCCCCAGGGCGCGCCGTCGGCCGTCAGCGACGCCAGGACGCCCTGCGTCGCGCCGGCCACGAGCGTCCGCGCCTCCTCGGCGGGGGTGCGGCGCAGCGCGAGCGTGGGGTCGGGCGCCCGGAGCGGCTCGGGCGGTGGCGACGCGGTCGAGGGGGGCGTGCCGTGCTCGGTGGTGTCGTTCACGCGCACCATGATGGCGGGGGTCCTAGCAGAGTCCGGCGCGGGCGAGCGCACTTGAGCAGTCGTGCGTACCGGGTTCGCTCCAAGCGGGGACGCGACGGTCGCGCGGGTGGCTGCGGCCAGCGTTCGAGCTTCGGCCCGCTCAGCGGGCTCAACCTCGAACACTGGCTCTGGGACGGCGTCCGTGGCGCCGAGATGCGGCTCCCTCACACGACGACCCTGATTGACACCATGCTCCTAGCTGTGATGGCCGATCACGTGGCTGATCGTCCGGCAGCCGGGGCAGGCGCCGACGTATGAGTCGCCCGTCAGCGCGTGCTCGACGGCCTCGGGCAGCGGCGGCGGATCGTCGCCGCGGGCGCGCGCCTCGTCGGCCAGAGCCTGATGGCGAGGCTCGTGCGCGTGCTCGGCGAAGGCGATCGGCGTCCCGCACCACGGACAGAACTGCGGCGGTTCAGCCATCGCTCAGATGTTCCTCGGGCGCCCATTGGCGAGCAGGTGCATGGCGCTCATCATAAGCGCACGTCGCCGACGACTTCGCGCTCCGGGGGGGCGGCATCGTACGTGGTGCGGGCCATGGCGCGGCCCCAGCGCACGAGAGGCCCGGCGATTGCCGCGCCGCTCGTGCTGCTGCTCGTGCTGCTCAGCGGCCTATTGGGGCCCCAGCACCTGGAAGGAACGCTGCTCACCGCGGATGCGCCGCGGAAAGTAGCCCGTAAACAGCGTGTAGGAATGCAGCGTGCTGCAGCGCGACGCGATCTGCGAGCGCAGGCTCGGCGACAACTCGCTGTTCTCCTGGCGATCCTCCAGGGGCGGTGAGAGCGGTCCACCTCGGGCCATGGCCGAGGTAGACCGCTCGCTGCACGACGCCGCCGGACGCGCGGCGCTGGCGATCCGCCCCTCGGACTGCTCCACCTCGGCCCCAAGCGCCAGGAGGAGCGGACCCCGGAGCGGGCGTGGCCGGACCCACGGACCGCGTCCGCGTGTGCCCCGGTGCGCGCGAGCTGGTTTCCTCACGCCACGAGACTTTGACACCAGCCTCCTACTCCGCGTCGACCAGCCCGGGCGGCGGCAGCTCGCCGGCCGCCACGAGGAGCGCGCGGAGCGCCTCGAGGTCGAGCGCCGCGAGCGTGGAGAAGCGCACGCACGACCGGCCCACACGGGCGGCGCCGAGGCGCCCGGCGAACGTCTCGGCGAGGTACTTCTCCGGACCGGTCATCGCCGCGATTGCGATCGTGACGAGGCGGGCGTTCGCGCCGACCGTGATCCGCGCCGCCTCGCCGCAGCGACCGGACTTGTAGCGGTAGCGGTACGGGCCGTAGCCGAGCGTCCCGTCGCGCACGTGCGGGGCGAGCTGCGGCACGGTGGCACGCACGAGCGCATCGAGGCGCCGCACGTCGTTGCGGCGCGCGGCCGGCAGCGCCGCGATGGCCTCGGCGACCTCCACTACTACTCCTCCGTGGGGACCTCGATCTCCCGCTTGAGGATCTTGCCCGTCGGCCCCTTCGGCAGCTCGTCGACGAGCCACAAGCGGCGCGGGTACTTGTAGGCGGCGACGGCGTCCTTGACGAACTTCTGTAGCTCCTCGACGGTGACCTCGGCGCCCTCCTTGAGCGCGACGGCCGCGCCGACCTCCTCCCCGAGCTCGGCGTGCTCCATCGCGACGACCGCCGCCTCGCGCACGCCCGCGTGCTCGTAGAGGACCTCCTCGATCTCCCGCGGGTAGATGTTGTAGCCGCCGCGGATGATCATGTCCTTCTTGCGGTCGACGATGAAGTAGTAGCCGTCGTCGTCGACCACGGCCATGTCGCCGGTGCGAAACCAGCCGTCGGCGTCGATCGCTGCGGCGGTGGCCTCCGGCTTACGCCAGTAGCCCTTCATCACGTTGTGGCCGCGGATGCGGACCTCGCCGACCTCGCCCGCGGGGAGGGGCGCGTCGTCCTCGCCGACCACCTGCATCTCGACGCCGTCGATCGGCGTGCCGATCGACCCGGCCTTGCGCTCGCGGTCGGGGTGGTTGAACGAGGCGACCGGTGAGGTCTCCGAGAGGCCGTAGCCCTCGAGGATCTTGCAGTCGAACGCCGCTTCGAAGCCGCGCATCAGCTCGACCGGGAGCGCCGCGCCGCCGGAGGCGCAGACCTTGAGCGTCGAGGTGTCGTAGGCGCCGGGGTCGGCGAGGTTGAGCATCGCCGAGTACATCGTCGGCACGCCCTCGAACACGTTGACGCGGTCGCGCTGGATGATCTCGAGGGCCTTGGCCGGCTCGAAGCGCGGCAGCAGCGTGAGGCATCCGGCCACCGAGATCGTCGCGTTCATCGCGCAGGTCTGGCCGAAGGAGTGGAACAGGGGCAGGGCGCCGAGGGTCACGGCGTCGTCGTCGAGCGAGAACAGGCCGGCCGAGATCGCGGCGTTCCGCGCGAGGTTGGCATGGGTCAGCTCGGCGCCCTTGGGCGTGCCGGTGGTGCCCGAGGTATAGAGGATGACCGCGGTGTCCTCGGGGCCGACCTCGGCCACCTCCCCGAGCGGCTCGGCCCCCATCACGAGCTGCTCGAAGACCCCGGGCTCGACCAGCGTGCACGCCGTCCCGGCGCGAGCGGCGCCGGCCTCGGCGTCGCCGGCGAAGCCGTGCCAGGCGAAGATCGCCTTGGCCTCGGCGTCACCGAGGTAGAAGCCGACCTCGCGCTCCTTGAGGAGCACGTTCATCGGCACGACGATGGCTCCGAGGCGCAGGATCCCGTAGTAGACGACGGGGAAGTAGGGGACGTTGGGGAGCATCACGCCGACGCGGTCGCCGGGGTCGACCCCGGCCGCTGCCAGCAGTCCGGCCACGCTGGCGCTCGCGGCGTCGAGGGCGGCGTAGCTGACCTCGATCGCGTCGAGGCGGAGGGCGATGGCGTCTCCGCGGCGGGCGGCGGCGGCAGTGAGCATGTCGGCGAGGTTGGTCATCGGCGGAAACCCTATCGCCCGTGTAAGCTGATTGCGCAGACAATCAATCTCAGGAGGCCACGGATGAAAGCGATATGGCGCGGCGTCACCCTCGCCGAGAGCGACCAGACGGTGCTTATCGAGGGCAATCACTACTTCCCGCCCGACTCGGTGAGCAGCGAGTACTTCCGCGAGTCGGAGGCGAACTCGATCTGCCCGTGGAAGGGCACGGCGAGCTACAAGACCGTCGAGGTCGCGGGCGAAGCCAACGCCGACGCCGCCTGGTACTACCCGGAGCCCAAGGAGGCGGCCGCCGAGATCAAGGACCACTACGCCTTCTGGAAGGGCGTCGAGGTCGTGGCCTAGCTCCAGATGTCGAGGATGCCGCTCGTGCGATGGTCGTTCGCGTTGCCCTCGGGCAGCGCGACACGGCCGCCGGCGACCACGGGGCTGTTCCAGTGGCCGGGGCCGGCGGCGAGACGGGCCAGGAGGCGGCCGGTCGCCAAGAGGTAGACGTCGAGCTGGCCGGCGTCGACGTCATAGACCCAGAGCAGCCTGCCGGCCACGACGGGGCTCGAACCGTGCCCGGCGGTGCTCCAGAGGAGGTGGAGGCGCCGGCCGCGAAGCGCGTAGGCGGCGGTGCCGCCGCCGTCGGCGACGAGGACGGTGCGGCCGGACACAGCCGGCGCGCTGAACAGCCCGGCCGGGCCGGGGGTGGCGATTCGCTGGAGCTCGCCTCCCGTGCGCAGCGGCCGCGCCGCCGCCCGCCCGTTCAGTCGCGCGAGGTCCAGGAGGCGCAGGACCCCGTCCTTGCCGCCGATCACCGCGAGGCCCCCCGGGAGGAGCGCCGGAGCGCTCGAGCCGAGGTCGGTGTCGTTCGCGTTGAGCGTCGCCTGCTCGGTCGGCGTGTAGGCCTGGCGCAGGTGGAGGTTGCGCGTGTCGAGCTCGAGCACGCTGTCGCCGAAGTTGCCCCGCCCGTCGTAGGGGCCGTTGCCCGTCGCCACCAGTAGGCGGCGCCCGCCCGGCTCGACGACGGCACCGGCCCGAGCCCAGATCGCCGAATCCCTGGCCGCGCAGGTCGACGGCACGATGAGCCGGCGGCGCCCGGCGCAGAGCGAGTTGAAGATGTGGAGCCGGCGGCCGGTGGAGCGGGCGATGCTCACCACGTGGCCCTGGTAGGGCGGCGTGTCGCCGACGTAGCCGCCGGTGACCGCGATCACCGCCGCCCCGGCGACGTTGAGTGATCCGGCGAGCTTCTCGCGGCTGGGGTCGCGCGTCACCGAGGCCGGCCAGCCGGGCTGCTCGCGCCCGTCGGTGAGCGCGAGCTTGTGGATCAGGCCGTCGGGCGAGGTCGAGTAGACGAAGCGGCGGTCGGGGTCGGCGACCGGGCTCGCGTTGGTGATCCGGTAGCTCCCCTCGTAGGCGGCGATCCCGGGCGGGGCGAAGCTCCAGAGGAGCTGCCCCGAGCCGGCGTCGACGGCGAGCGCGCGGCCGTAGGTCGTGGTCACCACGAACACGTCGTGGACGCCGCCGGCGACCGTCACCGCGTGGAGGTAGATCGGCGAGGAGTCGACGGTCCCGGGGAGCGTCACCGTGCCGCGGTGGAGCCGCCCGACGTCGGCCGCGGCGATTCCGTCGGCGGCGGCGCTCGAGCGCCGCGCGTCGAGGCCGAACTCCGGCCAGTCGGCGGTCGAAGTCGTCGCGGCGGCGGAGGCCATGGACTGATCGCCGGTCGTGCTGCTCGCTCCGCAGGCCCCGAGGGCGAGCGCGACGGCGGCGAGCGCGACGATCGGTTGCTCGCGCAGGCGCATCCCCGCCGACGATAGCGAGGTCGAACCTAGCCGGAGTCGGGTCCGGCCGCTAGGCTGCCCGGCGATGTCCGAGTTCGACGTAGTCGTCATCGG
This sequence comes from Solirubrobacteraceae bacterium, assembly GCA_051001735.1. Lineage (GTDB taxonomy): Bacteria > Actinomycetota > Thermoleophilia > Solirubrobacterales > Solirubrobacteraceae > Palsa-513. The sequence continues at coordinate 5,023 of JBPCNA010000058.1, forward strand.
CGCCGGGCCGGCCGGCGAGGTGTGCGCCGGACGACTCAGCGAGGCCGGCCTCTCCGTGGCGATCGTCGAGCGCGAGCTGGTCGGCGGCGAATGCTCGTTCTACGCCTGCATGCCCTCCAAGGCCCTCCTACGTCCGGCCGAGCTGCTCGCCGAGGTCGCTCGCGTGCCCGGCGCCAGCCAGACCGTCTGCCGCGAGCTCGACCCGGCCGACGTGCTCTGCCGCCGCGACGAGGTGATCCACGATCTCGACGACGCAGCGCAGGTCCCGTGGCTGGAGAGCCTCGGCATCGCGCTCTTCCGCGGGCGCGGCCGGCTCGTCGGTGAGCGGAGCGTCGAGGTCGGCGACCAGCACCTGACCGCCCGCCTCGCGGTGGTCGTCGCCACGGGCACCGGCGCCGCGATGCCGCCGATACCCGGCCTCCGAGAGGTCGAGCCGTGGACCAACCGGGAGGGGACGACGGCCCACGCGGTACCGGAGAGCCTGCTGGTGATCGGCGGCGGCGTCGTCGGCGTCGAGCTGGCCCAGGCCTGGGCCAGCCTCGGGACCCGCGTGGCGCTGATCGAGGCGCTGCCGCGGCTCCTGGCCCGGGAGGAGCCGTTCGCCGGGGAGCAGGTGGCCGACGCCCTCCGGGGACGCGGCGTCGACGTGCGCGTGGAGGTCAAGGTCACCTCGGTCGAGCGCACGTCCGCCGGTATCCGCGCCCTCACCGACGACGGCTCGGCGATCGAAGCGGCGCGGCTCCTGGTCGCCGTCGGCCGTCGGCCCCAGACCGAGGACCTCGGGCTCGAGCCGTACGGCGTCGAGCCGGGCCGGCCGATCTCCGTGGACGACCAGATGCGGGTCAAGGGCCATCCCTGGCTCTACGCGGTCGGCGACGTCAACGGCCGGTCGCTGCTGACCCACATGGGCAAGTACCAGGCGCGGATCGCCGCCGCCGCGATGCTCGGCCAGGAGGCGCGGGCGACGGAGGACGGCCCGGGCGCGCCCCGCGTCGTCTTCACCGACCCCCACGTTGCCGCGGTCGGCCTGACGCTGGCCGGCGCGCTCGAGCAGGGCATCGAGGCGCGCGCCGTCGACCACCCGATGGCCGCCAGCGCCGGGGCGAGCTTCTACGGGCGCAACGCGCCGGGGACGGCGCGGATCGTCGTCGACGAGGCGGCACAGGTGCTCGTCGGGGCGACCTTCACCGGGCCGGGGGTGGCCGAGTTCCTCCACGCCGCCACCATCGCCATCGTCGGACGGGTCCCGCTCGAGCGCCTCTGGCACGCGGTTCCGTCCTTCCCCACGCGCAGCGAGGTCTGGCTCAAGCTGCTCGAGAAATACGGCCTCTAGGCGGTCGAGGTCTCGGCCGCGCGAGCGGCGTGGCGGCGCATGAGCTCGGTCTGGGCATCGTGGGCCTCGTCGCCGTCGGGCTCCTTGCGCTCCCAGGAACCGTCGGCGTGGAGCACCCAGGCGTTGCGGGTGTCGGCGAAGTAGAGCTCGATCGTCTCGAGGATCTCCTCGCGCAGCTCGGCGCTCTCGATCGGGACGGCCAGCTCGACCCGCGTGTCGAGGTTGCGGGGCATCAGGTCGGCCGAGGCGATGTAGACCGTGTACTCCCCTTCGCGCTCGAAGGCGTAGACCCGCGAATGCTCGAGGAAGCGCCCGACGAGCGAGACGACGGTGATGTTCTCCGAGATCCCCGGCATCCCCGGGCGCAGGCAGCAGATGCCGCGAACGTTGAGGTCGACCCGGACGCCCGTCTGGGAGGCCCGGTAGAGCGCGGCGATGCAGCGCTTGTCGACGAGCGAGTTGAGCTTCATGGTGATCCGCGCCGGCGTCTCGGGCGAGTGGGCGGCGATCGTCCGCTCGATCTCCGCGGCGATCCCCTCGCGCAGGTGGCTCGGCGCCACCAGCACCTTGCGGTAGCTCGACGGGCGGCCGAAGCCGGTCAGGTAGTTGAACAGCTCGGCGACGTCCTGGCCGACGTCGGGATCGGTGGTGAAGAGGCCGAAGTCGGTGTAGAGGCGGGCCGTAGCCGAGTGGTAGTTGCCGGTCCCGATGTGCACGTAGTTACGCACGCCGTCGCCCTCGCGGCGCACGACGAGCACGCACTTGGCGTGGGTCTTCAGCGCCGGATGGCCGTAGACGACGTGGACGCCGGCCTGCTCGAGCGCCTTGGCCCACTCGATGTTGGTCCGTTCGTCGAAGCGCGCCTGGAGCTCGACCAGGCAGACCGCCTGCTTGCCCCGCTCGGCGGCGCGGATCAGCGCCGGCACGAGCGGGGAATCGTCGCTCGTGCGATAGACGGTCTGCTTGATGGCGAGGACGCTCGGGTCGGCGACCGCCTGCTCGACGAAGCGCTCGACCGAGTTGGTGAACGAGTCGTAGGGGTGGTGGACGAGGATGTCGCCGTCGCGCATCGCGGTCATCACGTCGGCGCGGCCGTCCTCGTCGGCGCGGAAGCGCGGGTGGATGGTCGGCACCCAGGGCTTCTCGCGCAGCTCGAGATGGCCGGGCAGCTTGACGATCTCCCAGAGGCCGGTCAGATCGAGTGGCCCGTCGATCGGGTAGACGTCGCCGGCGTCGACGCCGAGCGCCGCGGTCAGCTCGTCGAGCAGCGCGTGCGACATCCGGGCCCCGACCTCGACCCGGGCGACCTCGCCGAAGCGCCGCCGCCGGAGCTCGTCCTCGACGGCGCGCAGCAGGTCCTCGGCCTCGTCGGAGACGCTGAGGTCGGCGTCGCGGGAGACCCGGAAGACGTCGTGGTCGACGATCTCCATGCCCTGGAAGAGCGAGTCGAGGTTGTGGGCGATCACGTCCTCGAGCATCACGAAAGTGTTTGTGTCGCCGATCGCCACGAAGCGCGGGAGGACCTCGATCGGGACCTTGACCCGGGCGAACGTGGTGTGCCCGCTGCCGGGGTCGCGGACGATCACGCCGAGGCTGAGCGAGAGATTCGATATGTAGGGGAAGGGCTGCCCCGGCCCTACGGCCAGCGGCGTCAGCGCCGGGAAGATGACCCGGCGGAAGCGGTCGCTCAGCACCTCGCGCTCGGCGTCGGTGATGTCGGCCACCCGGGTCACGCGGATGTCGTGCTCGGCGAGCGCCGGCAGCAGCCGGTGCTCGACGCAGTCGGTCTGGCGCATCGCGAGCTCGAGCACCCGCTTGCGGATGCCGTCGAGCGTCTCGCGGGCGGTGAACCCGTTGATCGCCGGCTTCTCGACGCCCGCCTCGATCTGGTCCTTGAGGCCGGCGACGCGGACCATGAAGAACTCGTCGAGATTCGAGGAGTAGATCGCCGCGAACTTGACCCGCTCGAGCAGCGGCAGCGACTCGTCTTCGGCCAGTTCGAGCACCCGCTCGTTGAACTCGAGCCAGGAGAGCTCGCGGTTGAAGTAGAGACCCGGGTCGTCGAGGTCGGCCGCGGTGCTCTCGGCCTCGGCTGTCAGCTCGGTCATCACGATGATTGTCTCACGGCCAGCGACCAGTGCAGCGTTCCGGAATTCCGGAACGCTGCACTAGGCTCCGCAGGATGTCGCGCCAACTCTGGCTCCTGCGCCACGGCGATGCCGAGCCGCACGGGACCGGCCCCGACGCCCTGCGTGCCCTGACCGAGAAGGGGCGCGGCCAGTCGCTGGCCGCCGGTCGGGCGCTGAAGCGCCTCGCCGTCGACTTCGAGGCGATCTGGGTGAGCCCGCGCAAGCGGGCGGTCGAGACCGCCTGGCTTGCCGCCGGCGAGCTCGGCCTCTCGCCGCGGGTGCACCAGCCGCTCCACGCCGGCTTCGCCCGCGCGGACGCCGAGGAGCTGCTCGCGGCGGCCGGGCCCCACGCGCGGATCCTCCTCGTCGGCCACGAGCCCGACTTCTCGCAGCTCGTCTACGACTTCACGGGCGGACGCGTCGACGTCAAGAAGGGCGGGATCGCCGCCCTGCGAAGCCCCCACGAGGAGCTGCTCGTGCTGCTACGTCCGCGCGAGATCGAAGCGCTCGCCGCCGCGGTCGGCGGGTAGCCCGCCGCCGCCGGGGCTCGGCGCCTCGCTGCCGGCCGGCTCGGCCGCGAAGCGGTAGCCGATGCCGAAGTGAGTGTGGATGTAGCGCCAGCCCGGCGATGCCCGCTCGAGCTTCTGGCGGACCTTGCGCACGAAGACGTCGACCGAGCGGTCGCCGCGGACCATCGAATAGCCCCAGAGACGCTGGTAGATGAACTCCCGCTCGAGCACCCGCCCGTCGGAGGCGGCGAGCAGCTCGATCAGCTCGAACTCGCGGCGGGTGAGGTCGATCGAGCGGGTGCCGACGAAGGCCTGGAAGCGGTCGGAGCGGATCTCGAGCTGGCCGGCCACGATCGGGCGCGACTCGCTGCGCGCCTCGGTACGGCGGCGGCGGCGCACGACGGCCTCGACGCGAGCGATCAACTCCTCGGGGTGACACGGCTTGCCGAGCCAGTCGTCGGCTCCCAGCCGCAGCCCGCGGACGCGCTGGGCGACCGTCGACTGGCCGGTGCACACGACGACGCCGAGGCCCGGCAGCGCCGAGCAGAGCTTGTCGAGGTACTCCCAGGCCTGCGGACCGAGCACGGCGAGGT
>JBPCNA010000059.1:0-14132 GCA_051001735.1 Solirubrobacteraceae bacterium
CCAACCACTACCTCGCCGACGCGGTCACCGGCGGCCCCATCGCCGGCGGTGCCGTGGCGGCCGCCGACCACGTCTGGCGCGCGCCGTGGCGGCCGAGCCGGACTCGCCTCCGGCCGGCCATCGGCGCGGGAAGCGCGCGGCCGCGCTGAGCCCCACCGCCGGCCGAGCGACTGACGGCCGCGCCGGGGCGCCGCCTCAGTCCGGCGCTACGGGCTCCAAAAGACGAAGCTCCGCGTGCTCGATGAACTCGCCCGGGTCGCGGCTGAGCCCGGCGCGGTCGGGGCTCGCGTAATAGGCGGCGTTGCCCGCCGCGAAGTCGGGGTGGCAGACCACCCAGGCGAAGGTGCTCGTCTCGGAGTCCGACCACGCGCCCTCCACCTCGAACCCGAAGCGCCGCCGCAGCGGCACGATCTCGCTGCGCCAGAACTCGGTGAACTCCACCAGGAGCCCGGGCCTGATCGAGTAGATGCGCAGCTGGCAGCCCGTCATCGCGGCGTCAATCAATAGTCGATCTGGCTCGACCGCGCGTCGCGTGTCGCTACCCTTTGGCGGATGGCAGCGGACACGAGCTTCGGCAAGCGCCGCAGCGAGGACCACGACGCGCTCGCGCTCGAATGGCGCCGCCTGACCCGCGCGGCCACCTTCATCGCCGTCCTCACCAGCCCGATGCTCTTCGCGCTGCTGTTCTACACCCACCGCTGGAGCCTCCTCAGCTCGCTGCTCGGAACCTTAGTCGGCGTGATCGCCTTCCGCGGGCTGATCGACGTGATCGCCCACAAGGTGATTCCCCGGCCGAGCCTCCACAGCGCCGACGAGGAGGCGCTGCTCGCCGACGCGGTCTCCCGCCGACGGGTCTGGTTCTGGCGCGGCAAGTACAAGCTGGTCGTCTGGCTGGCGTTGCTCCTCGGCCTGTTCACGCTCGTCCTGGGCGTCGTCTTCGGGTCGAGCCCAGGCGCTCTGTTCTCCTCGATCGGCAGCTCGCTGGGGCCTGCCTGGCCGAGCCTGGTCCTCCTGGTGATCCAGTTGCCGCTGCTCTTCCTGGCCAACATCCTGATCTTCCTCGGCCCGATGCTGATCGCCAACCTCCGTCAGATGAAGGGCTACGAGCCGGGCGACGCCAACTGGGGGGTCAAGCTCGACGACGTCCGCGGGCAGGCCGAGCCCAAGGAGGAGGTCACCCGCGTGATCAGCCTCTGGCAGTCGGGCGACGACTTCCGCAAGGCGGGCGGCAAGCCCGAGCGCGGCCTCCTCTTCATCGGGGCTCCGGGCACCGGGAAGACGATGCTCTCCAAGGCCATCGCCACCAGCTTCAACTCGCCGATCGTGATCATGCCGGGATCGGGCTTCGCGGCCGCGTTCATGGGCATCGACGTGATCATCGTCATGGCGATGATCGGCAAGGCCCGCCGGCTGGCCCGCAAGTGGGGCGGCCAGTGCATCATCTTCATCGACGAGATCGACGCCGTCGGACTGCGGCGCCAGGCGCTCGGCGCCGGCGCCGGTCCCGGCTTCCAGCCGGCCGGCGTGACGCGTTTCGAGGATCAGGCCTTCTACGGCCCCTACGGCGCGCTCAACCCCTCAGGCGACCTGATCCTCGAGACGCGCGCCTGGCGGGAGCACATGTTCGCGTCGCGCGCCGAGCCGCGCAAGCCCTGGGTCTCCCCCCTCTACCGCTGGGCCGGCGAGCGCATCAACGAGTTCCTCTTCCCGGGCATGGGTGGGATGGGCATGGGCAGCGGCGCCCTCAACCAGCTCCTCGTGCAGATGGACGGCGTCGACTCGCCGCCGATGATGCGCAAGTTCTGGACCAACCGCGTCAACACGTTCCTCGACGCGACCTACCTCGTGCCGCGCAAGGTCGGGAGCGTGAAGCTGCGCCTGCCGCCGCCCAAGCCGCGCTCCGAGCAGCTCTACTTCGTCGGGGCGACCAACGTGCCACTCGACCGGCTCGACCCCGCGCTGATCCGCGCCGGCCGGATGGGCCGCCACATCTGGTTCCGCACGCCGACCAAGGACGATCGCCGCGACATCTTCGACCTCTACATGGCGCGCGTGGCCCACGACCCCGAGCTCGACACCGACCGCCGCCGCGACGAGCTCGCCCGTATCACCAACGGCTATTCGCCGGCGATGATCGAGCAGGTGTGCTCGATGGCCCTCACCTTCGCCCACGCCGACGGCCGGATGGAGTTCGACTGGGGCGACATCGTCGAAGCGATGACCTCCAGCGAGTCGGGCACGGCCCAGGGGATCGACTACATCCCGGCCGAGACGCGGGCGGTGGCGATCCACGAGGCAGGTCACGCCGCCGCCTCCCACGTGTACATGCGCGACGTCCTCTCGACCCGGTTGTCGATCCGCAAGCGCGGGGGCTCGCTCGGCCACCATCAGGCGATCGAGAAGGAGGAGCGGTTCTCGAGCTGGCGCCACGAGGAGGTCGGCAAGCTGGTGTGGACGCTCGGGGCGATGGCGGCCGAGCACGTCTTCTACGGCGAGAACTCGACCGGCGTCGGCGGCGACGTCCAGAGCGCGACCGCCCGGGCGGCCTGGATGGTCGGCATGTGCGGCATGGGCCCCGAGCCGATCGACTTCAACGGGCACGAATGGGCCAGCGAGGCCGAGCGCGAGGCCGCCGCGACCGAGTACATGGAGCGGTTCGAGCGGATCGGGCTGCGGATCATCAACCGGGCCGGCGGCAGCGCGCTGATGGGAGATCCGATCGCAGCGATCCTCGGCGATCGCAGCAAGAGCCGGGCGGCGGCGCAGATCCTCGGGCAGGCCTACATCACCGCCTACTGCCTGATCCTCCACAACCGCCGCCAGGTCGAGCTGATCGCCGAGACGCTGATCGCCCGCCGCGAGCTCCACGGCGACGAGGTGGTTGCCGTCCTCGACGCGGCCAAGCTCGAGGCGCCGGCGATCGACATCACCGACGAAGCGACCTGGCCGACTCTGTGACCGAGGAGCTCGGGGAGGCGGCGAACGCCGAGGCGGCCGGACTCGACCCGACCGTGGTGGCCGAGGAGCACGCCGCTCCGGACGCTCAGGATCCGTATTCCTATGCCCCGGACCCCGCCGGGACGCGGCCGAAGGTCCCGATGCGCGCTGTCGACCCCGAGCCCGCGTCGGGGGGCGCGCTCGGCCAGACCTTCCGCGCCACCCCGCCGGCGCCCGAGAAGGCCGCCGGCCGACCGGCGAGCCCGGCCCCGGCCGCCGGCGCCGCGCCGTTCGAGTCGCCCCACGCCCCGCGCTTCCAGTTCATCCTCGGGGCGTTGCTCGCCCTCGGCCTCTCGGCGGTCGCCATCACCGCCTACACCCTGAGCGGCGGCCGCGACGCGCTGGCCACCGACTGGTCGGCCTGGCACCCGTCGGCGAGCGGCACCGACGCCGCCGCCCAGATCGCCAACCACGTCGCCGCCGAATACCGCCAGCCGGTGACCGGCCAGCTGCTCGCCGTCAAGGGCGGACCGCTGATCCTGGGCGGGCTGCCGGTGACGATCGCCATCAAGACGGGCGTGGCGGCCGCCGGTGGGATCTCCGTCCTCTCCGGCAACGCGATCTCCTACAAGATGTGCGGCCTCGGGCCGAGCTGCACGCTGACCGGGACGCCGTCGCCGCAGCGGCTGATGCTGCTGCGCCGCGAAGCGCTCGAGCTCGCCCTCTACACCTTCCAGTACGTCGGCGCCGACCAGGTCGTCGTCTTCCTCCCGCCGGTGTTCACTAAGGCGCCGGCGACCGCGAAGACGAGCAAGGCGAAGAAGGCGGCCACGACGGTCGACACGAGCGACGCCGTCTTCTTCCGCTCCGGCGACCTCGCCGCGGAGCTGAGCCACCCGCTCGACGCGACGCTGACGCCGCAGACGCCGAGCGTCACCACCGTCGCCCAGGCGCCCGACACGCCGGTGGTCGCCCAGCTGACCACGCCGTCCTTCTACAAGTTCAGCTTCATCCAGACGAGCCAGGACGCGTCGCTGTTCCTCGTGCTCCAGCCGTTCCTCGTCGGCAACTGACGCGCGTTACTCGGCCGGCTCGGCCGGTTCGTATCCGCGACACGCGGTCACCGGTATCCGCGGGTAGCGGGCGAACAGATCGGGCTGGTCGCGGGAGCGCCCGCAGAGCGAGAACACCGAGCCTCGGGTGGTCGGCACGAGGCGCTGGTGGCGGCACCGGTTGCACAGCCCGGCCGGCGGCGAGCGGGGATCTTGGGGCACTATACTTTGTGAAGTGAGGACGTTCTACAGGTTGCTCGGCTTCCTGCGACCGTACCGCACGTCAGTGTTGTGGTCCCTCGTGCTCGCTTCGCTGGCGATGGTCGCCACGGTCGCCATCCCCTACCTCAGCGGCCGGGCGCTCGACGCGATCCGCGCCCACGACCGCCACGAGTTGGCGCTGCTGGCCGTCGGCGTCGCCGTCGCCGGCCTGGTCCGCCTCGCGCTCACCGTGCTCCGCCGCCTGGTCGCCGGACGGGTCTCCCTCGGCGTCGAGTACGACCTGCGCAACCTGCTCTTCGGCCACCTGCAGTCGCTCGAGCTCGGCTTCTTCGACCACAACCAGACCGGCCAGCTGATGTCGCGCACGACGGTCGATCTCCAGGCCGTCCGCTTCTTTCTCGGGTACGGCCTCGTCTTCATCCTCCAGTCGGCGCTGACCATCGTGCTGGCCGGCGGGGCCATGCTCCTCCTCCAACCGGAGCTCGGCGCGATCTCGCTGATCCCGGTGCCCTTCGTCGTCTGGGTATCCGCGCGGTACGGCGGCCGCGCCCGACCGGCGATCCAGGAGGTCCAACAGCGCATCGCCGAGCTGACCGCGGACGCCGAGGAGAACATCTCGGGCGTGCGCGTGGTCAAGGCCTTCGCACGCGAGGCGCACCAGCGCGCGCGCTTCGAGCGCAGCGTCGGCCGCGTCTTCGACCAGGCGATGGTCTCGGCGCGCCTCCAGGCGCGCTACAACCCGCTGATCGGCTTCCTCCCCCAGCTCGGGCTGGCGGCCGTCCTGCTGATCGGCGGGCGCCAGGTGATCGACCACCAGCTGACGCTCGGCCAGTTCAGCGCCTTCTACTTCTACCTGCTGATGCTGCTCTCGCCGATGCGCACCCTCGGCGTGATCCTCGGCCTCTCCCAGCGGGCCACGGCCTCGGGGGCGCGGATCTTCCAGCTGCTCGACCGGGCGCCGCGCCTGGTGACCTCGCCCGGGGCCGCGACCCTGCCGGCAGGCTCGGGCCACGTGCGCCTGGACGGGGTCGAGCTCCGCTACGAGGGCGCCGGCCGGCCGGCCCTGCGCGACGTGTCACTCGACGTCCCCGCCGGGCGGACGGTTGCCCTCGTCGGCGCGACCGGCTCGGGCAAGACGTCGCTGGCGGCGCTCCTCGCGCGCCTCTACGACCCGACCGCCGGCCGGGTCCTCCTCGACGGCGCCGACCTGCGCTCGGTCACCGTCGACTCGGTTCGCGGCGCCGTCGCCCTGGTCACCGACGATCCCTTCCTGTTCAGCGCCACCGTCCACGAGAACATCGCCTACGCCCGTCCGAGCGCGAGCCGCGACGAGGTGGTGGCGGCGGCCCGGCGGGCCCAGGCCGACGACTTCATCCTCCGGCTCCCCGACGGCTACGACACCCGCGTCGGCGAGCGCGGTCTCACCCTCTCCGGCGGACAGCGCCAACGACTGGCCATCGCCCGGGCCCTGCTCGCCGATCCGCGCGTGCTGATCCTCGATGACGCGACCTCGTCGGTCGACGCGTCGACCGAGCAGGAGATCAAGCTCGGCCTGCGTGAGGTGATGGCCGGCCGCACCACTTTCGTGATCGCCCATCGCCTCTCGACGATCGCCCTGGCCGACGAGATCGTCGTGCTCGAGGACGGCCGCGTCGCCGCCCACGGCACCCACGACGAGCTGCTCGAGCGCTCGGCCCACTACCGGGAGATCGTCGAGAAGGGGCTCCCCGACCAGGTCTTCCTGACTCGCAAGCCGCGAGAGCGCGAGGTGGCCGGACTGTGAGCGGCCGGATCGAGGACGTCCGGCGGCGGCTGCGCGGGACGAGCGGGCGCGGCCGGCGCCTGCGCGGCCTGATCGCCCTGCTGCGGCCCTACCGGAGCCGGGTGCTCGCCATGTTCGCCGCCCTGGTCGCCGGAACCGCCGCCTCGCTGGCGCCGGCCCCGCTGGCCAAGCTGGCCATCGACGACGGCATCAGCCGCGGCGACCGCGGTGCGCTGACCCTGATCGTGATCGCCTTCCTCGTCGCCGCGGCGGTCGTCTGGGTCGCCACCTACGCCCAGACCTACCTGGTCGAATGGGTCGGCGAACGGGCCCTCGCCGACCTCCGCATGGCGATCTTCGACCACCTCCAGCAGATGCCGATCGCCTTCTACGAGCGCCGCCGCGCGGGCGTCCTGATCTCGCGGATGACCAACGACGTCGAGGCGCTCGACAGCCTCGTCACCGACAGCGTGATCACCCTCTTCCAGGCGTCGTTGACCCTGATCGGGACGGTGGCGATCCTGCTCCTGCTCGACCTCAAGCTCGCGCTCCTCACCTTCCTGATCGTGCCGGTGATCGTCGGCGGATCGCTGATCTTCCGCATCGCCTCGGCCGACGCCTACCGGCGCACGCGCGAGACGATCGGCCAGATCACGGCCAACCTCCAGGAGACGCTGACCGGGATCCGCGTCGTCCGCGCCTTCGGCCAGGAGCCCCGCCACATCCGCCGCTTCGCCGAGCTCAACGAGGCCAACCGCGGCGCGAACATGACGACGGTCAACCTCAACGCGGCGTATTTCCCGGCGATCGAGCTCGTCGCGGCGCTGGCCACGGTGGCGATCCTCGTCTACGGCGGCTCGCAGGCCATCAGCGGAGCCATCACGATCGGCGTGATCGTCGCCTTCATCGCCGCGCTCAACAACTTCTTCGACCCGATCACCCAGCTCTCGCAGCTCTACACCACCTACCAGTCGGGGATGGCGGCGCTCGACAAGATCTTCGAGCTGCTCGACATCCAGCCCGACATGGTCGAGCGTCCCGACGCGATCGAGCTCGGCGAGATCCGCGGGGAGATCCGCTTCGAGGGCGTGACGTTCGCCTACGACGCATCGGCCGCGGCCGCGGCCGCGGCCGCGGCCGCCGGCTCGAGTGCGGCCGACCGGGCGGAGGAGGACGGGCGGCCGCCGGCGGATCCGGTGATCGCCCTCCAGTCGATCGACCTCGTCGTGCCCGCGGGCCAGACGATCGCGCTCGTCGGGGCGACGGGGGCCGGGAAGTCGACGCTGGCCAAGCTGGTCGCCCGCTTCTATGACCCGACCGAGGGCCGCGTGCTCGTCGACGGACACGATCTGCGCGACATCCGCGCGTCGTCGCTGCGCAGCCAGATGGGGATCGTCCCCCAGGAGGCCTTTCTCTTCTCGGGCACGGTGGGCGAGAACATCGCCTTCGGGCGGCCGGAGGCGACCGCCGAGGAGGTGCGCGCGGCCGCCGCCACCGTCGGCGCCCACGACTTCATCGCCGCCCTCGACCACGGCTACGACACCGAGATCGGCGAACGCGGGGCCCAGCTCTCGGCCGGCCAGCGCCAGCTCCTCGCCTTCGCCCGGGCGCTGATCGCCGATCCGCGGATCCTCGTCCTCGACGAGGCGACGTCCAACGTCGATCTGCATACCGAGGGGCGGATCGAGGCGGGCCTCCGCCGACTGCTGGCCGGGCGCACGGCGCTGGTGATCGCCCACCGCCTCTCGACGATCCGCTCCGCCGGACGGATCCTCGTGCTCGACGACGGGCGGATCGTCGAGCAGGGAACGCACGAGGAGCTACTCGAGGCCCACGGCGCCTACTGGGATCTGTATCGCGACTGGTCGGAGCACGCCGCCGTCGCCTGAGCGAGATTGACTGCGCAGACGTTGCAAGAGCCAGCTCCTCGCATTACACTCCGCCTCGCAGCACCGCTGCCACCCTCGGGACGAGCCTCCGCCAACAGGACCGGCCCGAGATCTCCTCTCTCCGGCCGGGCCGGGTCGCCACGACCCGGCCCGACGGAATTCAGTCGGGCTTGCGCTCCTCGTCGGCCTCGCCGAAGGCCGCGTCGGTCTGCTCCTCCTCGCGTCCGGCCTCGGTGAGGATGCTCGTCGAGGACCGGTCGTCGCCGTGCGAGGCGTGCTCGATCAGGTCCTGCTCGGCGAGCTCGAAGCCCTCCGATTCCCCGCCGCCGGCCTCCTCGACCGCCCGGCGTTCCTGTCGGCGACGCTCGGGGAGCCCCAGCAGGGGGTCTGGCGTCTCGTCGGCCATAGCGTGAACGCTACCCGGTTGGGCTCACACCACGAACGGGAGGCGACCGGCCAGGCCCGCCAGGCGAAACACGACGCCGGCCTCGAGGCCGGGAAGGATGCGCAGGTCGGCGCCGCGTCGGCGGCAGCGGTGGTAGGCGTCGAGCACGCAGCGGATGCCCGAGGAGTCGATGAAGGTGACGCCCCGCAGGTCGAGCACCACTTCCCGGACGTGGGCCCGCTCGGCGTTCAGGAGCGCGGCGTCGAGGGCCGGGACGCCGGCCAGGTCGAGTTCGCCGGTGGCGATCAGGCAACGGCTCTCGCTCTGGCCCACCACCTCGACGTCAAGCGGTACCTGCTCCATCCGAGCCTTCCGATCTGCTTCGCCAGGACACACTGTACCCCGCTCGCCGGGGCAGACAGTGTCTAAGGTGTCGGACATGGGCGACGGCGACAGAGGAAGCGCGCGATGAAGGCTGTCCGGTTCAGCGAGTACGGGGATGCCGACGTGCTGCACGTCGAAGAGGTCGACGAGCCCCGCGCGGGTCCCGGCCAGGTCCGGGTGGCGGTCCGGGCGGCGGGCGTGAACCCGATCGACTGGAAGATCCGCAGCGGGGCGATGGCGCAGGTGATGCCGGTCGAGCTGCCCCGGATTCCGGGCAGCGACGTAGCCGGCGTGGTCGACGAGGTCGGCGAGGGGGTCACCGACGCCCACGTCGGCGACGAGGTGTTCGGGTCAGCGGTGGGCGGCGGCTCGGCCGAATATGCCCTGCTCGACCACTACGCGGGCAAGCCGGCGGAGATGGGCTGGGCCGAGGCGGCCGGGCTGCCGGTGGCGGTCGAGACGGCGGTGCGCACGTTCAAGCTGCTCGGGCTCGAGTCGGGACAGACGATCGTCGTCAACGGCGCCGCCGGCGGAGTGGGCCTCGCCGCGGTGCAGCTGGCGGCGGCCCGCGGCGCCCGCGTCATCGGCACTGCGAGCGAGGCCAACCACGAGTTCCTGCGCGGCCTCGGCGTGGAGCCGACGACCTACGGCGAGGGGCTCGTCGAGCGGGTCCGGGAGCTCGCCCCCGACGGCGTCGACCGGGCGCTCGACGCCGCGGGACGCGGGGCGCTGCCGGCGCTGATCGAGCTGACCGGGAGCCCGGACAACGTCGTGACGATCGCGGACTTCACCGGCGGCCAGTACGGCGTGCGGATATCCAGCGGCGGAGAGGGGCGCTCGTGGGAAGCGCTCGGCGAGGCCGCCGACCTCTACGAGCAGGGCCGCCTCACGATGCCGGTGGCCCGGACGTTCTCCTTCGCGCAGGCGCCGGAGGCCCACCGTGTCAGTGAAGACGGACACGTCCGCGGCAAGCTCGTCCTCACCCCCGACTCCGATGTCTGAACCGGCCGCCGAGCCGACCGGCTGGTGCGTCTGCGGGCAGAAGGTGACGATCGCCGGCGCTGAGGAGGTGACCCTCCCCAACGGCCGCCCCGGCTGGGAGGGCCGCTGCCCGGCATGCGGCGCCCCGCTGTTCGCTATCCGCCGCAAGCCCAAGACCGCCTGACCCTGGTGCAGCACTACGCCGCGCCGGGCTGCGAAGGCGCCTCGGTGCGGAGGTAGAGCACCGCAATCGCCGCCGCCGTCAAGGCGAGGCCGACGACGAACGCGTAGCTGAGCGGGTTGCCGTGATCGAAGTCGCCCCAGGCGCGGGCCGCTCCGATCAGCAGCAGCACGGACGCCGCCAGGAACGTCTGGAGCAGCAGGCGCCAGCCGCTCCAACGGTTCTCGAGCGAGAGCAGGACGGCGCCGGTGCCGACCTGGATCGTGAACGACGCGAGCACGCGGGCGGTCAGCGGGGTCAACGCCCAGGGCCAGATGTCGATCGCTAGCCGAGGCACGGCGAAGAAGACGAGGCCGGCGATGAACGCCCCGGCGCCGAAGGCGCGGGCCCCGAGCCGGACGAGGCGTCCGACCTGTGGATCGCCGATCTCGGTGAGCCGCGGATCGGTGCGCTGGTTGCGCAGCCAGAGCAGTCCGACGAGCACCGGCGAGACGACGTAGACGATTACCCAGCCATAGAACATGAAGGCGCCGACCGCCGGGGCGTCGCCCTGATTGAAGCGGTCGAGATGGACAAGAGTCGCCACGAGCATGAACGCGGCGAAGACGGCCGCCGAGAGGACGCCGGCCGAAGCAAGGTGCCAGCGGCGACTGCGAAAGGCCGACCAGAAGAAGAACGCCCCGGCGCCGTAGCCGGCGCCCATGAAGATCGGCGTCATATCCGGCCTGATCCTCCACGCCCAGGAGTTGGCGGTGTCGCCCGGCAGCCACCAGAGGATCACGAACGCCGGGATCAGGATGGCCACGACGGTCAGGCTCACCCAACGGGTGGCCGCCAGAACCTCGTCGGATCCCGGTGCGGCGCTTTCCACCGCCTAAGACTAGGGCGCCGCCGCCCTCCGGGCTAGACCCAAATGCGTATGCGGGCAACTCAGGCGGCTTCGGGCGCCCTGGCATTGAAGTCGGCCACGTTCAGCGAGAAGCCGCGATCACCGCGGCCGGCGGCGGCCGCGGCGCGGGCGCAGAGCAGAACGAGGACGAGGACGAGGACGAGGACGAGAACGAGAACGAGAACGAGAACGAGGACGGATAGGAGCCTCATCGACTCGAAAAGGCCGCGGGCGGCCCGGAGTTTCGTCGCCGGGGCGGATTTCCTGCGATCCTCGGGGTTGGAAACCGATGAGGGAGAAGGCACAAGTGGAAGCCGACCAGATTCGCACGACCGCGGACCTGTCACCAGATCAGCGTAAGCAGCTCCGCCGCACCCACGAGCGACTCCGCGCCGCGTCGCAGGAGCTCGAGGGCCTGGTGGCGACCGAGCCGGTCCGCGGGCGCTGGGACCCGGAGCCCCCGCCGCCGGAGATCCTCGACACGGCGCGGGCCGGCCTGCGCCAGGCCTACGAGGAGCTGACGCGCTGCCACGAGGAGCTCCTCGGGGTGGCCGGGGCGTAACCCCGACGCCGGTGGCCGATCGGCCCGCCCAGCCGTTCCTCACCGCCTGCTGGCGGAACCTGCTCGTCGTGACCTACCCGGTCGACGACGACCTGCTCGCCGCCCACGCGCCGCCGAGCGTCACCGTCGATCGCCTCGCCGGGCGGGCGCGCGTCAGCTTCGTCGCCTTCGAGTTCGTCCGCACCCGGGTCTACGGCGTCCCCATCCCCGGCCACACGCGCTTCCCCGAGATCAACCTCCGCTTCTACGTCCGGGCCGGCCCCGACCGGGGCATCGTCTTCATCCGCGAGCTCGTCCCCCGGCGCGCCGTGGCGCTCGTCGCCCGGGCCCGTTACAACGAGCCCTACACGCGGATCCCGATGCGCGTGAGCGTGCGCCCGGACGGGGGGCGGCTCGAGCTGAGCCACGTTTTCGGACCGGGGCCGTCGACGGTGACCGCCGAGGTCGACGCCGCCGGCACGGCGCCGCGAGAGGACTCCGACGACTACTGGCTGACCCACCAGGCCTTCGGCTTCGGCCGGACGCGCCGGGGCCAGATGCGCCGCTACCGCGTCGACCATCCGGTGTGGCCGCTCCACGCCGTCCATAACCTGAGGATGGACGTCGACTTCGGCGGCCTCTACGGCGCCGAGTGGGCCTTCCTCGGCGACACCGCCCCGGGCCACGTCTCGTTCGCCGCCGGCTCGGATGTCGCCGTGTACCCGCCCGCGTGAGTCGGTGCGTCTTGAGACTCAGGATCCGGCGCTCCGGGTAGAACTCGGCACCGATCACGGCGACCAGGGAGAGCGCGATGCTGACACGAGGAATCGCAGTTCCACTGCTGGCGGCGGCCATCGGCATCGCCGCTTGCGGCTCGAGTTCGTCCCCGAACTCGACGGGCAGCGGCCGAAGCGGCACGACGACGGTGGCGGCCAAGCCGATCCCCGACCGGACCTACTCGGTGGGCCTGCGCGGGTCGGCCGAGGTGCCGAAGGGGTCGCCGACCGGCGGCGGTAGCGCGACGATCATCCTCAAGGGCGTCAAGCAGCAGGTCTGCTGGACCTTCCGCCTGAGCGGACTGCCGAAGCCGACGGCGGCCCACATCCACTTCGCTCGGGCCGGCGCGGCCGGGCCGATCCTGATCCCGCTCGGGGCACCCTACGCGGCGACCGGGTGCGTCTCGATGGTGCCCAGGCCCGAGCTCGCGCTGATCGAGGCTTCTCCGTCGCGCTACTACGTCAACGTGCACACCGCCAGTTACCCGAACGGGGCCGTCCGCGGCCAGCTCTAGCGCAGCCGCCGGAGCGCCGCGTCGAGCACGCGCTCGAGTTCGGCCGCGTGGAAGCCGTCGCGACCCTCGGCGAGGCGGCGGCGGGCGCTCGGCGGGTCGCACCAGGCGACGGAGCGGAAGGCCTCGAGCGGTTCTCCGACGCCGGTGACGTGGAGCAGGTAGGCGTCGACCACGACGTCGTCTCCACCGCCGCGCGCCGGATAGCGGTAGGCGAGCAGGCGGCGGTCGTCGACCGTTCCCCGCACGCCGGCCTCCTCGTGGGCCTCGCGGGCGGCGGCCGCCGCCGGCTTCTCTCCCGGCTTGCGGTGACCCTTGGGGAAGGTCCAGCGTTCGCCGTCGCTCGTGGTGACCAGCCCGACGGTGAGCGCGCCTCCCACTCGGCGCCAGCAGACCGCGGCGGCGCGCCCGCCGCGCCGGCGAGGGAAGAGCATAGGACGCCAAAGCGATTGCATGTACAATCATTCTATGCTCCTCAGCATCCTCGATCAGTCGCCGGTGGCCGAGGGCTCGACCGGAGCCGAGGCGCTCCGGAACACACTCGACCTGGCCCGGCTGGCCGACGACCTCGGCTACCACCGCTATTGGGTGGCCGAGCACCACGGCGGACCGATGCTGGCCGGCCCGAGCCCCGAGGCCCTGATCGGGCCGATCGCCGCCGCCACGCGTCGGCTCCGGGTGGGCAGCGGCGGCGTCATGCTCCCCCACTACAGCCCGCTCAAGGTCGCCGAGACGTTCAGCGTCCTCAGCGGCCTCTACCCCGGTCGGATCGACCTCGGGATCGGCCGAGCGGCGGGAACAGACCCGATGACGACGTTCGCCCTCCAGCGCGATCGCCGCGATGCGGCGCCCGACGACTTCCCCGAGCAGCTCCACGAGCTGCTCGCGCTGCTCACCGACAGCCTGCCCGCCGCCCACCCGTTCGCCCGGCTCGGGGCGACGCTGCCCGGGCGCCCGGAGAGCCCCGCGCCGTGGCTGCTCGGCTCCTCCGAGCAGAGCGCGATCTGGGCGGGCGAGCTCGGCCTCCCCTACGCCTTCGCCGACTTCATCAATCCCGGCGGGGTCGCGGCCGCATCGCTCTACCGCGAGCACTTCGCGCCCTCTCGGTGGCTCGAGCAGCCGCGGGTGGCCGTCGCCGCCTGGGCGATCGCCGCCGAATCCGGCGGGCAGGCTGAGCGTCTGGCGTCGAGCAGCCTGATGGCCATGCGGATGCTCCGCCGCGGCCGGCTGATCGCCGTCCCACCGGTGGCCAAGGCGCTCCGCTTCCTCGAGCAGGACGGACCCGGACCCGGCGGGCGCCGGCTCGTGCTCGGATCGCCGCCGAAGGTCCGGAGCGAGCTCGAGGCCCTCGCCGAGGGATACGGCGCCGGCGAGGTCATCGTCGTGTCGATCACCCACGACCACGGGGCCCGGCGGCGCTCATACGAACTGCTGGCAGAGGAGTTCGCGCTGGTGGCGACGCCGGTCGCCTACTAGGGGCCGGTCACTAGTGGTCTAGACAATATGGATTGAGTGTCCGTCCGGCCCGCGGTGTAGAAGGGGCCGGTCCCCCCACGGCGTTCGTGGGGTTGATGTTCAGCTGCGCGGCGGCAACCGCGCGGCGGCCTACAACCGCATAGGA
>JBPCNA010000060.1:0-62853 GCA_051001735.1 Solirubrobacteraceae bacterium
CGTCCACCCCACAAGCGTCTTGCGCTCCCCATCCGTCAGGTCGATCGACACCGCAGCAGGCCCCCGTGGCATACCCAAACTATACCACAAACCAGGCCCAAACTAATGACTCACGACACTAGCGACAGCAAACTAGCGGGTCGCGTGCCCTGCGGGTCTTCCAAACTCGATGCGTCGATGCCTCTGGGGTCAGTAGGTTACCGCGATAGTCGCGGAGGTCGTGGAGCCGCCCCGGTCAACCACTCGACCTGCTGATTCCCAGGAAGCGCCAAGGCCCCGCGTGCTTCCCGACGAAGTGATGTGAGATGCGGAGCGTACGCGGGACGGCGAGGTGGTCCACGACTTGTACCTCGCTTCTTGAGCCGCGCCGCCGGTCGGAGCAGACGATCGTCGCGGTTGTAATGGGGGCCTACGTCAACTACGTATCAACGCGTGAGGTCGATAGGCTCGTCGAGCAGCTCGGCATCGGCGGGATGACCAAGGACCGTGGCACCGCGCTCTGCAAGGGCCTTGACGGGCAGGTCCAGGCGTTCCGGTCGCGGCCGCTGGAGGGCTCCTACCGTATTTGTGGCTGGATGCTACGAACGTCAAGGTCCGAGATCAGGGCCGCGTCGTCCCCAAAGCGATCGTGATCGCCTTTCGCAATGACATACTGGACTCACCCCACGTGACGTAGTACGCGCACCGTTGTGAGCACGAAACGGCAGCCGAGGAACCTCATCGAAGCAGTCCGGTACTTCGCCGATCTGGACGTAGCAACCGAGTTCGTCGCCAAGCTCCGCTGGCCCAGCGGCCCGGCGTGCCCGCGCTGTGGCGATATGGCCTACTCCTACCTGAGCACCCGCCGGGTCTGGAAGTGCAAGGGCTGTAAGAAGCAGTACAGCGTCAAGGTCGGCACGATTCTTGAGGACTCGCCGCTCGGGCTCGACAAGTGGCTCCCGGCGATCTGGCTGATCGCGAACAGCAAGAACGGGATCAGCTCCCACGAACTCGGCCGCGCTCTCGGCGTCACTCAGAAGTCCGCGTGGTTCATGCTGCACCGCATCCGACTCGCCATGCAGACGGGCACGTTTGAGAAGCTCGACGGGGCCGTAGAGGTTGACGAGACGTTCATCGGTGGCAGGGCTCGGAACATGCACAAGCATGTCCGGGCACGCAAGATCACCGGCCGGGGTGGCGCGGGCAAGGCCATCGTCGTCGGCGCCCGAGAGCGCGGCGGAGACGTGCGGGTCGCGGTCGTCGCGGACCGCAGTAGCGACACGCTGGGCGAGTTCGTCTGGGACACGATCCAGCCCGGTGCCGCCGTCTACACCGACGAGCACGGCGGGTACTCCGCGCTCAGCGGCGACTTCGCCCACGAAACGGTCGATCATGCCGAGCGCTACGTCGATGGGCAGGTCCATACGAACGGCATGGAGAACTTCTGGAGCCTGCTCAAGCGCGGCCTGCACGGCACATACGTCAGCGTCGAGCCGTTCCACTTGTTTCGATATCTGGACGAGCGCGTGTTCACGTTCAATCAGCGCGAGTTGTCCGACCTCGGACGCTTCGCAGCCGTGCTGAGCCTCGCGGCGGGCCGCAGACTGACCTACGCCGAACTCACCGGGCACCGCTAGCCCTCGTCCTTTCGCCTTTCGTCAATCTCCTTCTTGGGGACGTTGACAAGTCTGCGACTCAATGCCTCGAACCGAGCGAACTCGGACTCATCTTGAAGCGAGTCGAGTTGCGCCGCGTTCTCGCCAATCTCCTTCTTCCGGTTTGCTTCCATTTGTCCCGCCTTCCTGTTACGCCAGTCAACCAACTGCTGATCGTTGAGCAGTTCGCGTACAGCTTCGATCGGGACAACTAGGGCAACCCCGGCGTTATCGCCTTCTGAACTGAAGTGACCCACCAACACCCCTAGCAGCGCCGAGAAACTAGTGAGTTGTACCGCTATGGACTTATCGTCAACGGGCCACATGTTCACGTAGGAATGATCGACATACACCGGCGACCCGCTGAAGCCCCCGCGCGCGTACGTATCGATGATGTGCGCTTGAGGCTCTGTCCGTGCATAAGGCGTCCCATCGGGATAACAATCGCGAACGGGTACGTCCTCGGCATACAACGCGCCAACGTTCGCCGCACGCATCATCGGGATGGCCTTGTCGGCCATCGTCGGAACATGGGTGAGCAGCCCGACGTAGTAGGCGTGGGTGCCAAGATCAACAACGACCCCTGGTGGGAACTTGTCAGAGAAGTACTGTTCCTCCTGCCAGTTCGCGATGTATTGGGTTGTGTCAAGATCGCAAGGAGCAGCGGCGATGTCGGCTGTGGAGTGAGACACCCAGCCTCCAACAAGCACGTCTTCGGGAGCGCCCCCGTCGTGGCGACGAAAGCGTATCCAGCGAGGCTCGCTGCGCACGCAATGACCGGCCGTAACGAAGTACTTGAGCCACGCCCCGTGCTCGCCGGGAAGTCCGACTATGAACGCAGTACCTCCCGGCGTGATCTTTCCGTCTCCACTTTCCGCGCAGACGAACATCACGCAGCGCTGCTGGTTCTCAGAAGGTGGCACGAATCCTCGAAGCGGTCGCTTCCATGGCGCCATTATACGCCTCCGCCGGGTGAGTCAAGTACGTCATTGCCCTTCGTTTCACTTCCTTGCGTGGGACAGATCCCGCGGAACAACGGTGGATTGAGGCTGAGCTCCCCCGCGTCGTGCGCGTTTGCGGCCGGAGCGCGCGCGGCGCCTGTACGCAGCCGCGCAAGCGCGTGATCCTACAGCGCGTCAGGGGACTTGCGCCCGCGTTGGCCCGCGGGATTGCGCCCCGCCCAAAAGCTGGAAAAAGGAGCGAGGCCCCCTTGTCCCTGGCGGACGGGTAGGGCGCGAACGCGTTGGGTATTGGTTCTGGGGAGGCTCAGCGGTAAACGCCGGTGTGGCCGAGCGAGAAGCGGCCGGGCTGGGGAAAGATGCTCAGTCCGTGGGGTCCGCGACCCACGCGAATGCGTGCTCGCAGCCGGCCGCTGCGTGTGTCTATCGCGTAGACCTCCGCGTTGTAGCGTCCGGTCAGCCACAGAATGGTTCCGTCGCGGGAAACCCCGCCCATGTCGGGGCTACCGCCGGGTATTCGCCAGGTCCGTAGTACGCGCCGTGCCCCGAACCCCACGACCGACACCGTTCCGGCGCGTCGATTGGTTACGTATAGGTCTCGCGTGTCACGACTCAGGTAGAGGCCGTGACTGTCGGCGCCTGTCGGCAGGAAGCCGAGCACACGGAAGCGGGCGGCGTCGATCAGGTACAGCCCGCCCCTGGTCTTGTCCGCGACGTAGAACACGCGTCCGTCGGGCGAGAGCTTGACGTCTTGGGGGCTGGCCCCCGTGGGAAGCAGGAGGCTGCGCAGCAGTCGGTGACGCTTGGCGTCGACCTCAATCATCTTGTTGGCAAACTCGCAGCTGGCGAGTATGGTGCCCCCGTCCGCGGTGAAGTCAAGGTGGTCGACCCCGGGACAGGGGACGCGCACCGACTGGTGGAGGCGCATCGTGCTCGCGCCACGGAAATCGAGCCGCCCCCGCGCCTCAGCGACGACAATCGCCTCGTGCCCACCGGGTGAGAAGTACAGGTTGTAGGGGTTAGTCACCGGCCGCGTCCCCGTTGCAAGCCCGGTGCGGGGATCGATCGCGGTCAAGGTGTTCGAGTGATCGTTATCGACCCACAACGTCTTGAGATCATAGGAGGGGGTGACATGCTGCGGCAGGGTGCCGACCCTCAACGTGCGGACAACCCGAAACGAAGCCGGATCGATAACGTCAACCGTGCCACTGTTGCTATTCGGCACGTACACCCGGGTGGGCACGTTAGCGACCGCGGCGCTGAGTGCCGATGTCGCGGTCGCGGCGTAGATGTTTACATCATCCGACCCTCGTCCAGCGGCCTGGCCGCGCTCGGCCGAACGGGTGCGACTGCCATGGGCTCCGTGACGGTCACGCGCGACGATCGCTCCGCCTGTCGCGGCGAGGATCGCGATCGCAGCGAGCAGTCGTGCCTGACCCGAGAAGCGGCGGCGACGTTCCCGCGGTAGCGGACGGTGCCCCCGCGAGGCAGACGACGCCTCTGGAGTCCCCCACGCGCCGGGCTGCTCTTGATCAATGAATGTCATCGGCCAGTCGTCACGTGGGTTGGGGTAGGAGGGCCGGCATGAAATGCCTGTGCCTCCCGCGTCTCCGACATGGCGGCGGAGCTTCAGCTCCGGTGGCGCGTGGCTGTAGCAACTCGAGCCACGGCGCGCCCCATAGTCCGACACGACATCGGACCTGCGAAGCGACCGGCGCGAATGCGCAACACTTGCTCGACTCATACGTGTTCAGCGCAACGAAGGGTGGGGCCTTTCCGTAAGCGGTCCCCGGCCGTCGCGGCCCTTTGGGGTTGCGGCGTCCAGCCGCCAGGATGCCGTCGTGCCGGCGTCTCGCTGAAGCTCGGCGTTGACGCCGACATTCCGCCCGGTCAAAGTCGTGGCCAACAGCGGCCATGCCGTCAGTGCGCTTGAGCGGCGAGGACAGTGTGGCGCTCACGATCGACAGTGGTCAGCGTGCGCGGCGGCGATACCGCGCTCAAGTTGGCGTTGACGAAGCAGCCCAATCGCCTCGGCGACCGCGTGACCGTCGGGAGCGATGAAGAACGTCACCGGGAAACCGCCGACGCTCCAGCGTCGTGCGGTCGCGTCGCCGCTTTCGCGGACGCTAGGGTAGCTGATGGCGTAGCGACCTAGAAACGCGCGGGCGTCAGCGAGGGCATCGTCTTGGTTGACGCCGAGGACGAGCACACGGCCATGCTGCTGCTGCCAGGCGCGCTGAAGGAGCGGCGCCTCGAGGCGGCAGGGATCGCACCACGATGCCCAGAAGTTGACGACAACGACGCGCCCGCGCAGTTCGGCGAGATTGACTTGGTCGTCAGCCGCGGCGAGCCGCCAGGCCCGCTGGATGCCTCCCGGCACGCGGCCTGCCGCAAGAACCGGCAGTTTGAGCAGCGGCGCCGCGGTGAAGCGAGGCTGCAGAAGCGGCGCGTCGTCGCGCGGGCCGCGCGCGCCGCCGGCCACGCGCAGGCCCACCGCCGCAGCAGCGGCGGCGACCAGCGACAGAGCACCGGCGAACGCCAGCAGGACGATCCTTGAGCGAGGCGACATGGGTTGCCATTCTCGCGCACCGGCGCGCCGCGGCGCGGCAAGTCCGACAGGACGTCGGACGGGCCGCTACGATCACGGGGTGCGTGTCTCAGGTGGTTCAGTGCCGCAGACGGCGCTACAGCCTTGCGGAACGGGCGGCGCGTCGATGCGGAACTGGTCAACACGTCGCTGGAGCGTTGCGGCCGGCGCGTCGGTCGTCGTCGCGCTGGGGATTGGCGCCCCCACCGGCATCGTGCCCACGGGCGTCTTCACGCGGATGACACCCGTTATCTGGTGGGACTACCCGGGTTGGGCAATCTCCGCGCAGCTCCTCGGTCTGACCGCCGCGACCTACATGAGAGCCGGCGAGCCAGCATTCCCGGAGCACGATCGCAGTCGCCGCACGCTGGGCGCGACCCTGCTCTCGACCGCCGCGGTCGCCTGCCCCGTCTGCAACAAGATCGTTGTGGCGTTGATCGGCGTCAGCGGAGCGCTGAACTACTGGGCACCGCTGCAACCCGTGATCGGGCGTGCTAAGCATCTTGCTCCTGATCACCGGCTTGACCGTGCGACTACGCGGCCAGACTGCCTGCGCGTTGCCTGTCGGCTGATGCGGCACCCGGGTGCGAGAGCCTCGCCGGACGACGCGACACCCGCGGGCGGCGGCGCACCGGGACGGGCGGCGCGGCCAGGCTGGATCCGGCAAGGTCGCGACGGGTTTCTTGGCGGTGGCCCCAAGCCCGTGTCGGGACTCGACCGAGCGGGCACCTCTCGCGCGGGGGTGCGGCGGTGGCAGGGCGTGCGCGACGGCCGGGTTGGGCGGGCGATGGTTTGCGGCTACGACGGCGCGCCGGGAAGCGCGATGCCGGCATGCCGAGGTCGGTGCTGAGTGGTTAGCAGCCCGAGCCTGTTGCTGGCCTTCGCGGCGGGCGTCGTGTCGTTCGTTTCGCCGTGCTGCCTGCCACTTGTCCCGGGTTACCTGGCGACGGTGTGCGGTGCGCGGCCTAGAGAGGCTTCGCGGTCGGGCGTGGACGCGCGAGTGCTGGGTCGAAGCTTGCTTTTCGTGGGCACGTTCTCGGCAATCTTCATTCTGCTCGGCCTTGGCGCGACCGCGATCGGTTCGTTCCTATTTACGAACAAGCCGCTGCTGAACCAGGTCGCGGGTGGGGCGATCATCGTCATGGGCGTCATGTTCGTAGCCTCGGTGTTCGTGGTGCGCCTGAACCGCGACTTCCGCCCGCCTGGCCTCCTTGAGCGCGCCGGCCGCGGCGGCCCGGTGGTCGCCGGCGCCGCGTTCGCGCTCGCGTGGACGCCGTGCGTGGGGCCAACGCTCGGCGCGATCCTTGGCTTGGCAGCGACCCTTGACGGAACGGCCAACGCTGGGCTGCTGCTCGGCGTCTACTCCGCGGGTCTCGCACTGCCGTTCCTGTTCTCGGCAGCGGCGTTCAACAAGGCCACGCGCGCCTTCGGGTTCTTCAAACGCCATTACGCCGCGATCCAACTCGGCTCCGGAGTGGTACTCGTCGCGATGGGATATCTCGTCGTCACCGGCGAGTTGTTCCGCCTGAACATCGAAGCTCAGCATCTTCTCGGCACGCTCGGACTCAACTTTTTCCAAAGCGTGTGAACCTGTCGTGACGACCCGCCCGGCCAGCCGTTCGCGCGCGAAATTGGATTCCCGGACAACGGCGACATGTCGGCCCGTGACGCCTGGCCAGGGGTTTGGCGGGAACCCGAGCGCGCTGGACGCTCGGCACCTCGGTGCGGCTACCCCTCGGCGGCGGGTACGGTGGAGGTGGCCATCTTTGCCCCGTACTTTTCGTCGATCTGGGCGGCTTTGTAGTAGATGATCGCGCCGATCCAGATCACTAGGAACAGCCCGACGATGATCCTGCCGGCGGTGTTGACGTCGATCCCGCTGATGTAGTTGCGGGGCTGAGTGGCGAGGTTGAGTTGCTGGCTGAGCAGGCCGAGAAGTTCGATGGTGCCGATCACGAACGCGACGAAGCTCGAGTCGCTGGTGGTGGTGATGTTGTAGTAGATCTTGCGAACCGCGGTGACGACGCTCGGCTGTAGGCCTTTGACATGAAGACGCCGTCGATGGTGTCCATACGCCTCCCGTACTTCCGGCGCTATCGGGCGCCGGCCGCGATGCCCCGGGCTTGGGCCCTACGGGACGGTCGCATTGCAGCGCGGGGCCGTCAGTTGACTGGTCGGGCGCTCTCGGCGATCGCGAGCATCTGTTGGTTGTTGAGCAGGCTGTCGAGCGTGTTGTTCAACCAGTAGACGGAGGTGGGCAGACGCCAGGCGACGGTGCGGATGTGGGCGCCCTCAATGTAGACGTCGTAGGTGCGCCCGCCGATCGTACGACTCTGGTGGGCGCCGGCGAGGATCGGCGGCGAGGTCCAGTCGGTGCCTTCGACCCCGTAGTACTCGCCGGTCAGGCCGCGGGAGATCGAGATCGCGTAGGCGCGATGAGGTGTCGCTTGCTCGTCGGGCAGCGTGTATCCGCGTACGATGTCCGGTGCGCCGCCGCTTTGCAGTCGCAGCCGCGGGGCGTAGAGCTTGATCGGCAGCCCGACGGAGGCGCTGTTGGCGAGGCCGATGTCGCCCGGCGGTGTCGGCGTCAGGCCGAGCCGGGTGATCTGGCGGGCGCTGGTGGCGCGGCGTAGGTTGATCGCGGGGACGTGCACCCGCGCCGGCGGCGTGGCGCCCAGGAAGTCGTCGACCGTAGCACGGATCTGTTGGTGAGTTGCGGTGACGTAGCTGCCTCCGTTGATCGTCACGTTCGGGTCGCCCTGGAACTTGACCTGGCGGACAGGCCGCCCGAGCGAGAAGGCCGCCAATTTGAACAGTTGGAAGATTGTGGCCGTGCCGTGGATGTCGGTTTGCACTGACGCGCGGAGGGCTCGCAGCAGTCGATCCTCGTTGTTGATGAGGCCGGAGACGCCGACCTGCTGCTTGGCTTGGCGGACCAGGTCCTGTTGGCGGGCGACGCGGACGAAGTCGCTGTCGGTGTGGCGGTAGCGGGCGTAGTCGAGGGCCGTCTGATCGCAGAGCCGCTGGTATCCCGGGGGGATGTCGATGCTCGAGTAGTTCGTGTCGGCCGTCCCGATGTTGCGGTTGTAGTAGTGGCGGTCGACGAACACGTACACGCAGCCGATCGCGTCGATCACGCGGCGAAAGCCCCTGAAGTTGATGTCGATGATGTGCTGGATCGTGAGCCCCGGCAGCGCCTGTTCGAGTGTCTTGGCTGCCAGCGCGGCGCCACCGATGGCATACGCCGCGTTGATCTTCTGCACGCTAGTCCCTTTGGAGCCTGCGTCGATTGTGGTGCGCAGGTCGCGCGGCACCGAAAGCACCGAGGTCTGGTTCTTCGCCGGGTCCATACGAACCAGCAGCAGGGTGTCGGAATGTGCGGGGCTGGTGCGGTCGGTGAGGTTGCTCGCCAGGGGCCGCCGGTCAGTCCCGATCACGAGGATCGTTTGGGCCGTTCCGGCCTGCGCCGGGGTGATCACGCCGCTGCTCGGATGAAGCGTCGCCGGCCCCAGCAAATCGGAGACATGCTTGACCTCCAACAGGACCGCCGACGACGTAGCTGCAGCCATGAGCACAACGATCGCGACGCTCCCGAGCAAGAACCGCTTCCACACGCCAGGGGTCTTCTGAAGAGGCTCGAGCGGCATCACGGGCGTCCATTCCCGCGCGCGGTGACGGATCCGCCGCCCGGTCCGAGACTTCGAGCGCCGGGTTTGCGCGCGGACTCGCGCCGCGCGACGCGGTCGCGGAGTACCCGGAGAACGCACGGGCGGGGCACGACTTGTTGGGATGGCGTTGACCGGGCCTGGGTCCAGGTCGCCGGTTGGGACCCCGGGCGGGCAATGGCGCTGGAGGAGGATGCGGTCAACGGAGCAAGCGGTCCACGATCAGGTCCGAGCTCGATCTCCGCAACCAGCCGGCCGCGGTGCCCGCGCTCGCAGCGACGCGGAGCCGGCAGCGCCGGCCTGGCCGGCCGATCCGGCGAGGCCTGGCGACCCCGCCTCGTTCGCAGCCACGCTCCCCATGGGTCAGATTCAGCGGAGGCGATCATGTTCGGGCCTTCGGGCTGGTAGGTCGCAGGCGCGTCCCCGGTCGCGGCAGTTAGCGTCTTGAGGAGCGTGGCCGTTCCCACCACGCGGGTCTGCGGCGACCCCAACTCGTTCGCGTAGCTGCTGCTCGGTAATCACGTCCTCGTCGAACTCAAGGCTGATCGCCCCCGCGGCGAGGTCGATGTCCAGTCCGATCACGCCGGGCTCGCAAAGCAGCGCGCGCTCGACGCCACCGAGCCAGGCCCGCAGCCCATCCACCGCGATGACCGCTCTCACGTCCGTCTCGACGTCGGCGACCCGAGCGTCACGGCCTTGCGCCGGCGGGCCAAGCGGCCGGGCATACACGGTGGCGGGGTCGGTGTATTAGCCAGCGATCTCAAGTCAGTCGGTGATCGTGAGCGCGCGATGGGTGGGCGGGGATCCGGTCGTGTGCAGTGTTGCGCGGACGCGCAGCCGGTGGTGGCGGTCGAGCTGTCGCTGGCCGCGCGGCGTGATTCGTACGGGCACTCTTGTGGTCGAGTTCGCCGGGATCGCGAAGTGGGCGATCCCGACGGTGGTGGTCGTCCGCAGGGTGAGTGTCCCGGTGCATGGTGCCGTCGCGCAGCGAACCGCCAGGCGCGTCACACGGTTTCTGACGCGCGTACGGCTTGTCGCGAGGCGGGCGGTGCCGCTGGCGGCGATCCCGTGGCGCGGCGGAGCGAGACCGGCTGACACCGGGGGCGGTGGGAGCTGTTGCCCGTGGGCCTGCGCCTGCTGGTTGATGAAGCTGTTGATTTCGGGGGTGGCGATGCGGACGTACACGCCGGGGTAGCCGGTTTGGGCGCAGCCAGCGCCGAAATCGATCAGGCCGGCGAGGACCAGGTCGCCGGGGGGCGTCGCGGGAGTGTCGATGTCGACGACCAGCGGACCGCCGCTGTCGCCGGCGCACGCGTCGATCGCGCCGTCCGGCGCGCTGGCGGTCGCGGTGGCCTGTTCGCCAGCGCAGAGCATTTGCGGGGAGATGGGCGGCACGCCGATGCTGCCGAGGCGCCGGTAGGCGGCGGCGCACGTCGCGTCGGGCACGAGGTGCGTTTGCGCCGCCTGGAGCTGCTGCGGTAGGCTTGCCGAGGGGTCGGGTGCGCCGATCGCCAGCGGGCTGGTCTCGCCCCAGCCGCTGATCACGACCGGCTCTGCCGGGATGACGTTGGGGTTGGCGAACCGCTCGGCCAGCAGGGGCGTGATCAGCGGAATCGGCGCGACGCTCGCCGTGCCGTCGGCGCGCGGTGACCCGTTGTAGAGCGGCGCGGCCAGCGTGACGACGGCGATGTCGTAGTTGGCTGTCTGCGGGTCGTAGAGCGGGTCGACAGCGATGCTGGCGGCCACCGGCTGGGGGGGGACGGTCGGCGGCAGCATCGCGGTGCCGGCGAGTACCGTTACCAGCTGCGGCGAGACCGGCTGCCCGGTGAGCTGATCGGTCACGCAGTGTGCGGCGGTCGCCACTTGCGTCGCGTCGATGATCACGCCGCCACAGAACGCCAGCGTCTGCTGCCCGAACCCGCCCCCCGCCGATCGAGTGAACAGCGCCACCTGGAACGGGAACGACGTGATCGCGGCGACCGGATTGCCGCCTATCACGCGCAGCGACACGGCCGCCGCAGCCGCCGCCGCGCTAGCCGCGCCGCTGACCGCCAGGACGAGCGTGGCGACTACCGCGCGAAGCGCAACAAACCACCCGCGACTCCGTGGGGGTACGGTCGCGGGCCACCGGAGCGACGGCGCGCGGGGGCGAGCAGGGCGCTCACGGGGTTCACGACGGCGTCCGGGCACGGCGGTCAATGTCCGTCGGGAGTTGGGTCTGTGCTCAGCGCCCGGCGCCCGAGGAGCTGCCACATCGTCTCAAACTTGTTGCGCGACCACGTCTCGGCGGTGCCCTTGAGCGGGTTGGATACGGAAATCGTCCCGTCGGCGTTGATGCCGCGGAGCACAACCGTATGTTCGTTGAGGTTTACCGTGACGGCTTTTCCCGCGGGTGTCTGCCAGGTGTCGTAAGGGCCGTCGGCGAGGCCAACCCAGGCGATCACGGCGCGCCCGGCGAGCAAAGCGTCGTAGATCGCCTGAGGGGCGACACCGGTGAGGTTCGCCAGCGCGACCCCGTAGCGTCGCGCCAAGCCTGCGAGCGGCGCGGGGTAGACGCCGAACCCGCCGGCTGTTCCGGCGCCGTTGGGCCGGCCGACGAAGCCTTGGTCGGGGTCGCCCCACACCTTCGAAGGCCCGCCGCCAGTCGGGTCAAGCGGCCCCGAACGCGGCAAGCTCGCCTGCAGGCGAGCTTGGGACACCGTGACGCCAGCGCTGCGCAGCAGGATCGATAATGCGGTGGCCTCGCAGTCGTTGCGCAGCGTCTGGGCGATTACCGGCGCCGCGATCTGCGACGAGATCGGCGTGCGGACAACGGCGAGCGTGCCGCCGCCGGGGGCGAGGCGCGCCAGCAGAACTGCGCGCTCGGCGGTGAGCCCCCGGTTGTAGGTGTAGGTGATCCGGGCCCGGTCGTGAGTCATGGTCGCGGTCGCGGGTAGCGCTGAGATCACGGCGCTGCGCAGCGTTGCCGCGTCGATGCCATGGCTCGTGCGAAGCGGCGCTAGCGGCACGCGCGCCAGCGGCACGTTACCGGCCTCGAGACGGATCACCGGTGGCGCGGCGTGCGACTCGGGCGCGCCACCGGTGAGCGCGACCGTGCCCCCGCCAAGCCCGACCAGCAGCGCCAATGCCGCAACGCGACGACGCCGCAACCGCAAGCGATCGGCACGCCGAGTGAAGATGGCAGTCACCCCCGGTATCCTACAAGCCGTCGGAGTTCGGGGCGTTCGCTAGGCCTTGGAGCACTCACGCGGCCACGACGAACGAGCCCCGCCTGGCGCTGGCCGCCAACTACCGGCGGCCGCAATGAGCGCGGGCGGCCACGGCGCAACGCGCGCCACGGCAACAGCGGAGGCCGGTGGTACCGAGGCGAACACGGAGCGGCGGGACCCGCGGACGTCGCCGCACCGTCGCGCCGTTTACGCCCCAGATCGGCCGGCGTCTGTCGACGCGAGCAAGGGAGGCTGGAGGATCGAACGCCGTCCATGCCGGCCCGACCTGCGCGGGATGCCGCACGCGCGTCGTCGTCGTCCGCTACGCTTCGCGCGTCCGATCAGCCGAGTCCCTCTTGCCAGGGGGATCGGGGGAACCACTTGGGGGTTGCCGTCACGGCGCTCCCAGGGGCGAATTGCCGCATTCTCGCGGCGTAGCGCTGCTCTTTCTGCGCGAGCCCGTCAGCTAACCCCGTAGGCATCCGAAAGAGAAGGGTCACCGCGTGAGTTTCAGATTTGCTCGTCTCCTGCCCGCGGTCGCGGTGTTGCTGCTCCTTCCCGCCTCAGCGACTGCTCAGGCGGGAAAGGGGCGTAGCCAGAGCCTCGGCGACCGCCTCCCGCTCGTTGTCGGCGAGCAGGGCCACGATGTGCTGGTACTGCAGGGTTACCTCAACCGTGCCGGTCAAAAGACGGGTGTCGACGGCGTGTTCGGCAGCGCCACCGAGCGCGCGGTCCTCGCGTTCGAACACGCGCAGCGCCTCGTGGCAGACGGCACCGTCACGAGCGCGACCCTCAAGGTACTGCGCGACGTGATTGTCCAGGGCAGCGCCGTCGCCTCGATCTCCGGCGTGACCGGCGGCGCGTCCGCTCCGACCGAGCAGCAAATACTGGCTGTCGCTCCCGGCGAGAAGGCAACCGTGGGTGCGGACGGCCTTGCCGTCGCGCCG
Source organism: Solirubrobacteraceae bacterium (assembly GCA_051001735.1). GTDB lineage: Bacteria > Actinomycetota > Thermoleophilia > Solirubrobacterales > Solirubrobacteraceae > Palsa-513. Next base: position 13,002 of record JBPCNA010000060.1, read on the forward strand.
GCGAGCGCGCCACCTGTCGTACAGGCGATCATCGCGGCGGGGAACCGCATCGCGACCAAGCCGTACATCTACGGCGGCGGCCACGGCTCGTGGGAGGATGCGGGCTACGACTGCTCGGGCTCGGTTTCCTATGCCCTTCACGGCGCCCGGTTGCTTTCTGCGCCGCTGGTCTCCGGCGACTTCATGGGGTGGGGCAGTCCGGGTCCCGGCAGGTGGGTGACGACCTACGCCAACGCCGGCCACATGTACATGGTCATCGCCGGGCTGCGCTTTGACACCAGCGGGCAACGCGGCGCAGGAACCCGCTGGCAAGCCGAAATGCGATCAAGCGCCGGCTTGACCGCCCGTCACCCCGACGGGCTCTGACACCGCGGTCTCGCCCCACCGATCGTCTTCACGACCGCCGACTGCCGCGACGTCGGCGAGCGTTGGATCACGGGTAGCTGTCCCCCGAATCGGCGGCGCGGATCGACCGCACGGGGTCGGCGATGATACCCGGCGCTGCCGCCGGCGCGGAGGCCGCGACGAACGCGAGACCCTCGATCATTTGACCTGATTTGCGCGCGGGCGCTCAGTGCGAACGCGCAAAAAGCTGCTGCATCAGAGTCCCGACCGCTGGCGCGGTCGTTCCGAACGCCGGGCAGCAGTTGGCGCCGCCGGGGGGCGTCATGCCGATTTCAAGGTGGGGACCGGATGAGATGCCGACGATGCCGCAGCCGACTGCCGCGATTGGCTGGCCCGCCCTGACGTGAGTCCCGACCGGCACGAGGGCCGGGGCGGCGTGACCGTAGTAAACAAACCAGCCAGCGTATGCGCCGCCATCGACGCGGATCACCGGCGCGTACGGCCCGAATCCTGAAATCCCGACCCGCACGACCGTGCCGGAGGTGATCGCGACCTCGTAGGCTGCGGTGCCGCACGCCCCGCCCGCGGTGGCGATATCGATGCCCTGATCAACGGTCCATGTGGACGGTGCCAACACAACGGACAGCGGCTGGATCGGGAACGCCCAGTTCCCCGTCGCGCCGAGCGAAAGCGTCGAGGCGTGGTTGCAAGTCTGGACGCTCGTACAGGGGGCGAGGGAGACCCCCGCCTGTGCCGCCTGCGCGAGCTCAGCTCGGATCTGGGCATCAGAAGGCGCACCCGGCGAGACGGCCGTTGCGCTCGCGGCGGCCGGCAGCGGGTCGGGCTTGGCGCCCACCTTCCCCGACACCTCCGTCACCTTGCTGGCCGACGGCGGCGGCGCCGACAGTCGCTTGAGCTGCGCCGCGGAGCCGCGCAAGCGAGAGACGGCTCCCGCAGCGGCGGAAGCGGCGGCTGTCTTCGCCGTCGTCACGCTCGGTGGGTCGGCGCCGGTCGGGCCGCTCGGCGCCCGTGCGGCGCCGCCGCAGCCGCCGATCACGGCGAGCGACGCCGCACTGAGAATCGCTAGATGGCGGGAGCGAGCGGTCATGGGCGGACTGGCGCTGGGCGCGGCGCGAAGCTCGGTCGGCACCCTCCCCCGCCGTGCGGCTCTTTCGTCATGCGAAGAAGCGACTGCCGGGCCGTTCGCTGAGCCGGGCCTGGCAGAACGCCACTGCGGTCCCCAGTCCGGCGTCGTAGATCCGCACGACACGTCCTACAGCGCGTGGGAGCATAGCGAAACCCTCCCTCTCCGAGGCCGCTCCGCCAACACCCACTCGGCGCGGACGCCGAGCACGCGGTGCTCCTCCCGCCGCCGCAGTGCGCTAGCCTGCAGGACACCCCTACATGCCGTAGGACTAACTTCCATGACCACGATGACCAAGAACTGGGACGACTACGTCGTTGACGCTGAGGAAGTTTCGCGCGGCACCGGCTTTCAGGCGCTACGCGACAAGATCCTCGCATTGGCGGCGCCGCAACCGCAGGACAAGGTCGTCGACGTGGGCGCGGGTACCGGCCTACTGACGCTCGCGCTCGCCGAGTGCGTGGAGAGGGTCTGGGCCGTCGATATCTCCCCGGCGATGCTCGAGTACCTGGAGATCAAGCTCGCGCGCACCGACATCGGCAACGTGCAGACGGTCGTGGCGTCCGCAGTGAGCTTGCCGCTGCTCAACGAGTCTGTCGATCTCGTGGTTTCGAACTACTGCCTGCATCATCTCGACGACGACGGCAAGCGGCGGGCCCTGCTCGAGACCCATCGCGTGCTCCGTCCGGGTGGACGACTGGTCTTCGGCGACATGATGTTCAGCCTCGGAATCGCCGATGCGCGCGACCGCGCGGTTCTCGCTACAAAGATCCGAGCGATGCTGCGCAAAGGCGGTCCGGGCGTCATGCGGCTCCTCAAGAACGGCGCTCGCGTCGCCAGTGGCCGCTGGGAGCGCCCCGCGCGCTCAGAATGGTGGGAGGCCGAACTCAACCTTGCGGGATTCGTCGCGGTGGGCGTCGAGGTCCTCGAACACGAGGGCGGCCTGGCATGGGCCGCGAAGCCGTAACGCGCGAGCGAAGTGTCGTCGTTTTCGTGACGGTAGCGGGCGCGATGTCCATGGTCGCATCCCTCCTCAGCGGACTCGACCTGCTCCTCGGGCACATGTAATGAGCCGCGCGCGCTGCGATACTGGATCGCCATGACTGACGCGCCGCTCCAGGGAGACCTACAGCTCCAGATCATGGCGGTGCTGTGGCGGACCGGGGAAGGCACCGTTGAGCAGGTGCGCGCGGCACTCCCCTCCCCGGCTCGCAGCGCCTACAACACGGTGCAGACCGTGCTCAACCGGTTGACCGACCGCGGCCTGCTCACCCGCCGGCGCGCGGGCCACGCCATGGTGTACCGCCCGACGCTCTCCGAGGCCGAATACCTGTCGCGCTCGATCGAGCGCACGCTCGCCGGGGCCTCAAACGAAGCGCGCCAGGTCGCACTTGCGCAGCTCATCGGCGGGATCGCCAGCAGCGAGCTCTCGGCGCTCGAAACGCTGGCGAAGCAGGCGCAAGCAGGCCGCGCGCGGCGCCGATGATTCTCCTGGTGGCCGGAATAGTCGCCGTCGTGATCGCTCTGCCGCACGCGCTGCGGCTCGAACGGGCGTCGCCGGCGACGGCCGCGACGTTGTGGGCGGCAGCGCTGGGAATGCGCGCCCTGGCCGGCGTGTTCGCGGCGCTCTACGTCGTGCTGTTCGTGCCGGCGACGCAGGTCTTTGACGCCCTGACGCACTGGTGCTGGCACACGATCCTTCCTCTCGTCACCACGCACCTCGGGCTCAGCGGTCACCGGGTCGGCGACGCCGTGACGATCGCGCCGAGCATGCTGGTCGCCGCGTCCGCCGTCTCAATCGGTTTCGGGGTTTGGCGCGCCAGCCGCGCGGTACGCCGCCTGCTCACCCATGAGGCGATTGGCCGCGGGCCGTCGGGGAGCGTGATCATCGGAGGACCCGACATCGTGGTTGCCGCCGCTGGGTTGACGCGGCCGCGACTCGTTGTCTCCGCGGGCGCGCTCGCGACGCTCGACGATGAGGAGCTCGCCGCGAGCCTCGATCACGAGCATGGCCACATCCAACGCCGCCACCGCCACATCCTGCTGTACGCCGAGGCCTGCCGGGCACTAGGTCGCTTCATGCCCGGAACCTTGACGGCGGTCGCGGCGCTGCGCTTCCACCTCGAGCGCGACGCCGACGGCTGGGCGCTGCGACGCGCCCACGACCCGTTCGCTCTAGCCAGCGCGATCTGCAAGGCCGCCGGGTCTCGGTCTCGCGGCGGTCCAGCGCTCGTCTCGCTCGCCGACGGCGACGTCGTCCGTCGCGTCACCGAGCTTGTCGCAACGCGCGCGCCCGTCAGCCGCTTCAGAACGGCGGTTCTGAACGGTCTCGCCGCCATCGCCGTCACAGTTCTCGTTGCGCTCACGGCAGTCGTGCCGCTCGCCGTCGCCGCAGGCAGCCGGCGCGGCACCGCCTCGCCGATGACGCATTACTGCCGGGGTTGAACATTCATGTCGACGGGTGCCAGTCAACCCGCCGCCAGGCCGCCGTCGCGTGAGCGCACACTGACTCGACGCAAGCCCTGCCAGCACGGCCGCGCCGAGAAGTCGAGCAACGGCGTCGGGTAGTGGGTCAGTTTGGGGCGTCTACTCGATTGAAACTGACCCACTACCGATCATCGCGATCTACCGCAAGTACTACGGGACCCGTTTCGCTGTGCGGATCACTGCCCTGATGTTCGTGACGATGGTCGCGGCGGCACTGGTCATCGACGGGCTGTTCAGCGGCCTTGGGATCATTCCTCACGGTCCGCGGCCGACCCGCGCGGACATCTTCAGCTCCATCCACGTCGACTACAAGCTCGCCCTCAACGTCCTCGGGCTCGCGATCTTCACCGCGTTGTTCTGGATCACCGCGCGCCGCGGTGCGACCGATCCGACGTGCGGGATGAAGGTCGACCGGGCCACGGCGGTGCACAAGCAATTCGCTGGTGAGACGTTCTTCTTCTGCACCGAGAACTGCCTTCACGCGTTCGAGCGCGATCCCGCTCACGCCGACCGGGCCGGCGCCGACGAGCCTGTAACTCGGCGTGTGCCCTGATGCCCGCAGCGCGTGTCCGGAGCATGGGCGGGTCGTGCGCCGGCCGTCCCGCCGGGGTCGCAGAGTAGTTCTCCGCCGCCGACATGCGGGCATACCCGGCTCTAAAACGCTGGGCCGGTATCTACGCTGAAGGTGCGGAGCCACAGAGAGCCCCGCCGAGACTTGGAGGCGGACATGAAGAAGAAAATCGACGCGACGAAGCACTCGATGAAGATGATGTGGGGCTGCGTGATCTTCGCGATCGTCGCGATCATCCTCGTAGCCGACGGCGTCGGAGGCGGCGCGTTCTTCCTCATCCCCTGCATGGTGATGATGGGGGCAATGATGTGGATGATGATGGGCGGCACCGGCGGCCAAACGCGCGGCGGCGGCAAGCCCGACCCGCCGAACAAGCCGTGATCCCAGTACGCCGACGGCGCCGCGTTGCCCAGCGCCAAGCCACGGCCAGACCCGAGATCCGATCTTGACGAGCTCTCCGGCAGCAAACCGGCGAGGATTAGGAGCAACTAATGATGTATTCAAACAACCATATGACGAGCGCGGGATGGGTCTTCTCGGCCCTCGGCACGCTGATCGTCCTCGCCCTCGTCGTGGCCGCGATCGTCTGGCTCCTTTCCACGCTTCGGTCGCCTGGCCGCGGGTCGCCGTCGGCGCGGGAAACCCTCGACTGGCGGCTCGCCAGCGGCGAGCTCAGCGTCGCCCAGCACGCTGAGATCGCCAGCGCGATCGGTGATCGCCCGCGACCGGCCACGCCGATCGACTCCCCGGCTAGTCGCAGCGCGTTGACGAGCTCCGCGCGCGCCGAGCCAACGCCCCACCCCCGGTAGGACCCAGCCGTAGCGAATGACCGGCATGCACGACGCGATCGCGGACGTTGAGCTGCTGCTCAGCGCCCCGGAGACGGACGTCGCCGCGCTGTATGACCGCGCCGCCGCCCGCTACGACCACTTCCGAGACCTGTGGCTGCGGCTCGCCGGCGCACCCGCAGAACAAGCCTTGATCGACGACCTCCGCAGCGTCCTGCGGCCCGGCTCGAGGGTTCTCGATGCCGGCTGCGGCACCGGCGCGCTCGCGCGGGAGGTGCTTCTCATCGAACCGACCGCGCAACTCACGCTGCTTGACCTCTCACCCGTCATGCTGGCCAGAGCGGCTGATCTCCCGGGCGATCACGTCGTTGGGAGCGTCCTCGAGCTCCCTTTCACCGACGACACCTTCGACATCGTCATCAGCGGCTGGGTGATCGAGACCGTCCCCGACGCGATCGCGGCCGTGCGCGAGTACCTGCGCGTCATCAACCCCGACGGGTACGTGCTCTACACGTTCTGCTCGCTGCCCAACGGGTTCCTCTCGCGCGCCGGCAGCGCCTGGCTGCGCGCCGCCGTCGGCCGCAGCTTCGCCGGCGACTTCATCCCCGAGAAACGCACGCCCTGGCACGACTGCGACCGATCCCACCGCCTGCACGCCCACGGCGGCCTCGTAACCGAAGTTTCGCTTCGCAAATGCTGCCACGTCGGAGCACCCGTCGTGCCCGCCACGGGCATCCCCGGAGCCTCACAGGACTGTGACGCCGCCGGCCAGTCGGAGCTCCACGCTGCAGGCACCCGAAGGGAAGAGGGGCCCGGGGAACATCGGAAATCGCGGTAGGGACCGTGGGCAGCTCCCCCGTCCGCGGGCGCGTCCCCTCCGCCGCGCGCGCTGCACCAACCCGACCAGATTAACGCCAGATGGGCAATCAACGAGACTTTCCCCCCGCTCGAGCGAACCTCACGGGCTGGCGATAGGGCCGGCCGGCGCACGGCGGGTTGCCCTCGAAAGCGGCCGGGTCTCGCGGACTCCAATTCTGAAGATCACCGCACGGCCCTCACGTGCTTCGTGTCGCCGATCCCGTCCTTTGATCTGCCTGGGGTCGCAGGACTTGGCGAAGTTTGACGCGCGTGCCGGTTCGCATCACGGAGCGCGCGTAGACGACGCCGGCGAGTCGGGCGGTTGCGAGGGTCGCGATTATGCAGAGGAGGGCCGAAGCGGCGACCTGCCAGATCGGCGCGGCGCCGACCGCGAAAAGTACGGGCATCGCGATCGGTGCCGTCCATGGGATGAACGCGAGGATGTGGAAGAAGGTGTTCTCGCCGCTGAACAGGCGCCATTCGACAGCGCGTAGGCGAGGATCAGCGGGATCATCAGCGGGAACGCGGCGTTCGACGCGTCGGATTGGCGGGTGATCATCGAGCCGGCCGCTGCGAACGCCGAGAAGTAGAGCGCAAAACCGAGGACGAGCCAAAGCGCGCCGATCAGCGCCACGCCGCCCGCGGTGCCGTGAATAGCGTGCGAGCCGACGGCGGTCCCGCAGACCGCGAAGGTGACTCCGAGCGCCAGCATTTGTGTTAGCGCAAGCGCCGCGAACCCGAGCACCTTGCCCGTCAGGAGCTGCGTTGATCGCACGGCGGCGAGCATCACTTCGACCACTCGGCTTGTCTTCTCCTCACCCACCGAAGTCGTCAGACGGACTCCGTAGAAGGCGATAGCAAGATAGATCAACAGGCTCACACCAAAGCCCGTGAATCGGCTAGCGAGGCCCTTCGCGGGCGGCTCGACGCCGCGGATGGGAATCGCGATGCCGGTCGCGAGGGCTGACCGCGCCGCGCCCGGCGGCAGCTTGTGTACGAGGCCGACGAACTGCGCGAGCGCACCGGTGAACGTCGCTGTCGACGAGGTCGTTCCGCCGGCTGATTGCTGCTTGATCAGAACCTCGCGCCCATCGATGATCACCGCCGCGAGTGTTCCGGCGTGGAGCGCCGCCCTGGCCGTGTCGAGATTTGCGACCGCAGCGACATGGACCTTGTCGCCGCTGACCCGACCGGCCGCGATCGCTGCTTGGGTGAGCGCCGGATCGGACACGCCGAGCACGCCTACCTTCTCGGTCGCGTGTTTGTTGCTGAGCAGTGCGGGAACGACGACGGCCGCCGCCACCGCGAGGATCATGATCGCCGTCGTAATCCAGAACGATCTGGCTCGGAGGCGCTCGTCGATCTCCCGCCGCGCGATCAGCCATGTGCCTGTCCACCAAGCCGAGGTCATCGCAGCGCCGCCTCGCGTCGGCGGGCCATCGAAGCGTCGGCGACGATCCGCGGGTCATCCGGCGGATCCTTGGGTCGGACGGCGTCGCGAAATACCTCGGAGAGTCGGCGATGCGCGAAACTGAAGTGCTCGAGCGGGCCGCCTCGCCGGGCCGCGTCGAGAATCGCCTCGGCGTCGGCTTCGGGCGACAGTGTCAGGGTCACGATTCCAGCGGGGTCGACCTCGACACTCGCGACATCCGGCAGGCCGCCGCGCACCCAGGCGCCAACTGAATCGCCGGCGACCTTGATTCGGAGTCGGGGTGGCTCCGAGCGAGCGAGATCCTCAACGCGACCCTCGACGACCAGCCGCCCGCGATCGACGATCGCGACCGCGTCGCAGAGATGCTCGACCAGATCGAGCTGGTGGCTTGAGAAGAGAACTGTGGCACCAGCGGCAGCCCGCTCGGTGAGGATCGCGCTGAACGTGTCGACGGCCGTCGGATCGAGGCCCGAAAACGGCTCGTCGAGGATCAGCAGGTTAGGCGAGTGCACCAGTGCTGCCGCGAGCTGCACGCGCTGTTGATTTCCGAGTGAGAGTGACTCCAGTTTGTCCGCTCGACGCTCGACCAGGCCAAAGCGCTCAGTCCACAGCAGCGCTGCCTCGCGGGCGGGCGTCGCCTGGAGGCCGTGAAGACGGCCGAGGAAGACGAGTTGGTCAAGGATTCGCATCCCCGGATACAGCCCGCGCTCCTCGGGCATGTAGCCAAACCCGCGGCGGTCGCGCTCACCGATCGACCGGCCACGCCAGCGTACCTCGCCGTCGTCGAGCGCGACCAGGCCGAATACGGCGCGCATCGCCGTGGTCTTCCCCGATCCGTTGGGCCCGAGGAAGCCAAACACCTGCCCCTCGGCCACGGTGAACTCGAGCCCGTCGAGCGCGATGACATCCCCGTATCGGCGGCGGAGGGCGATCAGCTCAAGCACGCCGTCGCCTGTCTAGCTAGTTCGCGTCGAACGGCCATCTTGCGTCCTGCTCGACTGCGCCCGGCGCACGAACTCGCAGCCCCGCCCGAGCGCGTTGAGCGTTCGTCGTGGCGACGACGGGACTTCACGCCGAAGCATTGAGGGGCGACGTTGAGGGTCGATCAGCATCGCACGAACGTTGACCCGCCGAGCCCCAGAAGTCAAAGACCTGCATCGTCTACTTAATAGCATTGCTGGTTATGGAGCTCCGGCAGCTGCAATATCTAGTGGCGATGACGGCGGAGGCGAGCTTCACGAAGGCTGCTGCCAAGCTGCATGTCGCTCAGCCCGGCGTCAGCGCGCAGATTCGAAGCTTGGAGCGAGAGCTTGGCGAACCGTTGCTCGATCGCTCCGGGCGCACCGTCCGTCCGACCGAGGTCGGGGCGGCGATCCTGCCGTTCGCGCGTGCGGCCCTCAAAGCGGTAGCCGTGGTGCGGCTTACCATCGATGAGCTCACCGGACTCGTCCGCGGGCACGTTGCTGTCGGGATGGTCACCTCGTGTCTCTCGCTCGTCGACGTTCCGAAGCTGTTGGCCGAGTTCCATCGACATCACCCGGCGGTCGAGATCACGCTGTCGGAGGCCAACTCCGACCGGCTGCTCGCCGCGTTGCACGACGGCGAGCTTGACGTCGCCGTCGTTGGCATGACCGGAGCGCCGCGGCCGGGAATCGCAAGCCTGTCGCCGCTGACGAGGCGCTTGTCGCTGCCGTCAGCCGAACCGACCCGCTCGTAGACCGAGCCGCGATCACACTCAAAGCCCTCGGTGAGCGGGCTCTGATCAGCCTGCCGCGGGGCACCGGACTCCGCGCCAGCCTCGACGGCGCCTGCGCGAAGGCCGGCTTCGAGCCGCACATCGTGTTCGAGGCCAGCGACCCACACGTGCTCGCCCAATTCGCGATCAGAGGTTTCGGCGTCGCGATCCTGCCCGAATCCATTGCCAACGCCTACCCGACAGGCCTCCACGCCATCGCGATCACCCGCCCCGGGCTTCGTGCGCGCCTCGACCTCGCCTGGAAGGCAGAAGGACCAACCAGCCCGGCAGCACGAGCGCTGATTGCGCACACCCGCGCCGCGCTCGAAGCGCAGCACAGTTGACGCGGCCCGGCTGTCTCACCGATCGAAGGAAACGCCGCCCGTGACAGGCGCGGTGTGAGGGCCGGCCGGTGACCGCGGACACCGTCGCGGCGCTCGGAGAGCTCGCGCGATCCGGCGGGCTCGCCGATGCAGCGTGGCCTGGAGCTCGTCGATGACTCAGGTCTCGTCCGCCGGCGACCGTCGTAGCCGGGCTCGGGCGGGGCGACGTGCCCGCCTCGAAGCGCTTGTCGAGCTGTTCGTCAACGGGCTGCGAACCGGTTGGGGCGAGGTCTGCGCGGCGATCCGATCGCTGCGAACCGAGGACATTCTCGCCGCGCAGCCGGTCGACGCACGACGCCGACGTTCGCGCGCGGCTGACGCTGGCGAGTCACGCCGGCCTACTCGTCACCGGCGCCACGGGTGCTGCCTGTGGCGAGCCGGCCCAGGCCCGTTGTCCGGGCCGGACGCACCCTGGCCTCTTTGACGATCCGCGGGTCGGCCGCCGCGTTCTTGGATCTCGGCACGGCACCCGAGTCTCGTGTTGACGTCGCCGCGCCGCGGCCGTTTCAAATGCGGGCCGGCGGCGGCGTGCGCACTCTTGGGTCGAGGCAGGTGAGGGCGAGGCCGCTGAGCAGGCCGACGCCGTGGGGATCGCGTAGTGCGGTCATTGCGGTGGCCGCGGCGATCACGGCGGTGGCGGTGGCCCGGCTGAGAGGGCGGGCCGGGAGGCGGTGTCTGGCGGTGGTGGCCGCGGCGAGGGCGGCTGCACCGGCGAGCGCTGCGGTTTGGTAGCTGGTGGTGTCGAGGACGGTGAGGTAGGCGGCGAAGTGGGCGGTGTAGAGGTAGGCGGGCCACCGGGGGAGCGCGCCGTCTTGCAGTTGAGTCATGGCGAGCGCCCCGATCAGGCCGGCGACGGCGTCGGAGGAGCCGCCGCCGTTGGCGTGTGGTTGCCAGCGGTACGCGGCGAGGTTGCCGGCGAGGCCGCTGGCTAGGTAGCACGCGAGGCAGCGGGTGTGCCCGTGGCGGCGTTCCACAGCGACGCCGACCAGGACGCTTCCGGTGAGGTTGTAGGCGTACTGGCCGAGCCCGTCGGGTTGCACCAGCAGCGGCGTGACCAGCCGCCACCATTCCCGGTCGTGGAGCCGTGCGCCGTCGCGCCGCCAGCGGGCGACCAGATCGGGCCAGATGAACTGGGCGCCGCCGACGGCGGCGGTCAGGCTGGTGATCGTGGCCGTCGCCGGACAGCGACCGAGCGGCCGGCGTCGGGCGGGCCGGTGTCCGGCGGTCGTCGGTGCGGCGCGGTGCCTCGTGGTGGGAGCAGCCGGCGGCCGGATCTGGCGGGAAGGGCGCGAGGGGCGGCGTGGCTCGAACACGGTGTTCTCGTGGGTCAGCTCGGTAGGTGCAGGGGCGAGGGCGGTGCTGACCCGCCGGCGGTTGTCGTTGGTGGGCCGGCCCTTGGCGACGGGCGCAACATGGCCCACAGGCCGGCGTGGGCGTAGTAGACGTTGGTAGCGATGATCAGGAGCGCCGAGGTGGCGAGGTAGAGGGCGGTGCCGGCGGCGGGGACCGCGTCGATCGGCAGGGTGTAGGAGATCACGACACGCACGACCGAGTCGGCGATGGTGCCCACGCCCCAGATGACGCTGGAGGTGCGCCAGATCCGCCGAAACAGGGGCTCGCGCTCCCAGAGGGCGTCCCAGTCTTCGGTGAACCCCCACCGGCCGTGGGGAAGGAACGGGCGAGTCAGCAGCAGCGCCAGAGGCCGCGAGCCGCGGGTGCTGGCGAGAAACCACACGCCGGTGATCGCGGTCACCCAGCCTTCCTTGGCCAGCAGCAGCCGGGGCCCTCCGCCGGCGAGCGAGAGGACGAGCCCGACGGCCAGCGCGGTCAGGCTCAGCGCGGCGAGCGGCTCGATGCGCCCGCGACGCATCACGCCGATCACGGCGCCTACGCCGGGCGCGACGGCCGCGGCCAGCACCGCCGGGTACAGCCCGATGCCCGAGAAGCGCAGGCCGTAGTAGATGCCGATTGGCGCCAGCAGGTCGACGGCCAGGGCTGTTGCGCTCCCGCGCTGCGGGGGCGGCGTCATGCCGGGTTCCCGGTGTGCAGGCCCGTCTCGAAGAGGGCGAGGAGTTCCTGGGCGTACAGGTCGAGGTCGAGGTCTGGGGCGCTCTCGAGCAGCAGCGCCGTGCCTTCGATCGCGCGTTGGATGGCTGACGCGATCACGCGCGCGTCACCGGGCCGGAACTGTCCGGTTGCCTGCCCGGCGCGGAGGATCTCCTCCAAGGGCGACGACACGGATCGGTTCGCGGCGGCGTCGAACGGCACGCCGCCGTTGACGAACACCTCGAGCAGTGCCTTCATGTGCCGTCGGTGCGTGCCGATGAACTCGACGTTCCCGCGGATGTAGGCCCGAAGCATGCCCGCGGGGTCCTGGGCGGCGGCGATCCGCTCGGCCATGAATGGCCGCATCACGCCGATGACCTCCTCGACGACTTCGGCGATCAGTTCCGCCTTGTTGGCGAAGTGGTAGGTGATCAGTCCGGTGCTCGACAGGCCCGCCCGGCGAGCGATCGCTGACAACGATGCCGCTCCGTAGCCGACATCGGCCAGCGTGTCGATCGCCGCCGCGACGATCTGCGCGCGGCGGGCCGTCTCGGTGAACGTGCGAACGGGGGTGTCTGAACCGGCCCTTGCTTGCATGAGCAGATTATAGCGCGAGCGGGCAGCAATCGTCTGCCTCGTGTCGCGCGGCGGCCGGACTCCGGTGCCGCCGCGCGTCAGGACGGTGGTCAGGACGGCCGGGGTGGGTAGTGGCCGTGGTAGTCGTAGTTGCCGTTGAGGCTCGTGGCCGCGGCCGGCGCCGGAGCGAGCGCGTCGTAGGGCGCGATTGTCTGCTTGATCACGGTGGCGTAGTCAGGGAGCGCGATGATCGGCGCAGGCACTGCCTGCGGCGCCACGCCGCGCTCTACCCAGGCGATCATTGGCGTGAGGAGCTCAGGCGTGGCGATCTCGGCTGGATGGTTGAAATCGGGGCCGACGAGGCAGTGATAGGCGCCGGGGACGAGGTAGAGCCGGGAGAAGCGCTGGCTCGCGGCGAAGCCGCCCGTGGCGTGCTCGACCGCGGCGTAGTAGTCGATGGTCGACCAGGGCGGGATCGCCGGGTCGGCCAGGCCGTGGTAGATGAGCAGCTTGCCGCCGTGGGCGCGGAAGGCGGTGAGGTCGGGGTTGTTCGCGTTGTAGATCGCGTTGCCGAGGACGTTGAGCCGGGCGAGCTCGCGGTCGGTGAACCGTACTCCGGCGAGCGTGAATCGGTCCGGGGGGTTGTGCGCGTATCCGAGGTACTTCAGGTAGTTCAGCGCAATGCGCGCGTCGTAGGTATCGGCCGGCGCGCCGGTGTCGGCGGCCGGCGCGACGAACGTCGCCCAGCCGAGCTCCGATCCGTAGGGCACGCCGCCGTTGTAGAGGCTGCCCCCTGCCGTGTCGGTGGGTCCGCGATAGAACGCGCGGACCGCGGAGACCTGGGCGGTGGTCAGGCACGGCGCGGTATCGGTGCCGGGCGGGCATTGGATACTGGCGGGTTGGAAGGTGCATCGGCGGGGGTCGGCGATGATGCCGTGGGCGTCGCCGCATTGACCGATGACCGCGGCGTGCAGCGCCGCGAGTTTCTCGGCGGTGAGGATCTGGTGGCCCGCGCGGTCGGTGTTGTGCTGGATCAGCCACGGGTCGAGCATCCCGGCCAGGGGCGCCAGGTTGCCGGCTGGTGCACCGGCGATGATGCCGTCGAAGTCGGTGGGGTAGCGCTGCGCCAGGATCAGGCCCTGTCGGCCGCCGGTGGAGCATCCGTCGAAGTACGAGTAAGCCGGTGGCCGTCCGTAGTAGCGCGTGATGACGGCCTTGGCCAGCTGCTTGAGGCTGTGCTCCGAGGTGAGGCCGAAGACCTGGCGCAGATGCGGATCGTTCTTGGCCCAGCGGCCGTCGGTCTGGTCGCTGGCCGTGTGGCCGCCGTCGTCGGTGGCGAGCACGAGTTGGCCGTCCACTGCGGGCTGGCAGGTGAAGCCGGCCAGCGGCCGGGCCGGCAGGGCGACCGCCCCGCAAAAGACGCCGCCGTCGCAGCCCTCCTGGAGATACTGTCCACGCCACCCAGAGGTGGGAAGCTTTATATCGAAGTGGGTGCGCGGCGAAATCGACCCGCGCACGTCGCAGTAGGCGTGTCCGCCGCTCGTCGCCACCGCGGCCGAGACGACCACGCTCGGGGCGTCCCGGACGTGGGAGAAGTCCGCGCCGGCCAATGCCGAGCAGTCCACGATCGGGGAGGCCCGAAGCGCGGGGGCGCTAACGGCCCACGCGGGGGGCGCGGCGAGGATCGCAGCGGCGAGTCCGAGAGTCGTCATCAAACCAGCCGCCACGGAGACGACACCCAATCGGGTACCGAAAGACCGGGGAACGCTCGTCGTCCTCTGAACCGTGACAGCATGATCTTGCTTTATCAACCGGGAATCCGCTCGCATGAGCTAATCCTAGCAGACGCGAGCGGAGCGGCGGAGGGAGTGAGCCGGCAGCGGGTGGGCGTCACGGCAAACCCGACGGCAACGCTGGTCGGCCAGGGGGTTTCCTGAGGCGTTCCGCCGCCGCATCGGGCGCCAACCTCGGCGAGTCGCTCAACGACCTGCGCCGGTTCATCTTCTTCGCCCACCGAGGCAGAGTCCGTACCCCGCCACACCGACCAAACCACCGAGGCCCACTGCCACAGCCTCGTCGTCAAACGCCCGGAGCGGTTACGGATGCCCCAGGCCCCACAGTGAGCGGCCCGCGGGCGTGCGCTTGCTGAATTCGCGCGGCGGCTCGGCGCCCCCACTCGGCACCAGAGTCAGCGCGTCGCCGGCGGCGACGTCGCGTTCGCACGCCACGCCGCTCCGGCGCGGCGAGCGACTTCCCGACCCGTCGTCTGTCGACGAGGTCAGCCCGCCGCGAGCGGCGCCCCCGGGCGCGGTCAGCGGGCCACGACGGTGAACGTGAGCGTCGCGGACCGGGCGCGCCCGGTCCCGCTGCAAGGCGACGACGCGACGGTCCCGCGGAAGCCGTAGCGGCCCGGGCGCAACTCGAGCGGCAGCGTGAACGTCTGGGTTTGACCGGCGCGCTTCCCCCCCCAGGCCACACGGAGCGTCAGCGCGCGCCGCGATCACGCCGCCCCCGCCGCCCGCCGGTGAGGTCTGTCGGTAGGCCACCGAGACGATCTGCCCATCCGTCGCTCGCGCCGTGATCTGCAGGGCGGTGTACGCGCGCGGCGCACCCGCCGGCCGGAACTTCCCGTAGCGAACCGAAAGCACCAGGATCTTCCCGGTGGCCTGGACGGGAGCGCGCCCGTTCGTGACCGTCGCGCTGTTTTGGCGGTTGGCGCCATTGGCCGTCCCGGCAACGCCGAGCGCGACGAGCGCACACCAGCCCGTCACGACCGCCCGCCGACGAAGCGCGCGACCCGTCGCGCTCATCTTCTCAAGCGAAGGTCGCGGGCCCGTGGTGTTCATCTCAGACACGGCGGCGACCGGCGGATGGTTGCGGTCAGCGGCCGCAGATGACGTGCACCTCGATGCTCCAGTTGGAGGCGAACGCGCTGGTCGCGTTGCCCGCTGCGACCCATCCGGTTGGGTGAGCGCTCGCGTCCGGGTTGGGACGGCTCTGTGTTATCGCCAGCGGCTCGACTCCTCCGGGTTCACCGGGAAAGTGGAGGTGCGCGCCCCCTCCGAGCGCGACGTAGCCCGCGGGGCAGCGGACGGCGACCTGCTTGCTCGGCGTGGCGTCAACCGCGGCGTCCTTCGACAGCGCGATGAATTTCGCGCCGCCGGGAGCCATCGCGGGGTGGTGGTGCGGGCTGGCGGCCAAGACCGAGCCACCAAACGCAAGCGCTACCGCTCCGGAGCTGAGGTGTTTCTGAGTCAAAGCCACAGATCGGGGAGCGGATCAGTCCACATCCGTGGGGCTCTGGCGGTTGGCTTTGGTTTGCTGGGTTCGATGGTACGCGATCCGGGCCCAGCGGGCTTGTCGTAGCACGCGTTTGCGGGCGGCGCGGATCTGCGGGCCGCGTCCTTCGTGCTCGTCTTCGGGCGGCGGTCATGTAGGTAGAAGTGGTGTAACGGGCCGCGGGAGACGGATCGCGGGCGCCGGGATCGTGATTGAGGCTTTGTGAGGCGTTTTGCGGGCTTCGGTCGTGGCGGCCAAGGGGTTTGGTTGCCGGGATCTGGGTGTCTTTGGCGGTTCTGACCACCGTGGCGTCCAAGCTCGTTGGCTCCTCGAAGAGTCGATGAGAAGGAGCACCACGATGGTCGAGAACAGGATGACGGTTGCTGATGTCGTTGCCGGTGTGCTCGCGGGTGAGCACGGCGACTTCGTGCGCGAAGCCGTCGCGTTGGTCGCCCGCGAGCTGATGGAAGGCGAAATCTCCGGGGAGATCGGCGCCGGCCTGGGCGAGGTCAACCCGGATCGCGTGACGCATCGCAATGGGTACAGGCCGCGGTCGTGGGAGACCAGGGTCGGCGAGCTCGATCTGCTGATTCCCAAGAAGCGCCAAGGCCCCGCGTACTTCCCGTCGTTTCTGGAGCCAAGGAGGCGCTCTGAGCAGGCGATCGTCGCGGTCGTGATGGAGGCCTATGTCAACGGTGTATCGACGCGGAAGGTCGACCGGCTCGTCGAGCAGCTCGGGATCGGCGGGATGACCAAGGACCGCGTCTCGGCGCTCTGCAAGGGCCTTGACGGGCAGGTCGAGGCGTTCCGGTCGCGGCCGTTGGACGGTGCCTACCCCTACTTGTGGCTTGACGCCAAGCACGTCAAGGTCCGCGATCAGGGCCGTGTGGTCTCCAAAGCGATCGTGATCGCCTACGCCGTTCATGAGACCGGCGTCCGTGAGGTCCTTGATCTCGATCTCGGCGAAGTCGAGTCCGGCGCGTTCTGGCGCGAGTTCCTGCTGCGACTCAAGCGCCGCGGCCTCCAAGGGGTGAGCCTCGTGATCTCAGACGCTCATGAGGGACTGAAAGCAGCGATCGCCCGCGTCCTGGCATGTCCGTGGCAGCGCTGCACCGTCCATTTCGTCAGGGATATGGACCAGCACTGCCGCCGCGACCAGCGCGGCCTGATCAGCGCCGCGCTGCGTGAAGTCTTCAACGCCGAGGACCGCGACCAGGCACGCGAGCGCGTCACCCAGGTCATCGGCCGGCTCCAATCGGTCGCCCCGAAGGTCTGCGGGCTGCTCGAAGAAGCCGAAGAAGACCTGATCGCCTTCTACGCCCTGCCCCGCGATCACTGGACCAAACTCCGCAGCACCAATCCGCTCGAGCGCGTCAACCGCGAGATCGGCCGCCGCAGCGACGTCGTTGGCATCTTCCCCAACGACGCCTCCGCGATCCGGCTCGCCGGCGCGCTCCTGATCGAACAGAACGACGAGTGGCTCGTCACCCGCCGCTACCTCTCGGCCGAATCGATGGCCCTCATCCTCAACGCCGACCCGACCGGGGAAGTCCCGACCGAGAACAAGGAAAAGGAGGTGATCGAGCTCAACCCCGCCTGAGCCACCACGCCCCAGCCGACGAGCGCCAACGCGTTACACCACTACAGACGACTTGACTCGGGCGGCGGGCCCGGGGACCTTGCGAACGCGGTGAGTAGGGAGAGGTCCGGGCCTACCGAGAGGCTGTGGGTGTCAAGGCTCACGTTCTCAAGGAGGCCCGGAGTGCCGCACCATAGAGCCAGCCACACGCCGTTGGGCAGGTCGATCGTCGTTCGTCGCGTCGTTGAAGAACGGGAGACGTTCGCGCAAGCAGCGGCCTGCTCCGGCGTTTCGACCTCGACGCTGTGGGCGTGGGTTCAGCGCTGGAACGCGGCGACGCCCGAGGAGCGGGCGTCGCTCGCTTGTCTTGAGGACCGCTCAAGCCGGCCGCGCCGCTCGCCGTCGCAGGTGCCCGCCGAGGAGGCCGCACGGATCTGCTTGCTGCGAGAGCGCACGGGCTGGAGCCCCCGGCGCCTCGCTGACGAGCCCGGGTCACCAGGCCCCACTCCACCGTCCATTGATGTAGCCCGCGTCCTTTAGCTCGCTGAGGTTGAGCTGTTCGAAGGTGGCCATGTGGCGCCGAAACTCCTCGCGGTGCGGTTCATCGAGTGCGAACCAGTCCCACTGGCCGCCGTGATCAGCGAGCGCGAGCTTCCATGCGACGGTTCGGTCTTCGCCGGCAGACGGATCAATCGCCCCTATGCGCGGCCGCTTCTTGAACCCAAGTAATAGGCCACGGTCAGAATGTGGCGGCCGACGGCGACCTTCGCGACCTTGCGGCCGCGGCGCTTGGAGATCCGCTCGAAGTGCTCGCGTTTAACCCATGCGCCATGTGTCAAAGATTTCAGAGCGCCGTGCGATCGGCTACTTCGCGTTGGGCGACGTCGATCAATCGGCTGACATCCCCGTCATAGTACCGCGAAGCCCAATCACGGATCAAGGCCGTTGTCAGCGAGTAGGGCTTATCCCGCCCGAAGGCGATGGCCCGAGTCCTCCAGCCAGGGCTGAATGACAGGCCGTCGACGATCGCTTGTCCGAGTACCACCGCTGCGTCTTGCCCGCTGCGGACCCCGACCCTCCCTCGGCTCAAGGCCTCGCGACCTACGGCCTGTTTGATGAGTGAATCAGCATCAGTGCCCGCGCGAGCCAGTCCCCGACTGACACTTTGAGCATAAATCGACAGCCCACGTTTTGCCGCCACACTTTGCCACCGCTCGCGGCCAACGCCGCGTTGGCCGAAGAGTGCGCCGTAGGGGTAGATAGCTGCGGCTGCGCGGATCGCGGCGACAAATCGATCAGGCGATACATCCTCAGCCGCGAAGGCTCCCGCCGGGTCACATCGCCAGCGATAGGCCGGATCCAACCGTTCAGGTGTAGAACTAGACCTGAACGGTTCGGGCACGCGCGGCAGCCCCTTAGACGGCTGCGTCGTCGCGGCGATCGCGACACCCGGCTCCCAGGCGCGGGCGTCGCTCTCGCTGGGAACGAGCGGCCCGAACAGCTCGATGCTAAGACCGGCCTCCGTGTCATGAACAACTACGCGGCTCACGAGTTGTTGGACGATGGCCCAGCGGCGCAGACGCCTGTCCGGGTCCGCCGGACAGTCATCGCTTAGCAGCTCGAGTACGTCGGGAGATACGGGGGTCGGATGACGCTCCCGCCGCCTGAGCTGCGTGTCAACCGTGAGTTGGCGGTTGAGGGCCTCGATCTCCTTCTGTATCCGGTCGTCCTCGGTCTGAAGAAAGTCCCGGCTCGGTGTGGTGTTTGCGCGGATCTTATCGATGTGCTGTTGCCACAGACCGTCGCGATATCGTTGGAGTTGACTCACCTCCGCGGTCAAACGCCTTCGATCGTCCGTGGTGAACAAGCCGTCCCTGTCTGCGAGGGGGAGATTGGCTCGGCCGAGGGCGATCCCCTGATGAAGCGCGTCGTCGTCGGTGAGGATCGTGCGGACAGCTCGGAGCACCGCGTGCTCGAGCAGGTCGGCCGGTAGCGAGTAGCCGCGGCATGTGTCCGGGACCATATAGCCGCGCTGCTTGCCCTCGGCGGTGCAGTGGTGGAACACATACTTCCCGCGGGTGTAGCGCGCTGCGAGAATGCTGGTTGAAAGCGTCGGCTCGGTAGGGTTCATGCAGCGGGCGTGGTAGACGCGGATGCCGCGGAGCAGCAGTCGCCCCTCGGGGGTTCTTGTTGTCTTGCCGCGCTTGTACGCCAGAACGGTCTGATTGCGCTGCCACAGGTCGGCTGGTACGGGCCGCTCCAAGTGCACCGTGTCGACGCGGTAGCCCAACGGTTCCCGATCGTCCTTCGTTCGGATTCGGCCGTTGATGTAACGCTCGTCCTTGAGGATCTTGTGGATCGTTCCCTGGGAAAGGTGGATGTTGTATCGAGAGTCGAGCGCTTCGCGTACCTCCCGAACGTTCTGAAGAGTTGCGTAGAGCTCATGGATGATGATCACGTACGCCCATTCCCCGTTGTCGACGACGACGAAGCCCTCGGCATTCCTTGTGAAGCCGAAGCCTCCGGATCCGGACCACATCCTTTTGCCGTCGCGCATCTCCCGATCCAGGCTCGTCTGCCACCGGTCACGATTCCAGGCCCACTCGCTCTCGGCGGACACCGCGCCCATCCAGAGCTGGCTCAGCTCGAAGTGGTTGAGGAGGTCGATCTCCTTGTTGAGTTGAGCGATGTGCAGCCCGATGCCGTATTCCTGTAGGTAACGAACGAACTCCGCGGTCGAAATGACGGAGCGCGCGACCCTGTCCAAGCCGCGGTACACGACCCACGAAATCTCGCCGCGCACGAACGACTCGAAGACCTCAGTGAAGTCGAGGCGGCTCTCAAACTGTGCCCGGCCACTCAGGTTGAGTAGGGCGATGACGATCCTCGGCTTGCGCCGGGTGGCGTCGCAGTACTTGAGGAGCGCGTCGAGTTGGCCGCCGATCGTCTCGCCGCTCTTGCTCTCCTCGCTCGACTTGCGCGCGACGAGGATGCCGTCGCCTTCCCCCAGGTCCCATCGCAATATCTTGGCTCCGGCAACGACTCGCGTCTTCGTCGGGCCGAGTCGATCGTAGAGCTCTCGCGTCGCGTCGGTAAGGAAGCGCGACTCGATTCGGTTTCGAGGCGCCTGAGGCTTGGCCCGCCTCACCGCAGGCTCCGATCGGAACGGTCTCGCCGGACGCGGCGCGACAGGAACGAGGTCGAGCATCGCCATGTCGGCGGCGGTGAAGTGCGGACGGACGATGATGGCGACCACGTTGCGGACGGCGCGCTCGCGGGCCGCGAGATCGGCTCCGTCGGTCCGCAGCGCGAGCTGGACGGCGGCCTCAGCCATCGGCGTGTGTGGGCCAGCCGCCGGGCGCGGCTCGTCGGGCGCTGGTCACAGCGCTCGTCACATTTTTCGCCGCGAGCCCTGCGGATCGCTGCGAACTGGTGCGGATCGACATCGGGGGCGTACCGGCCAAATCCCTCGCTCCTGCGGCGTGCGCGGACTCCTGCGGACTGCTGCGGAACGGGAGCGACGGGACTCGAACCCGCGACCTCCGGCGTGACAGGCCGGCGCTCTAACCAACTGAGCTACGCCCCCCAAGGTGGGGACGCACCAGTATGCCAAGCCCGACGACGCCTCGCCCTCGGCCGCGCCGGCCGATCGGCCGCGGCCGATCCGGACCCGCCCGAACCCGCTCAGCCCCGGCCGCGCTCCAAGGCACCCGCCTCCGCGATCCCTACCGGTAGGG
Organism: Solirubrobacteraceae bacterium; assembly: GCA_051001735.1. Lineage (GTDB taxonomy): Bacteria > Actinomycetota > Thermoleophilia > Solirubrobacterales > Solirubrobacteraceae > Palsa-513. The sequence goes on from JBPCNA010000060.1 coordinate 33,962, forward strand.
ATCGCGCCGTCCCCGCAGCGCCCGCAGGCCCGGCACCGCCAGGACCATCGCCTCGAAAGACCGGCCCGCCCCGGCCGATGCCAGCGCCTCTCTGGCCTCGGCGTAGCGCCGCTGGCGCACCAGCCCCGCCGCCATCGCCCGCAGGTCGGCGGCCCGGACCCGCCCGGCGCACTCCGCCGAGACCAGCCCCGCGTGGCGGGCGTGGACCGCCATCTGGTCGGCCGCCAGGCTCGCGATGTCCCCGCTCAGCGCCCCGGCCCGCCGACGGTAGCGGACGACCGCCCGCGGCTCGTAGACCAGGCGCTCCCCCCGGGCCAGCAGGCGCAGCCACAGCTCCCAATCCTCGGCCCGGGCCAGGTCGCACAGAAGCCCCCCGGCCGCCTCGACCGCCCGCCGCCGCAGCACCACGCCCGACACGCACAACGGGTTGCGTTCGAACAGCTCCGGCAGCTCGAGGCGCTCCGGCACCTCCCACACCTCGCCGGTCGGCCGGCCGTCCGGGCCGACGATCACCGACCGGGCAAAGCAGGCCGCCGCCCCGCCGAGCGCCGCGACCCGCAGCCCGAGCGAGCCCGGCTCCCAGACGTCGTCGCCGTCGCACAGGGCGATCAGCTCCGTCTCCAAGGCGGCGCACCCGGCTGCCCGGGCTCCGGCCAGGCCCCGGCGCCGGTCGAGGCGAAGCAGGCGGCAGGCCGGCGCCTGGGACCGGTCGAGCTCGAGCGGCGGGTCGGATCCGTCGTCGACCACCACGATCGCCCCCGGCCGCTCGCCGATCACCGCGTCGAGCGTCTCGGCCAGGTACGGCGCCCACCCGTGGACCGGGACGATCACCCCGACCCGCTCAGTCACCTCCGCCATGCCGACGGCGGTCTAACCGCCGAGCAGCTCGAGCGCCCGCTCCGGCGGTCGCGCCACCAACGCACGGTCGCCCAGCTCGACGATCGGCCGTCCGACGAGGTCCGGATCGTCGGCGATCACCGCGAGCAGCTCCTCGTCGGTCTCCTCTGAGGTCGCGAGCTCCGGCCGGTCGACCGTCCGCACCAGCGATCGGATGCCGCCCTCCGCCTTGGCCGCCAGTCCCGCCAGCCGGGCGGGGGTCAGGGGACTGGCGTAGTAGTCGATCTCCTCGAAGTCGATGCCCTCGCTCCGCAGCAGCTCGACCACGGCCTGGCACTTCGAGCACGTCGGCTTCAGGTAGACCTTCAGCATCGGCTGAGCTTAGCCGCGCCTCACCCCGGCGGCTCTTCGACCTGGAAGAGGGGGAAGCTCGCCCGGCCCGTCTCGTCGTGGCGGATCACCCACCACCCGGCGATCTCGTCGACGGCGACCCGCAGCACCGCGACCCGGGCCACTCCCGGGGTCCCCGGCGCGACCACTTGGACGTCGCACAGGGTCAGGAACGGCCGCGCCCGTTGACCGATCACCCGGCGGGTCAGCCCCGCCGGCGCCGCCGACTCGTCGACCGGCTCGCCGCCCGAGTAGAACTCGACGTCCCGCTCCAGCGCCGTCCGCTCCCGGTCGGTCCGCTCCAGCGCCCGGCGGTTGGCTCCGGCGAACCGCTCCTGGGCGGCCTCCCACTCCTGGTCTGACATACCCTCCGGCTGCGCGCTCATCGACGCGATCCGCCGCCGCTCGGCGTCGACCTCGCCGGCAGCCAGCGCCGGCGACGAGACCGCCCCGAGGACGATCATCCCGTTGATCAGGAGGCCCACCGACGTACTGATGCCGCTGTCGGCCAGCAGGATCAGGTCGAGCAGGAAGGCGTCCTGGACCGCGTAGGACCCGACGGCGGCCAGGTCTCGGTCCGCCGGATCGAGGGGGTCCTCGGACATATCGGGTTACTCCGGCTCGGTCGGATGCGGACGAGGTAGCATGACGCCGCGTGGCGCCGGGTCCGATTATGTCGAAAGGCGCCGCCCCCGGCCGTCCCGCGCCGGTCCGCCGACGCCGGCTCGACCACCGAACTGGAGCGCATGATCCCCGCCAACGTGATAGATGATGCCCCGTGAGAACTCGCGCGATCCAGGCCGCCGCCGCCGCCGTCCTCGCCACGCTGCTCTCCGGCTGCGGCCTCTTCGGCGTCAAGGGACCCGGCCTCGGACCGGTCATCACGAGCAGCGTCGACGCCAAATGCACCGCTCCGCCCTACGAGCTGCCCCCGACCTGCGCCCTCGGCGGGATCGGCGCCGCCCTCCAGATCTTCAAGGATTCTCACGCCTACGTCGGCAGCACCACCGTCATCCCCGGCAGCACGAACTACGTCAACGTGCAGACGTCGATGGGCCGCGTGACCAGCTTCGACGAGCAGTACCACGCCGATCCTCCGCTCAGCGATCACGAGGCCCGCTTCGTCTCCCGCGGCGAGGTCCCCCACGACGGCAGGAAGCTCTTCATCAAGACCGTCGACCACAAGTGCCAGGTCGTCGAGTACACGAGCAAGGCCCTCCGCAAGATGTACGGCAAGCAGTTCTCCGCTGTCCTGATCGTCCTCCGCAGCACCGACCCGGCCCTCTTCGACAAGAAGGCCGTCAGCATGGCCTCGATCAGCCTCACCGCTCCCCACAGCGCCGGCACGATCACCAGCTGCTGACCTCAGCCCCGCCGCCCCGCCGCCTTCGGCGGCCGCCGCCGGGCGACCGGGGTGAACGGTCTCGGCAGGGCGATCGGCGGGGCCGCGTTCGGGTTGGCCACCCGCTTGGTCCCCGGCTCGAAGAAACGGATCGGGTACGAGTTGAAGATCGACTGCCCGTCGGGCGCCGTCAAGATCTGCCGCGTCGGATCCGTGTCGCCGGCTCGGAAGTTCAGCGGCCGGCCCTGGTCGTCGAAGAGCAGCACGTCGTGGAGGAGCCGGCCGTCGCGGGTGTCGGGGTAGATGTTCAAGACCGGCAGGCCGCCGCTCACCAGCGTCGTCACCTTCGGCGCCGGCGACGCGCCGATCACGATGTAGTCCCGCGGCGACGGGGCGGTCGCCACCTGGACGACATGGGCGAGGACCGGCACGGCGAGGATGGCCAGCAGGGCGTTGACCGCGAGGATCGCCCCGACCCCCGGCCTCCGCCGCGGCGACGTTCCCGCAACCCGAGGACGGTCGACGCGACCACCGCCGCGAGCAGGAAGAACGCCGCCATCCGGCCGCTCCCGATCCGCGGCACCGCCGGATGGCTGATCGACCAGTGGGCGCCGGTCAGCCCGCCGAGGAGGACCACGGCCACGTAGGCCCGGGCCACCCACCAGATCGGCGCCAGCTCGGAGACGGCGCGCCCGACCGCCCGGCCGAGGCCCGGAGCTCGGCGGCGAACTCGGCCGGCGGGCCGAGACGCTCGACGATCGGCCGGTCGTCCTCGCCGGCCGTCTCGATCAGCGAAGCCTCGACCTCGACCAGGAGGTCGTCGCGCTCGTCGGCCCCGAGGTCCGCGACCGCTGCCCGGACGGCCGCGAGGTAGGCCGCCACTTCGGTCGCAACCACTGTCGCGGTCATGCCGTCACCTCCACGTCGATTTCGAGCAGAGCGGTCAGCGCGCGGGCGAACTCACTCCAGATGGTCCTGGCCTCGAGCAGCTGGGTCCGTCCCCGCTCGGTGATCCCGTAGTAGCGGCGGTGCGGACCCTCGTCGGACGGCACCACGGACGTTCTCGGACGCCGGCCCGGCCGGACCGTGCCTATCCTTGGGGCCGAGTGAAGCAAGCGAGCCGCGATCTGAGCTTCGTCGGTCAGCCCGCGGTTCCGCGGGTCTACGTCTGCGGGCATCGCAACCCCGACACCGATTCGGTCGCCGCGGCGATCGGCTACGCCGAGTTGAAGAACCGGCTCGATCTCGAGAACGAGTACGTCCCCGTCCGCCTCGGCGACGCCAACGCCCAGACCGAGTGGCTGATCAGGCGCAGCGGCGCCGCCCTCCCCGACTTCCTCGCCCACGCCAAGCTCCGGGTGCGCGACGTGATGCGGACCGACTTCCCGACGGCCAACGGCCGCGATCCGGTCCGCTCGGTCGGCCTGTTGATGGCCGCGGCCGGGCTCGACCTCGTGCCGATCGTCGACGACGCCGGCGTCCTCTCCGGCGTCCTGACCGAGCGGGCGCTGGCCCGCCGCTACATCCGCGAGTCGCGCGAGGCTTCCCGGCTCGACGCGCCGACCGAGATCGGGGCCATCGTCACCGTCCTCGGCGGCCGCCTGCTCGTCGGCGAGGACCGCCTGATCCGGGGCCGCGTCTGGGTGCAGGCGATGGACAGCCGGTCTCCGAGCCGGGTCGGACCGGGCGATGTCGTCGTCGTCGGCGACCGCCCCGACTCCCAGCAGCGGGCGATCGAGGCCGGTGTCGACCTCCTGGTCACGAGCAACGGCACGACGCCCGAGAACCGCATCCTCGACCTGGCCAAGCAGACGGGGACGGCGGTCGTCGTCTCCGACCTCGACAGCTACGTCACGAGCCGGATGATCACCCTCTCGGCGCCGTGCCGCGCCCTGCTCGAGGGCGATCCGTTGACCACCGGGGGCAACGACCTCGTCTCGGACATCGCCGATCAGATCAAGGACGTCCACTACCGGGCGGCGGTCGCCGTCGACCAGGCCGGCCGGCCGCTCGGCCTGGTGACGCGGTCGGATCTCGTCGGCCCGAAGCTCCGCCGCGTCCTCCTCGTCGACCACGCCGAACGCGCGCAGAGCGTCCCCGGCATCGAGGAGGCGGAGATCGTCGAGATCCTCGACCACCACCACATCGGGTCGATCGAGACCAAGCTCCCGGTCACGGCGACCTTCGACCCGGTCGGGTCGACCGCCACCCTGGTTGCCGAGCGCTTCCGCCAGGCCGGGATCGACCCGCGGCCGGCGACGGCGACGATGCTGCTCGGGGCGGTCCTCTCGGACACTGTCCTGCTCACCTCGCCGACGACGACCGAGCGGGATCGGCGGGTCAAGAGCTACCTCGAGGGACTCCTCGAGCTCGACGGGAGCGCGTTCGGGCGTGAGATGTTCGAAGAGAGCTCAGATGTCTCGCGGGTCGCGGCCGCCGATCTCGTCGTCCGCGATCTCAAGGAGTACGAGCTCGACGGCGGGCGGAAGCTGAGCGTGGCCCAGATCGAGACGGTCGGGAGCGCCCTCAACGAGCGGATCGACGAGCTGCTGGCGGCGGTCGTCGCCAACCGTGACCGCAGCGACCGGCTGCTCTCGGCGCTGATGGTCACCGACATCCTCGCCCGCAGCACGGTGCTGCTCGTGGCCGGACCCGACCAGATCGTCGAGCAGGCCTTCGGCCGCCGGCCGGTCGACGGGATCATCGAGCTCCCCGGGGTGATGAGCCGCAAGAAGCAGGTCGCCCCCGGCCTGCTCGCCGCCGCCGCCACCTGAGTCGGCCGTGCGCCTGGCCATCATCAGCGACACCCACCTCCCCGGCGGCGGGCGGACGATCCCCGCCGGGTGCCTCGACCGCTGCCGCGAGGCCGACGCCATCCTCCACGCCGGCGACCTCGTCGACGTCGGTGTCCTCGAGTTGCTCCGCTCGCTCGGGCCGCCGGTCCACGCGATCCACGGAAACGTCGACGACGCCGAGGTCCGCGCGCTTCTCCCCGCTCGTCTGGAGCGGGAGTTTGCCGGCGCCCGGATCGGCCTGATCCATATTCCGGGTCCGGCACTCGGCCGGCTGGAGCGCCTCCGGGCCGCGTTCCCCGAAGCCGGAGCGGTGATCTTCGGGCACACCCACATGCCCGAGCACGCCGAGCGCGGCGGATTCCAGATCTTCAACCCCGGCTCGCCGACCGAGCGCCGCCGGGCGCCGAAGCACACGATGGGGATCGGGACGGTCAGCGGCGGGCGCGTGCGGTTCGAGCTGGTCGAGGTCGGCTAGCGATCTCAGAAGCGGCGACGCCGAGTCGTCGTCGCGGCGAATGGGTGCAGGTAGCGGTTTTGGAACGCCGGTGTTCGGGGCGGCAGGAAGAACACCGAGCCGGGAACGCCCCAGAGCCCGTTCCAGGCGTCCCATGACGCCGGGACGCCCCCGACCTCGGGCAGGAGGCGCACGCAGTGGCGCGCGCAGGTGGAGCTCTGGTTCTCGACCCAGGCGCTCCGCCCGTTGAAGCGGCCCTCGGGGAGCGTGCTCTCGGTCTGCGCGCACGACCCGGTCCGGCAGGCCCTCGGGTAGGCCGCGTGGCTGCCGGCCGCCAGATAGACGCGCACGTGGCGCCCGCCGTCGATCCGCGACACCGCGGCCCGGTAGCGCCAGACGCTCGAGTGCGCCGCGAAGTGCACCTCCTTCACGCGCCGGCCGGAGGCGTCGACCACCACCGTCACGCCCTCCCAATCGCCTTCGTGGCGATCGACGAGAAACGCGTTGTAGCGGAGAAACCACCAGTAGTCGATCGCCGTACGCCCGCCGGTCCGGCTGACGTGGGCGTAGATCAGGGAGCGGCGACCCTGGTCGCAGTCGAGCAGCGTGGGCTTCGACTTGGCGCAGGTCGCGATATCCGGCGCCGAGGCATCCCCGCCGTCGGCGCGCGTGCCGCGGAGGTCGAGGTACTGGACCGCCGGGGTCAGCTGGGCAATCGATGTGAGCGGAGCGCACGCCGACCCGGTCGCGGCCGGCGGGCACACCTGATGACCGGGCTCCGCGAGGAAAACGTCGACGTCGACCGGTCGCCAGAGCTCGGCGGAGTCGAAGAAGAGGTGCGGTTGGAAGCGGAGCGCGAGGTCGAGCGGCGAAGTGCCGCCGCCGAGGCCGCCGGGAGTGAGGCGAGCAGGCCGAGCGCGAGGATCGTGGCAACGACCCTCGCCCGGCTGCTGCTGGTGAGCGCACCCACGAATCGGCAGGGTCGCAGGTTTCCGAGGCGCCCGGTGACGGATCGGCGACGTAGATCCGGCGGCGAAGGTAGGAACGGTAAGAGAGGCCGCCGCCGGTGTCGTGAAGATTCCCGGCGTTCGGGACGGCTGCGACCGTCGATTAGCGACGGCGGAGGCGGGTAGGCCGCGGCCCATGCGAGCTCTAACCTGGCACGGCACCCGCGACGTCCGCGTCGACACGGTTCCCGACCCGACCATCGAGAAGCCCACCGACGCGATCATCCGCGTGACCTCGAGCGGGATCTGCGGATCGGATCTGCACCTCTACGAGGTGCTCGGAGCGTTCCTTGATGAAGGCGACATCCTCGGCCATGAGCCGATGGGGATCGTAGAGGCGGTCGGGTCCGAGGTCATGCACATCACCCCGGGCGATCGTGTCGTGATTCCGTTCAACATCTCCTGCGGCCGCTGCTTCATGTGCGACCGCGGCCTCCAGTCGCAGTGCGAAACGACGCAGGTCCGCGAGCAGGACACCGGCGCCGCGTTGCTGGGCTACACCAAGCTCTACGGCCAGGTTCCCGGCGGCCAAGCCGAGTACCTGCGGGTCCCGCAGGCTCAGTACGGCCCGATCAAGGTGCCCGACGGGCCGCCGGATGACCGCTTCGTCTACCTATCCGATGTTCTGCCGACGGCCTGGCAGGCCGTCGAGTACGCCAACGTCCCCGACGGCGGGACGGTGCTCGTGCTCGGTCTCGGACCGATCGGGGAGATGGCGACCCGCGTTGCGCAGCACCGCGGGGCCGGCCGGGTCCTTGCCGTCGACCTCGTTGCGGAGCGGCTCGAGCGCTCCCGCAGTCACGGCGTCGAGGCGCTCAACCTGACCGAGTACAACGGCGATCTCCCCGAGGCGGTGCGCGAGCTGACCGACGGCCGCGGCGCGATGTCGGTCATCGACGCCGTCGGCATGGAAGCTCACGGCGCTCCGGTCGGCAAGCTCGCCCACCGCATCGCCGCCGCTCTCCCTGACGCCGTGTCGCGGTCGCTGACCGAGAAAGCCGGGATCGACCGGCTCAGCGCGCTGCACATGGCGATCGAGCTTGTCCAACGCGGCGGGACCGTCTCGCTGTCCGGGGTCTATGGCGGCGCGGTCAGCCCGATGCCGCTGATTCAGATGTTCGACAAGCAGATCAACCTGCGAATGGGCCAAGCGAACGTCCGGCGCTGGGTCGAGGGCATCATGCCCCTCCTGGCCGGCGAAGACGATCCCCTCGGCGTCGAGGAGTTCGCCACCCACCACGTCCCCTTGGAACAGGCGCCCCGCGCCTACGAGATCTTCCAGAAGAAGGAAGACAACGCTTTCAAGATCCTCCTCAAGCCGTAGGAGCAGTGGCCCGCGTCAGCGGGCGCGGCCGATGAGCTCGCGAACGAGTCCCATGCCGCTGCACTTCTCGCGCCGCTCCCGCTTTGCCGGGGTGGGTTGCCGGGAACCGACAAGGCTACGAGCCTGCTCGTCGCGCGGCCGGCTACGCGACAGTTTCAGCGCATTGCCGCGGCCGGGATACTCGCGGCCGCGGCTCGAGCGCCACTGACACGTGGGGGGATCCGGCGTGGCCGTGCCCGAGGGGTCGATCGAGAAGCGGCTACCTCTCAGGTGGCTCGGGCGAGGTACCTGCGCCCGGCCCGGACGACGATCTGGAGCCTACGGCGGAAGTCGCTGACCACGACCACCCCCCGCTTGACCGCCGTCAGTGTCCCGTCACACCGATCGGTCGTCGTCCAGTCGGTCCCCCGCACCGTGGCCGAGCTGTAGCGGCCGCGGGTCCGGAACCTGCCCTTGGCGTTCGCGCGGAGCGCGTTGAGGACGGTCTTGGGGAGCGCTCGCTTCGCAGCCGTCTGTGCCTTACCGGCGGCGGCGGCACACGCCTTGCCGGACCCGCTCCGGGCGACCAGCGCGAGCTCGGTGAGCCCGCGCAGGCGACGATTCTGAAGGACCTTGAACACGCCGGAGCCGAAATCGCCCGACTGGGTCCGGCCCCGAGTCGCCGTGGCGCTCGTCAGCCGCGCGACGCCGCCGGTCGTGTCGAAGGTCGCGCCCACCGGGAGCTGGCGCGCCTCGGTCAGCGGAATGAACCCGACGCCCTTCGCCGCGCTCGCATGGGCCGAGGCGACGTGCCCCTTTCCGGGAAGGAGGATAAACACGGTGCCACTGATCGGGGTCGCGTTGACCGCCTTGCCGAGCACCGGCGGCGGCGGCGGCGGGTCCGTCGCCGACCTGAACGTCGCGTCGGCGCCCGCGATCTTCCCGGCTGCGTTGGTGGCGACCGGGCGGAAGTGGTAGGTGGTGTTGGGGAGGAGTCCGGCCACCCGCGCGGTGACCGTGTGGTTGGCGAAATCGGACCCCACCGACTGCTCCGGCGTGGTTGCCGGGTAGGTGATGGCCGCCGCGGTAGCGCCGCCATAGGGCCGCGAGTACTCGAAGTGCGCCGTCGTCGGCAGCCCCTGAGGATTGATGGTCGCCGTGAACTCCACGCTCGAGCTGCTGATTACCTTCGCCGCTCCGGTGAGCGACACGGTCCCCGGCGAGCCGACCAGCTTGGGCGGACCAGTCGGTGAGGCCGGCGGCCGCTGACCGGAGTTCCCGCTGCCGCCGGAGCCTGCCGGCATTCCGGCGGGCATGCCCGTCGGCGGCGGTCCCGGCGGCGGGGGCGTGAAGCCGGGGGGCGGCGTGACATAGGTGTAGCGGTCGGCCGGGCTGACCGGACTCGTCCCCGCGGGCGTCGTGACCGTCACGTCGACGGTACCGCTCCCCGCCGGAGCGAGCGCGGTCAGCTGGGTCCCGGCGGCGTTGACGCCGAGCACCTCTCCCGGCTTCGAGCCGAAGGCGATTCCCGTCGCGCCCTGAAGGTTGCTGCCGAAGACGACCACGCCCGTCCCGCCCGTGGTCACCCCGGATGCCGGCGCCACCCCGGTGACCACCGGTGGCGGTGGAACGTAGGTGTAGCGATCGGCCGAGCTCGTCGCGGTCGCACCCCCCGCCGCCGCCACCGTCACGTCCACGACCCCCGACCCGGGCGGCGCCGCGGCCGTGATCTGAGTCGGGCTGTCGACGGTGAACACCGTCGCCGTCGCCGAGCCGAAGTCGACGGCCGTGGCGCCGGTGAAGCCGGTCCCCGTGATCGTCACCGCCGTCCCCCCGGACTCGGGGCCCGACGGCGGATGGAGGCCGGTCACGGTCGGCCGCGGGATGTAGGCGTAGAGGTCGGCCGGGGCGGTCGGGCTCTTCCCGCCCGGCGTCGTCACCGTCACGTCGACCGTGCCCGAACCGGGCGGCGCCGTGGCCGTGATCTGAGTCGGGCTGTCCACGGTGAACGCCGTCGCGGGCGCCGAGCCGAACCCGACGGCGGTGGCCCCGGTGAAGCCGGTGCCGGTGATCGTCACCGGCGTTCCCCCCGCTTCAGGACCGGATGAGGGGCTGAGGCCGGTCACCGTCGGTGCTCCCATGGGGTTGGGCGACGGCGGCCCCGGCGTGATGTCGGTCGCGGAGAGCGTGTCCTCGAGGGAGAAGTAGGCGCTTCCCCCCGGGGGTATCGGCGGGGAGAAACTGACCGTTCCGGACATCATGTCGGTGCTGATGGCGCCGAAGCTCGTACCCGGCCCCTCGTAGCCGGTGGGACCGAACGGGCAGCCCGTGGGACCGGGGTTGAAGCCCGAGCAGATGCCGTCGCTCTCGAACCCGAAGATCGGCAGGGTGGTGGAGCTGAGGGGGAGGCTGCCAACCGGAGCGCTCGACTGGTTGAGGATGCCCACCAGCGTGTCGTCGGAGCCGTCGTACGGTCCGACGCTCGGATTCGGATCGCCGTACACCATGGCTCCGGTGTCGGTCACCACGATCAGGATCGCGCAGGACGGGTCCGACCCGATCGGCGGGCACTGATGGAACGGTGGCGAGGGGGCGAGGGCTGCGAGGCCGCGGACGCCCCCACCGCGCATACCGCTAGGACGGACACGCCCACGAGGAGCGCAGCCACCAACCGCCGCCACGAACTGCCGCCCCCGCCGCTCCACTCCCGCACATTCATGCGTCACCCCCGGCACGCTTTAAGTGCCGCAGATGATAGCCGGGCAGACCGCACTGTCAAATTGGCTCTCCTGACGTTTCCGTGGGTCGGTTGGGCGTGTTTCACTCGGCTAGCGGGGGCAGAGGTCGGCGAGGGCGAGCATCGCGAGGGCGAGCAGCGCGTCGGGGCTGTGGAACCCGAAGGCGCGGCGGATGATCAGCCGGATCTGGGCGTTGATCGCCTCGACCCGGGCGCTTGACAGTCCGTGCTCGATCGCGGCGGTGACGCCGGCACGCTGAGCGGTGATCGTCCGGGCGAGCTTCTGAAACGGCGCGAGACGAGATCGGCGGGCCCACTTGAGCCACCCGTCGAGCAGTGCGGTCGCCGCCGCGGCGGGCAGTCGGTAGATCTGGCGCAGCTGCTCCTGGAGTAGGTACGCGCGGTACAGCGGCTGGTTGGTCTTCTGGATCGTGGCGAGCTGGATGGCGTGGAACGGATCGACGCAGCGCACCGCCGGGGGGAGCCGGTCGGCGACACGTCCGGAGATGGGTTGCCGTTATTTAGGAGCGCCGGACCAACCGACAAGTAGCCGGCTTCGGCTCCTGGGCCGTCAAGGCGGAGTCGCGGAGCTGACGCACCGTCCAGCCGGTCTTGCTGAGCTTCAGGGAGGTCTGCTCTAAGCTAAGAGGTACGCGGCGCGTGGGTAGGACAGCCGGCCGCGGCCGGTGACCGGGGCATTGGTCGCTGTCGCGGGCGCCCGCGACAGCGCGGGCCGGCGGCCGGCGAGGAAGATCGGCCCCCTGCGCGGTCGCCGATCAGTTTTGGCAACAGGCGCGCGGATCCGGATTGGAAGTGCAGCCAGTCGTTGTCGCCGCCCTTGCGTCTTACGCGCAGCCGCTCGTTCTCGAGGTCCGGGATGTCGGCGGACAGGATGTCCTCAGCGCGGGGCAGCCGTCTCGTACAGCAGTCGCCAGAAGCATTCGTCCGGCGTCACTGACCCTCGTGGGCACTGGCCTGCGTTTGGTCCGTATCGCTGCCTTGCGGGGTGGGGTGTGCCGCTCTCGTCGTGACCCGTCGCTCCCACTCATCCCAGACGGACGCGAGCGCGGGCGCTATCTCGGAGCTCTGAGTGCCGCCGCCGTGCAGGATGGCCGCGAAGGTCACTGCTACAAGCGCGCGAGAGTCCTCCATCCGGAGATAATCGAGTGCCGCCAGCAGCCCGACAGGTTGCGTGGCGGTCATTGCCAGATCATCCAAGAGCTTCGCGCCCTGGGTCAGGACATCTACCAGGTCCGCGCTTGCCGCCCACCTGAAGCTCTCGACTACTTCCATGGCCGCCTCGGCCCGCACCCCCGTCAACACTAGGCGCGCTTCCGCGAGCGCCTCCAAGGCGTCACGGTCGCCGAGCGAAAGGCGCTCGACGATTACCTCCCTCTCGTCCGCGGGCAGAGCCGCCAGAGCATCTAGGAGACGAACGATCCGATCGTCAAGGCTCATCGGACGAGCACGATACCCCGTTCGTCGTATCCAACCTGGATCTGCTAACCGGACGACCGCGGTCCTCAGGTGCAGGCGCTCGAGTTCGGTCGAGCGTCCGGCGCCCGCCGTCGATGCGATCGGTCTCTCGGGCCGCGTGAGAGGCCGCCGCCGGAGGTCGCCGTGGTTGGTCGCCGCCGCGACGCCTTAGAGGCGATGCGAACGAACAGTGAGGGAAAATCGGCGCTCCATTGCCTGCGCATCCGCAGTCGGGCGGGGCGACGGCGGGCGAGAACGGATCTGAGGCAGGCGCCCGCGAGTCGGACCCTGCCGTAGCGCGCGAAGAGGCACCCGCCGCTTGGCGTGATGCTGCACGTTACGGCGGGCGCCGACGAGCCGGAGGGCCGCCGGCGAAGGCCGCGGCCCGCCGAACACGGCCGTCGGCGGCCTCATCCGCCAAGCCCAGACCTGGGTCCTGCCGAGCTAGGCCCGGCGGCGGCCGTCGGGGCCCCGGAAGCGACCCAAAGCAGGCGGTTCGCGCCAACGAGATTGATCGCCCCGCCACCGCGATCCCTGGTGGCGATGTCGTTCCCCGGCGGAAACGGGCTTGCCCCCGACGCCGGCTGCGCGCCCGCAGCGTGGGCCGTCGACACGCGCGGCCGGGTGTTCCCGCCGATGGCGGTGCGGTCGGCCGGCGAGCGGCGGCCCGAACCGGGACGGCCACGCCTGCCTGGGGGACGCGGCTGGGGAACATCTGCTGTCGGCCAACGTTCGCCTGAGTCGAAAGAGCGAAAGAGCGAAAGAGAACGATTTGCAGGCAATTCCAGAGTGGGCGGTCACGGGCTCGAACCGTGGACCTCCTGCGTGTAAAGCAGGCGCTCTGACCAACTGAGCTAACCGCCCGCGCCGCCAGGCAAGGCTACTGTCGACGACCAGGCTACCCGCCCGCCCGATCAACCGATCAACCGCTACCAGTCCTTGAATCACGCAATTTGTCGGCTCGGCATCGGCGTCTTCCGGCTGTCGCTCGTCAGCGTCCCAGCGTTCCTCCGGTACAAGGGCGACAAGGGCAGCGTCGGCGCCAGCGCCGTACGCGACCGAACGGTGCCCGCGGGCGAGGAGTCCATATCGGCCCGGATTTCTTCTCCGGGATACTGACCCGCAGTTGCCCCACGATCGCCACGGTGCGTTCCGGGCCCCCGGCGACGGCGTGCTCGTGAGGCACTCCATCTCCGCTCGTTGGTTGTGTTGTCGAGTCCACGCTAACCATTGACGGGAACTGTAAAGACGTTTCGCGGGCGACCTGGGGGGAAACGGTGCGGAAGTGAGTCTTCTTCCTGATCTTCCGTTCTGGGCCGAGCTCCTGGTCTTTGTCGCGAGCGCGGCGACGATCTGGATCGCCGGGATCTTCCTGTCGAGCACCACCGACATCCTGGCGGATCGGCTCCATCTCGGGCAGGCGCTCGGGGGGCTGATCCTGCTGGCCGTAGCGACGAACCTGCCGGAGCTCGCGATCACCTACAGCGCGGCGTCGAGTGGACAGCTTGACGTCGCGGTGAGCAATATCCTCGGCGGGATCGCGCTCCAAACGGTGGTGCTTGTCGCCCTTGACGCCTTCGGTGTTCGTGAGCGGCGGCCGCTGACCTACCAGGCGGCGAGCCTGACGCTCGTCCTGGAAGGCGCCGTCGTGGTGGCCGTCCTGCTCGCGGTCATCATGGGCACCCAGCTGCCGAAGACGCTCATCCGGTTTCGGTTGACCCCGGACGTCGTCTTGATCGCGGTGGTCTGGATCGTCGGCCTCGTGCTCACCCAGCGCGCCGGGCGGGAGCTTCGCTGGTCAAACAGCGGTGACGCCCCCGACAGCCAGCCGGAGCCCCGCGGCCACTCGCAGAAGAAGCGCGCCGAGGACGCGACGCGGCGGGGCGTGAGCACGCTGCGGCCCGCGCTGGTGTTCGGTGCCGCTGCGCTGGCCACTCTGATCACCGGAGCGACGGCTGTGGAGAGCGGCACCGCAGCCGCCAGTCATGTCGGTCTGTCGGGCGTCCTGTTCGGCGCGACCGTACTCGCCGCCGCGACATCGCTGCCCGAACTGAGCACCGGCCTCACCGCCGTACGCCAGGGCGACTACAAGCTCGCGTTCGGCGACATCTTCGGCGGAAACGCCTTCCTGCCCGTCCTGTTCCTGCTCGCCGTCGTCGTCTCGGGCAAGGCCGTTCTTCCCAACGCCCATCCATCCGACATATACCTCACCGGCCTCGGCGGCCTCCTGACCGTGATCTACATGGGCGGTCTCCTGTTCCGGCCTGCCAAGGAGCACGCCCGTCTCGGCCTGGACAGCATCATGGTGCTGATCCTCTACATCGTCGGGGTCGCCGGCCTCATCGCGATTCCCAATTGACCTCGAACCGGTCGCGCCCGCGGACCCCGCGAACGCTGCACTACAGGCGGTGGTAGCGGGCCTCGGCGAAGGAGGCCGCGGCGAAGGTCATCAACCCGAGGGCGCTCAGCCCCAGCAGCCAGGCGCCGTACGCATGGCGGGCGACCTCGCGCAGGGCGCCGTCGATGCCGATCACCTTGGTGACGTCGTAGTCGATCGCGGTGCGGATCAGGAAGTAGCCGATGAGCGCGAAGATCAGGGCTCGGGACACCACGCCGATGCGGCCGAGTTGACCGAGGAAGCGTCGGACGTCGCGGCTCATCTGCTCGGTCTTCATGTCGTCGAGGTAGCTGCCCTTGAAGCCCTTGTAGGCCTGGTGCAGGCAGACGGCGACGAAGGCGAGGCCGGCGAGCCCGACCAGCCATTGGCCGCCGGGCCAGCCGAGCACGCCGGCGGCCGCGTGGCGGGGGCCCGCCTGCTGGTGACTGTGGGTGCCGAGGAGGACCTTGACGGCGAGCACGAACAGGCCGAGATAGCCGACGCCGCTGGCCAGGTGACCCAGCCGGTCGCGCGTGTCGGCGCGGCCGGCGCGCTCCAGGCCCCGCGCCAGCACCGCCTGGCCGATTTGCCAGCTGGCGTAGGCGAGCACGCCGACGGCGATGATCCCCAGCGCCAGGCCGCCCAGGGGGGCGCGGGCGATCAGGGAGAACGCGCCCTGCTGGTTGGTCGCCGACCCGTTCGCGGCACCGAGCGCGAGCGCGAGCGCCAGCCCGCCGATCAGGCCGTAGACGAGTCCACGGGCGACGAAGCCGCCGCGGACAAACCAGTGGAAGCCGCTCCTGCGGCCCAGGGCGACGGTTCGGGCGGACACGGAGGCGGACGGCGTGGTTTTGACGTTCATATCGTTCATTCGTCCAATTCGGGGCCGGACTTGAGCGCCGTGGGTCGATAGGCCGGCCGTTCGCGAGCAAGGAGCGAGAAATGGACGCCGGTCCGCCGCCGCGCGCGGAGCCGAAGCCGTTGGTGGCCGAGCCCGAATGACATGACGGGAGCGTCGCTTCCCGGACCTGCGGTGTCGCTCCGTCCGCGGGGTCGCCGGGTGGCGGAGCGGAGGGTGCCGCTATGCCCGCGTGGTCGGCGCGGGCCCGGCGGGCGCTTGGTCGAGCCTCGCCCTGTGGGCGGGGAAGAGTAAGGGCAAGACTCTGAGAATCTTGCCGATCGGGCCCTTGGCCTTGATCTGCCCGCGCGTCAGTAGGACCCAGGGGGCGTCGAGGTGTTTGCCGAGCCACAGGCGATGGGCCGTGTCCGCGTCCATGGCCATGACGACCTCCGGCACGAGCTCCGTCGGACCGAGGTCGACCCGTCCCTCCTCGCCTGAGCGGAGCCTGAGGGTGATCGCCGCCTGCGGCCGGCGGAGCACGAATTGGACGATCGTGTTCGCCCGCTGGACCTCGGCAAAGCGAGCGTCGTCCTCCACCAGATCATGCCAGAGCCGGCCGAACAGCCGGTAGACCTCGTCCTCGTCCGCGAAGCGGGCCCCCGGCCGGTCGTCCGCTCGCTTCGCGACGGGTTGAGTCGCCGCCTGAGTCGCTCGGGGCGCAACCGCCCGGTGGTAGGTGCCGGCCGCCGGCGGCTCGGCCAGCCGCGCGGGCTCTCCGGCGCTGGTCATGCGGGCCTGGGTCATGACGTCCGACCAGCGCCCGGCGCTCAGTGCGGCGCGAGGCGAAAGGCCTCCGAGGGCGGCCTGCGGCTCGCGCAGCCAGGCCTGGATGAAGCTCTCGCTGTGGTGCTTGAGTTCGTCGAGCACGGTGTCGAGCGCCGCGAGGCGGGTCATGAACCGCTCTTGGATCACGATGTCGCGGTCCGCTTCCCATTTCCGCACGGTCCGCAGGCTCGCGCCCGTGGCTTGGGCCAGATCGTTTGCCGAGATGTGGTAGCGCCTCATGAGGTCGGCTGGGCTTGGCATCTCAGCTGCGCGGCTCGGCGGTCTCGGTGGCCGCGCGGCGGACCGGGTAGCCGCCGCGGCCCTCCCGGCTCGCGTGGAGCACAGACCCGGCGGGCGACCTGCCGTCCGGTTTGGGCGCCGTCTGGCGCAAGTGGCAGGGTTGGAGGGAGATGGCGGACACGATCGGGAGCCGAGCCGCCCGCGACACCTCGATGAGCGGCGCTCAGATCCCGGAAGTCTAATCGATGCGCCATTTCGGCTCGCTCCCGTCCGGTTTCTTCCCGGCCCTTCCGTCGAGGGACCCGGCGCGCCGCCAAAAGGGGGCGCGGTGCTTGCCGCGGCGCCGGGCCGCCAGTAGAAGGGACTCCCACGCGTCCGTTTAGTGCTTCTAACGAACCAGATGAGATACAAAAGTTCCTAAAAGATTGCACGAAGGTTCCGAAGGGGCTATAACAGGAGGCGTCCTACGATCTCGTCCGAGGGAAAGTCATGTCCGGTCGACAGAGTGCATGGCGTCGGGTCCGGCGTCCGGACCGGCGCGCGGAGATGCCGGGCGCCGCGGGTGACGCCGGGCGATGAGGGTTCGCCACGCGGACTACGTGATCGTTGGTGCCGGCTCGGCCGGCTGTGTCCTGGCGGCGCGGTTGACCGAGGATCCCGGCGTCAGCGTGATCCTGATCGAGGCCGGCGGCCGCGGCCGTCACCCCACCGTCGTGATCCCGGCGGCGTTCAGCCGGCAGTTTCGCACGAGGCTCGATTGGGACTACAACACCGAGCCCGAGCCGCATTGCGACGGCCGCTCGCTGTACGTGCCCCGCGGCAAGGGGCTCGGCGGGTCGAGCGCGATGAACGCGATGCTCTACGTACGCGGACGGCCGCTCGATTACGACCGGTGGCGCGAGCAGGGGGCCACGGGCTGGGGGTGGAAGGACGTGCGTCCGTACTTCCTGCGCGCCGAGGACAACCAGAACGGAGCCGGCGAGCACCACGCCGTCGGTGGGCCGTTGCGGGTGGAGAGCCAGCGCTCGCCGCGGCGCCTGACCCATCGCTTCCTGGCCGCCGCCGCCGCCGCCGGCGTCCCGCCGGCGGCGGACTACAACGGCCTCACGCAGGACGGCGCCGCGATCGCCCAGGTCACCCAGCGCAACGGCCGCCGCTGGAGCGCCGCCGACGCCTACCTGCGACCGGCGATGTCACGCCCCAACCTGACGGTGCTCACGGGCGGCCTCGTGCTGCGCGTCGAGCTCGAAGGTGCCCGCGCGACGGGGGTCCGCCTCGGCGACCGGTGGGGGCGCGAGCAGAGCATCGCCGCCGGGCGCGAGGTGCTGCTCAGCGCGGGCGCGATCGCCTCGCCCCAGCTGCTGATGCTCTCCGGCGTCGGGCCGGCCGAGCACCTGCGCGAACTGGGTATCACCCCGGCGGTCGACGCCCCGGGGGTCGGCCGTAACCTTCAGGACCATCCGTGCGTCGGCTGCGTGTGGGACGCGACGGCGCCGGAGTCGCTGGCCGACGCGGAAACGCCGCAGGCGCTGGCTGAATGGTTGCTGCGCCGGAGCGGCCCCTTGACCTCGCCCGTGGCCGAGGCCGTCGCGTTCGTACGCACCCGGCCGGGCCTACCCGCGCCCGATATCGAGTACCACTTCGGTCCGGCGTATTTCGTCGACCATGGCTTCTCCCGCTACGACGGGCACGCTTTCAGCATCGGACCGGTGCTGCTCTGCCCCCGCAGCCGCGGCTGGCTCACGCTGCGCTCGAGCGACCCGACCGCCAAACCGCGGATCACCACCAACTCGCTCGGCGAGCGCGAGGATGTCGCGGCGCTGGTCGCCGGCGTCAAGCTCGCGCGTGAGATCGCCGCCTGCGCGCCGCTGGCCTGCGTGGCCGGCACCGAGCTCTTCCCCGGCGCCGCCGCGCACGACGACGCCGGCATCGAAGCCGACCTGCGCCGGCGCGTGGAGCTCCTCTACCACCCCGCCGGTACCTGCCGGATGGGCTCCGACGAGGGTGCCGTCGTGGACCCACAGCTCTGCGTGCGCGGGGTCGACGGCCTTCGAGTCGTCGACGCATCGATCATGCCGGTGATCCCCGGCGCCAACCTCAACGCCCCGACGATCATGGTGGCCGAGCGCGCCGTCGACCTCATCCGGAAGGACCCACGCCGGTGAGCGCTCGACATGGCTGCGCTCGAGCGTGGGCGACGCTCCGGTGTCGACCGGTTCGCTGACGTGGGCGCAGCTGAAGCCCGCCCGGCTGCGAGAATGCCACCGTGATCGCCCCCCGCCCCGACCCCGCCTGATGGACCTCGGCCTCACCGGGCGCGTCGCCCTGGTCACCGGCGCCTCCAAGGGGATCGGGCGGGCGATCGCCGCCGAGCTCGCCGCCGAGGGCGCCAGGGTGGCGATCAGCAGCCGCTCCCGCGACCGGCTGGCCGAGACGGCGGGAGAGCTCCAAATCCACGCCTTCGAACACGACAACGCCGATCTCGACGCCATCCCCCAGCTCATCGCCGAGGTCGAGTCGGCGCTCGGCCCGATCGAGATCCTCGTCACCAACACCGGCGGGCCGCCGCCGAGCCCGGCGCCGCTCCACCACACCCGCGAGGAGTGGGACGAGGCCTACCGGACGCTTGTCCTCGCCCCGATCATGCTCGTCGCCGCCGTCATGCCCGGGATGCAGGAGCGCCGCTTCGGCCGCGTCGTCAACGTCGGCTCGACGACGGTCCGCGAGCCGTCGCCGACGCTGATGCTCTCCAACAGCCACCGGGCGGCCACCCTCGCCGCGTTCAAGACGATCGCCCGCGACGTCGCCCCCGACGGGGTCACGGTCAACACCGTCCTCCCGGGGCGCATCGCCACCGACCGCCTGTTCGAGCTCTTCGGCTCCAAGGACGTCGCCGAGGCGATCGGCGCCTCCGAGATCCCGGCGGAGCGCCTCGGCACGCCGGAGGAGTTCGCCGCCGCCGTCGCCTTCCTCTGCTCCGGGCGCGCCGGCTACATCACCGGCACCGCGCTTCTCGTCGACGGCGGCCTGACCCAGAGCATCTAGCCGAACAGCGCGTCTACCGAGACCTCGATCCGCCGCCCGGCGACCACCGGGACGGCGTCCTGCGCCTCCACCGTCCGGGTCGTCGTGAACAGGGCTTGGACGGCGTCGCTGAGGAAGCGCGACGGCTTGCCGTAGCCGTGGGCGTCGTCGGCCGCCCGGTGGTAGTAGCGGACGGGCACGTAGACGGCCAGCGACCGGCGGGCCCGGGTCAGGGCGACGTAGAGGAGCCGGCGCTCCTCGGCCACGCCCTCCTCGGTCCCGCAGCTCATGTCGGCCGGGAAGTTTCCGTCGTAGGCGGCGATCACGTGGACGGCGTCCCACTCGAGGCCCTTGGCCGAGTGGACGGTGCTGAGCACGAGGTAGTCCTCGTCGAGGTGGGGCGGCCCGGCCAGATCGGAGCTCGGGGTCGGCGGGTCGAGCACGAGGGCGGAGAAGAAATGGCGGAGGTCCTCGGCGCCACCGGCGGCGCCGATCAGCTGCTCGAGGTCGACCATCCGCATCGCGGCGTCGGGGTAGCGGAGGCGAATCAGGGGCTCGAGCGCCCGGCACAGCCGCTCGGCCCGGACGCCGGCCGCGTCGGCGTCGCTGTCGGCGACGAGCGCCGCCGCCAGGGCGTCGGCGTGGCCGCGGGCCTCAAGGGGGATGTGGGCCGCGGCCGCCTCCCACCGGCCAAGCTCCGGGGCGCCGCCGCCCGGCGGCCGGAGCGCGTCGAGCACCCGGCGGGCCCGGATCGGGCCGACCCCGTCGAGCAGCTGGAGCAGCCGGAACCAGCTCATCTCGTCGGCCGGGTTGTCGGTCAGACGCAGCAGCGCGACCAGGTCCTTGACGTGGGCCGCCTCGAGGTAGCGGAGCCCGCCGTACTTGACGAAGGGGATGCGGCGCCGGGTGAGCTCGAACTCGAGCAGGGCGGAGTCGTGGCCGGTGCGGAAGAGCACCGCTTGGCGGCGGAGCTCCATGCCCTGCTCGCGCGCCGCGAGGACCCGGTCGCAGACCTCGGAGGCCTGCTCGGCCTCGTCACGCGGCAGCACGAGCTCGGGCGCCCCGCCGCCGTCGTGCTCGGTCCACAGCTCCTTGCGGAAGCCGGCCCGGTCCTGGGCCGAGACGGCGTTGGCCACGGCGAGGATCGGCCGGGTCGAGCGGTAGTTGCGCTCGAGCGTCACCTTGGCCGTCTCGGGGAAATGGACCGGGAAGTCGAGGATGTGGCGGGCGCTGGCCGCGCGGAAGCCGTAGATCGCCTGGAAGTCGTCGCCGACCACGGTCACGTCGCGCCGGGTCGCCCGCAGGCTGCGGACGATGTCCACCTGGAGCCCGTTGACGTCCTGGTACTCGTCGACCAGGACGTGGTCGTAGGCGCCGGCGAGCCGGGGCCCGACGACCGGGTCGGCGGCGAGCGCCCGCCAGTAGAGGAGCAGGTCGTCGAGGTCGAGCACGCCGAGTGACCGCTTGCGGACGCCGTAGGCCCGGAACACGTCGGCCAGCGCCTCGCGGTGCTCGGCGCACCAGGGGTAGGACTCGGCCACCACCTGCTCGAGCGGCAGCTGCGAGTTGACCACGCGCGAGTAGATGTCGAGCATCGTCTGGGGGCGCGGGAACCGCCGCCGGCTGGCCGCGTGGCCCTCCTCCTGGCGGACGAGATCCATCAGATCGCCGGCGTCGCCGGCGTCCATCACCCCGAAGCCGGGACCGAGGCCGAGCGAGGAGGCGTGCATCCGGACCATCCGGTGGGCCAGCGAGTGGAACGTGCCGCCGGCGATGCGCCCGGCGTTCGGCGCCGCGTGGTCGGTCAGCGCCCGCGCCCGCTGGATCATCTCCCGGGCGGCCCGGCGGGTGAAGGTGAGCAGGAGGATGCGCTCGGCGGGCATCCCCCCGGCGATCAGCCAGGCCACGCGCGAGCAGAGCGTCGTCGTCTTGCCGGTCCCGGCGCCGGCGAGGATCAGGAGTGGGCCGCCGCCGTGGGTGGCCGCCTCCCGCTGCTCGGGGTTGAGCTCGTCGAGCCAGCGGTGGGGGTCGTCGAACATGTGTTCGACGACGTTAGGCCGTCCGTCGGACGCGGTGCAAGCCGCGTCCCAGCTCTAGCGGGGGAGTCTGACCCGGGCGCCCGCGGCGAGGCTGATCGGGCTGAGCCCCGGGTTCAGTCGCTCGACCGCGCCGAGGGAGACGCGTTCCCGGCTGGCGATCGAGGAGAGCGTCTGTCCGGAATGGACGATCCAGTAGCGCGGAGCGTGGGCGCCCGCTCGGGCGGCGAGCGGCCCGAGCGTCGGCTTCGGCGCCGAGCCGATCGTGGTCAGGACGATCGCCACCACGGAGGCGATCATCGCGGCGAGGCCGCCGACGCCGAGGATCCGGGCGCTGAGGTCGTGGCGGGCGGCGGCCGGGGCGGCCTCGCGGCGGACGGGCCGCAGCGGGGTGGGCGGCGGCAGCCGCTCGGGCTCCTGCGCCGGGCGCGGAGCCGGCTCGGGCACCTCGGGCAATGGCGAGCTGGGGACGGGGGTGGCCATCTGACGTCTTATACCCGCAATTCGTCCTGCACTAGCGCCCGGTCGCCGGGAGCGTCCGCGCGTGCCGGGAAATGTCGCTCCACGGGTCACCGTGGCGCTCGCCGATCGTCGTGATCGTCCACCCGTCGGGGCGCAGCCCGGCGTCAGAGAGCTCCTCCCAGTCAAGCGGCGTGGCGACCGGGGCGTTCGGCCGGGCGCGGACCGAGTAGGCGCAGACGGCGTGCTGGGCGTAGGCGTTGCGGTTGACGTCGACGTAGATCCGCGAGCCCCGCTCGGCGGTGTGCCACTCGAGCGTCAGCTGGTCGGGGTTCGCGGCGACCATCCGCTCGGCGAGCGCCCGCGCCACGCGGTGGACGTCGGTGAACGACGGCCCGTGCCGGAGCGGCGCGACGACGTGGATCCCCCGCGATCCGCTGGTCATCGCGTAGGGGCAGAGCCCGAGACTGCGGAGCTGGGCGCCGACCTCTCGGGCGGCGGCGCGCACCTCGTCGAAGCGCTCGTGCGAGGGGTCGAGGTCGATGATCAGCCGGTCGGGGCGGTCGGGCGCCTGCGCCCGCGATCCGAAGACGTGGAGCTCGATCACGTTCTGGGTGGCCAGGTAGACGAGCGCCGCCACCTCGCGGACGACGACCTGGGTCACCGTCCCGCCCTTCTTGGGGACCTCGACGCGGGGGGATCCAGTCGGGGAAGTGGGCGGGCGCCGTCTTCAGGAAGAAGCCGGGCCGCCCGATGCCGGCCGGGTAGCTGCGCATGGCGAGGGGGCGGTCGCGGACGTGGCGGAGCATCGCCGGCCCGACGCGCTCGTAGTGGCGCGCGAGGTCGAGCTTGGTCAGCCCGGCCTCCGGAAAGAGGACCTTCTCCGGATGCGTCAACGAGAGTTGACGCCGGCCGACGCGGAGGGTCACTCGCGGACCACCTCCCCGGGAGCCTTGTCCTCGCGCAGCCCGAGGAACCGCGGATGGCGCAGCAGCCCGTCGGCCGTCCATTCGGTGAACGCGACCTGGGCGACCAACTCGGGGCGGACCCACGTGACACCGGCGATTTTTCGGAGCGGCTCCGGGTCGGCGTAGGGTGGGCTCTGAGCGCGGAGGCGTCCGAGGCGTTCGGCCAGGTCGGCGAGCGTGACGCGGTCGAAGCCGGTCCCGACCTTGCCGGCGTAGCGGAGGGCGTCGCCGTCGTAATGGCCGAGCAGGAGGGCGCCGAAGTGCTCGCGCGAGCCGCGCGGGGCGGTGAATCCGCCGATCACGAGCTCTTGGGCGTGCTCGCACTTGAACTTCCGCCAGTCGCGCGAGCGTGCCGCCGTGTAGGGGCTGTCGGCCCGCTTGGCGATCAGGCCCTCCCAGCCGCTCGCGCACGCCTCGCGGAAGAACGCCTCGCCGTCGGCCTCGCGGTGGACGGTCAGCCGGAGCGGATCCGCGAAGTCGATCGCCGCCGTCAAGGCGCGCTTGCGCGACAGGAGGGGGAGGCGGCGGAGGTCCTCGCCGTCGAGCCAGAGGATGTCGAAGACATAGAGGTAGACCGGTGTCCAGCGCCGGCCGCGGCCGGCGAGCCGGGCGAAGCTCGTCTGCTCCCCGTCGAAGGCTACGACCTCGCCGTCGAGGGCGAAGCGGGGGGCCGCTTGGGCGGCCAGGGCCGGCACGAGCTCGGGGTAGCGCGCGTCGAGCGCGAGGTCGTTGCGCGAGCGCAGCCGGACGGCGTCGCCGTCGCGAACGGCGATGCAGCGCACGCCGTCGAGCTTGCGCTCGAAGATCCAGCCGGGATCGGAGAAGCGGCGCTCGGTCAGCGTCGCCTTCATCGCGTCAGACCCCGACGGCGGCGGTCCGGGCCGCCGCAGCCGGCGCTCCCGCGGGCTCAGCCGGTCGTGGGGAGCGGGCTCGGCGGGCATGACGGCGCGGCTACCCGGCCGCCGCCCGGCCAATCGTTTTCCGTCGGCCGGCGGCGGGTACCGGGCGACAGATGAGCATCGCCGAGGCGAACGCCGCCACGCTCGCCGCCTTCGCCACGGTTTGGTACGGGATGGCGCTCCGCCGGCGCGAGCGGCTGCTGTGGCGATGAGCATCCCGCCGGTCGACCCTCTGCGCCGGACGCCGCTGCTCGCCGGGGCGCTCGATTTCGCCGCAAGCGCCCACCACGGGCCGCGGCGGGAGGGCGACACCGACGTCGACCATCCGATCGCCGTGGCCCGGCTGCTCGACGAGGCGGGCTTCGACGAGCCGGTGGTCGCGGCGGCGCTCCTCCACGACGTGGTCGAGGACACGAGGACCGACGTCGACGAGCTCCGGGCTCGCTTCGGCGATCCGGTGGCCGATCTGGTGGCGACGATGACCGAGGACGAGGACATCGACACCTACGAGGAGCGCAAGGCCGAGCACCGCCGGCGGATCCGCGAGGACCGCCGGGGGGCGGCGGCGATCTACGCGGCGGACAAGCTCGCCACCGCGCGGTCGCTCGCCGGCGAGCGCATCCCGGCGCGCCGCCTCGCCCACTTCCGGCGGACGCTCGATGAGCTCAGCCGGGCCCGGCCGGAGCTGCCCTTCCTCGGCGAGCTCAGAAAAGCCCTCGACCGCATCGAAACCGGGTAGGCTGATGGCGATGCGCGGGATCCTCCCCATCATCTACGTGATCATCGGGGCGATCGTCGCCGACCAGCACGGCTACTTCGCGCACCTAAGTACTCTCTCCCAGGTGATCTCGGCGGTGCTGGCGATCGTGCTCTGGCCGCTGATCCTCCTGAACGTCAACCTGCACGTCAAGATCCACTAAGGCAGCAGCCGCCTACGGGTGGCGGATCCCCTCGCGGAGCATGACCAGCGCCTTGGCGGTGCGCCGGGCTCGCGTCTCATCGCGCTTGGCCTCGGCGATCCAGCGGGCGTACTCGCGGCGGTGGCTGCGGGCGAGCTTCGAACACCGCGCGGGCGGCGTCGTCGCCGGCCAGGGCCGCCGCCAGGGCGTCGGGAACCTCCACCACCCGCGGCTCCTCGTCGCGCTCGAGCACGACGTCGACCGCGTCGCCGACGACGAGGCCGGCGGCCTCGCCCACCTCGCGGGTCAGCCCGAGGTAGCCCTGGCCGCCGCAGATCATCACCCGCGAGCGCAGCGGGGTGTCGTTTGACCGTGCCGCGCACCGGCGCCCGGGCCTCGCCGTAGGCCGCGCGCGGATCGAACGGCAGCTCGAGCAGGTGTCCGCCGCCGCCGCTCTCCTGCAGCGTCGCGGTGCAGCGCCGGGCCTCCATCTCGGCGCGAGCCTACCGGGTCAGCTCGCGCTCGAGCGGCGTTCGAAAGCGCGGGGTCAGGCGCACCGCGCCGACCCATTCGGCGAGCTCGGCGAGCTCGGCTTCGATCGCCGTCCTCGCCTCGGCGCCGACGTCCTCGAGCAGGCGATGGACGACCTCGCCGTCCTTGCGCTGGCCCCAGCCGCCGACCACACGGCCGTTCCACCAGAGCGTCGGCCCGGCGTTCCCGGTGCGGTCGAAGAGCATCGCCCGGTGGGGGCCGAGCAGCCAGTCGCGCTCGAACCAGCCCATGATCGTCGGATCCAGCCCGGGGAGGGCCGCGGCCCAGGGCTCGGGGTCGGAGATCGGGAGGACGTCGTCGGCGAGCACGAGGCCGGTGGCGCCGGCGTCGAGCTCGACCTCGACCGGACCGACGTCGGCGAGGACCCGCTTGAGCACGCTCGCCGACCACCCGGTCCACCATTTGAGGTCGGCGAACGTCCCCGGGCCGAAGGCCCGCAGCCAGCGCCGGACGAGCTCGGCGCGCGCCGTCTCGGTGGCTACCACGGGCGCCGGACCGCCGAGCCAGGACTCGAGCGGCGCCCACCGGTTGAGGCTGCTCGTCCACGAGCCGAGCGGGCGGGTGCGGACGATCAGGCCCTGGGCGGCGAGGAGGAAGAGCACCCGCGAGGCGACGCCCTGACGGGCCTCGTGCTTGGTGCCGGCGGCCACGACGATCTGCCGGCCGAGGGCGGGGATCTCCTGCCCGAGCTCGGACGCCGTGGCCTCGCCGCGTGCGGCGAGCGCGGCGAGCGTCTCCGCCTCGGCGGCGGCCAGCCAGGCCTCGCCGTCGGCGGCGACCCCGGCCGCCTCGAGCATGGCGACGAACCGGCGGCGCTCGCCGGGGAGGAGGGCGGCGGTGGCGGCGGCCTGGATCACGCCGATCAGCTCGCGGGGGACGACGAACATCGTCCGCCGCATCCCGAGCATCCGTACGACCGAACGCTCTTCGTAGAGTGCGCGCTCGACCGTCGCCGGACGGGCGCGCCGGAGGCGGCTCCGGGCGGCGAGCATGACCGAGGCGGGATCGGTGGCGTGGAGGCCGACGAGGTCGCCCGCCAGCTCGGCCACCCCGTCGGCGCGGGCCGATCGGGCGAGGTGGTGGCGCCGGGCGAGCCGGGCCCGCCGCTCGTCGACGCCGATCCGCCTCACCGGGCGTTCTTCTTGAGCCACCAGTCCACGTAGTAGCCGCCGAACGGGATCACGGCGCCGAGGAGGATGTACACCGTCGTGCTGGTCGTCCACTTCTGGGTGGGCCGCAGGGCGATGGTGAGAAAGACGTAGGCGAGGAAGATCACGCCGTGGACGGGGCCGAGGACGGAGACGACGCTCGAGCCGGTGGAGGAGCTCGCGCCCTCCTTGAAGCCGGCGGCGACGAGCAGCGCGAGGTAGCTCGTCGCCTCGGCCAGCGCGACGTAGCGCAGGGTGCGGATGGTGATCAAGAGGGTGCTCCGTTCTCGGGCGGCGGGAAGGGCGGGACTCTAGCCCGAGTCCGGGGTCGACGCCCCGCTACCCTGCGCGGATGACGCCCGCCGACGGCACGCCGGTCGACGACGAGATCCGCCGTCTGCTGGGCGCCCAGCGGATGCGCGGCGACTTCGCGGCGATCCATGTGGCGCCGTCCTGCGCCGAGGAGGTCCCGGACGTGGCCGGGGCGCGGCTCGTCGTCGTCGGACCCGACCACCCGCATACGGAGGCCGGCGCGTCGGCGGCGCTCGTCCACGCCGCCGCCGTCCTCGGCGGCGAGGAGCGCGTCTACCGCAACATGCTCGTCTTCCTCGCCGCCGACGCCGCCCGGCTCGAGGAGCTGCGGGCGGCCGTCGGGGCGGGCGGCGACGTGCGGGAGCTGCTCGGCGAGACGTGGCGGTGGCTGCTCGTGCCGCCGGCGGCCGGCGCCGACTGGGGCACGAGCCGGGCGACCGGCCGCGACGATCTGGCGATGCGGGCGAGCCGGCAGCTCCGCGCCGACGGCGACCTCTTCGCCGAGTACCCGCCCGCCCGCCTGCGGGCCGACCTCGATCGCGTCCCCCTGTGGCCGGAAGGCGCGCACCACGTCGCGCTCGCCGACGTCTGGGAGGCCTACGCCCGTTCTGTGGAGCTGCCGCGCCTGCGGAGCTCGGCGGTGCTGGCGGCGGCGGTGGCGGCCGGGGTCGGCCTGCCCGGCTGGGAGCGCGACGGTTTCGCCTACGCCGAGTCCTGGGACGTCGAGGCGGGGCGCTTCGAGGGCTTGGCGGCCGACCGCCAGGGCGACCTCGTCCTGCGCGGAACGGGGCTGCTGGTGCGTCCGGAGGCGGCGGCGGCCCAGCTGGCGGCCGAGAGCTGAGCCGGCGCGGCGGCGCCCGGGGTGTCGGTTACGATCAGCCGGTGTCCCGCCGACTGCCTGGCTCCGCCGGCGCGCTCCTTCTCGCCGCCGGACTGGGCGGCTGCGGCGGCGCGTCGCCCGGCAACGGCGTCGACGCGAAGCCGGCCGACGCCATCCTCGCGGCGTCCAAGCAGGCGGCGGACACGGCGAGCTCGGTCCACGTCGCCGGGTCGATCGCCCTCTCCGGGGGGACGACGACCTTCGACCTGAACCTGGCCCGAGGCCGGGGCGCCCGGGGTCGGCTCGTGGCCAACGGCATCAGCTACGACCTGATCCGCGTCGGCTCGTCGATCTACGTCAAGGGGAGCCGGGCCTTCTACCGCCACTTCACCGGGGCGGCGGCCCAGCTGTTCAACGGCAAGTGGCTGAAGGGGCGGACGACCTCGGGGGTCCTCGCCGGGATCGGGCCGCTGACCGACCTGCCGGGTTTCGTTGACCGGGCGCTGAGCCAGCCGAACCTCAAGCTCACCAAGGGCGCCAGGCTGACGGTCGCCGGGCAGCAGGTGGTGGAGCTGCAGGATCCGCGCGGCGGGACGCTGAGCGTCGCCACCACCGGCGAGCCGTACCCGGTGCGGATCGCCGTCACCGGCGGGTCGGGTCAGACGACGACGTTCGACCGCTGGAACGCCGGCGTGGCGCTGAGCGCGCCGGTCGGATCGGTCGACATCGACCGCCTCCGCAGCGCCCGCTAGTGGGCCTTGAGGGTGGGTTTGACCGGTAACTGCATGGGTTAGGCGGCGACGCGGTGTCGGGCTTCGGCGGCGGCGAGGCGGTGGTCGCGGTGGTCGCCGTTGCGGTAGGTGATGTGGCGGGCGAGCGCGAAGGCGAAGGCGTCCCAGTTGGGGGTAGTCGGCGTTGCAGACGACGAACTGGCTGATCGCGGAGAAGTGGCACTCGACGGGGTTGAGGTAGCTGGCGTAGGTCGGGGTCGGCACGAGCTTGTTGCTCGCGGCCGCGAACTTGCGGATGGCTGGCGTCCAGTTGGCCGAGAGGTTGTCCTCCGATCCAGTAGATCCGGCGGCGGCGGGGGTAGCTGCCACGGATCTGGGTCATGAACGCGAGCATGTCCTGGCCGCGGCGCCTGGGCCGCA
>JBPCNA010000061.1:0-47667 GCA_051001735.1 Solirubrobacteraceae bacterium
GGCTTCCCCCCCGGTGGTGGTAGTTGCGTCTCGTCGGGCGGTTGGCTGCACCCTCGACCGGGGCGTCGACCTCGGCGGCGGCCGCGGCGACTGCGGACCCAAGCTGCTCGAGCTCGCCGTGGCCAACGGCACGATCGTCAAGACCGGGATCACCGGCTTCGGCTCGGCGGCGCCCGTCCTGCTCGTCTCCGGCGGTCCCGACAACGGGCGCTACGTCTACTACGGCCACGCCATGCCCGCCCTGGTCAAGGTCGGCCAGCAGGTGGCCGCCGGCCAGCCGATCGCCGAGGTCGGCTGCGGGAACGTCGGCATCTCGAGCGCCCCGCACCTGGAGATCGGGATCAGCGCTCCCGGCGGCGGCCCCTGCTGCCCGAGCCGCGGCGAGACCGCGGCCGAGACGCTGACCCAGCTGACCTACGCCTACCGCTACGCCCAGGCCCATCCGACGCCGGCCCCGGCGATTCCGTTGCTCGGCGCTCTGCGCCCGGCTTCGCCCGCCGTCCCGGTGACCTCGCTGATCGGCGCGGCCGCCGGCGGCGCCTCCGCCGCACCCTGAGCTCCGCCGCGCCTCCGGCGCGGGGCGGGCGGCCCGCCGCGGTTGCACCTAGCAATCTTTGTCACATGGCGCTACAGTCCTCGCCCGGAGTGGGGTATGGGTCAGGATCAACGTCGCCGTCCCGAGTGAGGGCTCATGGCGGCGACGTTGACTCCGTCTTTTCGTCGGCGGGGCCGGCCTCAGAGCACGTATCGGGGATGGCCGCCCGGGTCCGGTAGGTCCAGTCGGGCGCGGGTGGGCGATATCGTCGCGGTCGTGCCCGTACGGAGCGCCGGAATCCTCCTCTACCGCCGGCGCGCCGAGCGTCTCGAGGTGCTGCTCGTCCACCCGGGCGGCCCGTACTTCGCCCGCAAGGACGCCGGTAGCTGGGGCATTCCCAAGGGCGAGTACGCCGCCGGTGAGGAGCCCTTCGCCTGTGCGCTTCGCGAGTTCGCCGAGGAGACCGGACAGGTCCTCGACCCGGCCGAGCCGATCGATCTCGGCGAGGTCCGCCAGGGCAGCGGCAAGATCGTGACCGCCTGGGCCACCGAGGGCGAGCTCGACGCCGACCGGATCACCAGCAACACCTTCCTCGTCGAGTGGCCGCCCCGGAGCGGCCGCCGGCGTGAGTTCCCCGAGGTCGATCGGGCCGCCTGGTTCACCCTGGCGCAAGCCGCCGAGAAGATCCTGGCCGCTCAGCAGCCCCTGCTCGACCGCCTGGCCGCGGCGCCGGCCGCAGATGCGGACGGAGCGGGCCCCTGCCGACTGGCGCCGGGCGAGAGCGGGTAGGCCGGCGGCATCGAACGGCGACTCAAGGAGGGAACGATGGCGGACGAAGACGAAGCGCAGGGCGGGGCTGTCGGGGACACCCATGAGGTCCACGACACGATCCATCCCGGAGATCTGCCGCTCGGCCACCCGAGCCGCCCGCTGGCCGAGGAGAAGCTGGCGGAGTCGGAGGACGAGGAGGGTGTCGCCGGCGGCGAGGAGGGCGACGCGGGGGGATGACCCGCTCGTCCCGGAGTACCCCCGCCGCCGGGTCGCCGGGGGAGCGCGAAGAGCCCGGCTACGCCGGGCTCTTCGCTGTGACGACCGCTTGGAGAGAGGGCGTCTGTCGGCGCCCACGTGTAAGTGAACACGGTCCGGCGCCGCCGGTCTTTGGACGCCTGTCCGAAGACGGTCGACCGCTGGGCCGAGGGTGTTGCGCGGGCTGGGCATCGGCGCCGGGTGCGGGCGCGGCGCTCGCGGGTGGCGCCGAACTCCTGGACGGAGGTCGCGCCACTCTGGCCAGCGGCGAGAGACGCCGTTCTCGCTGAGCCGATCCGGCCTACGCCTGTAGCTCGATGATCACCCGATATGAGAAGCGTCGCAGGCGAGGCGCGTGACGATGAATGCCGTCGTCGATCCACCGAATGATTCGCGAGAGCCAGCCTAGGCGGAAGCGCAGCACTTGCCGATCGAAGAGCACGAAGAACTCGAACACAGGGTAGTGAGCTTCGACTCTCGCAAACACCCTGCGCAGGCCGTCCACGTCGCGCGCCAGCAACGGGTGCTCGTCCTCGGTGCCGAGCCGGGGAACGCCGAACCGCCCAGCGACGTGCTTGCGGGCAAAGGACAGCATGGGGTTGTCGCCGGCGTTCTCGATGAAGATCGCCCGGCCGCCGGGGCGCAGCAGCCTCCGGAGCTCTCGACAGGCGGTCTCGACATCGACGTGGTGCAAGACAAACTTGCCCAGAACGAGGTCGAAGTAGCCATCGGGCAGACCGGACCGCTCGAGGGGCGCCGCGACGGCGGTGAAAACGTGCGGCCCCTCACCGAGCCGGTTCACGCGGCAGCGGACGACGTCGACCATACCTGGGCTGAGGTCGAGCGCGGTCACGCGAGCGCCTCGCTCGAGCAGGGCGACGGTCAGGTCGCCCTGCCCGCAGCCAGCGTCGAGGATCCTGCGATCGCGCAGATCTCCGGCAAGTTGGAGCAGCGCCGCGTCGAGCCCGTCCGGCGAGCGGGACCGGTCGAGTGCTTCGATGTCGAGTTGACCGGCGAGCGCATCGTGAAACGAGCGCTCGCGCGCCCACACAACCTCATGGTCGGCAGTCGACACCGTACCGAGCATACCGACCTGTGCGTGCCACTCGTGGCAGATCGGATTCGCGCAGGGTCGGCGTCCACTTGGCGGAGTGTGGCCCCTCGCTTGAGTACGCGGACGCCCAGTCGGTCTCGCGGAGCCGGCCGCCCGCGAGCGCAGGCGTGCGCCGCGCCACCTTCATCCATCGCCGCGGCTCGGCGAGTGACCGCGTCGCGGTTGCAAAGTGCGGCGGCGGGTACAATCGGGCATGTGGCGGCCCCGCAGCTCGTGGTTCACCGTGTCAGTCCAGGTTCTCATCAGCGGGCGGACGCGTGCCGGTAGGAGGTCCGGGCGCCGGTTGGACGAGCCTGCTCCTGACCCGCAGGGCCCTCCTCCTCAAGGCCGGGGCAGTCGTGATAGCTGTGGCCGGGGCACGGAGTCTCCTGGAGAGCCGGGAGCGGTTGCCGAGGCCGCGCGGCACCGCCGCGGCATCGACGCCCTGGGACCCGTTGGCCCGCCAGGCCGTCGAGGCCGACACACTGTACCTGCTCGATGCCGACGTCGAAGATCGTCTCACTTTCGCTAATTACGGCCTGATTCCCGGCAACAACTTCGCCGGCAGCATCTGGAAGCCGGGAGCCGACGTGGTCAAGGCGCCGGGCAAGTACCGCTCAGGTATCGAGAGCAACAACCTCGCGTTCGGGTACGCCAAGACCCGGCAGGTGCTTTCAGCCGCCGAGTTCACGATCGAGATGTGGGTCTACGCCCCCGAGGATTGGGGCAGCTACGTCCTGACGTACCCGACCCTTTGCACCCTGGGCGGCGTCAGCCTGCTCGTCAATCGGGGAGGCCTACGCGTGGACGTGAGCCACGCGCAGGATCCCAGCGGTCCGGTGGCGGTGCACATGCCCGTGCCTCCGACCAGTCCCATCCTCGCCAGGACCTGGACCCACGTGGCGGTGACATACGGGCGGGACGCCCTGATCGGATACATAAACGGAGTTCAGAGGGCTCAGGTCACGGGCATCCCTGCCCCCATGCACTGGCCTGTTGATTTTACGATCGGGGGCGCCGCGGGTGTCGGCGCCAAGGGGTTCGTGATCTCGGATCTCCGCATCAGTCGGACGGCGCGGACACCAGGTCGCGTTGTGCCCCTGAAGAGCGGGAACGTCCTCACCGTTGAACCCGGCCGGCGTACGGGCGGGGTCGTCCAACAAACTCTGCTCGGCGGTCTGCACACGCTCGGCAACACGGCAACCGAACGGATGGCCGCGGGAAAGCTCAAGTTGATCCGAACGGACAAGCTGCTGACGGCCACGCCGATGCGTGCCGGAGGCGTCGATGCCCTCCACCCGCACCGAGGCCGCTCGGGCCAGTTCGCATACGATTGGCAGGTCGTCGATCGGACGCTCGACTACGTGGCGCGCCTCGGCCTCGAGGCGTACATATCCATCGATTCCACGCCGCAGATCCTGGGCGGATCTGTGGCGCCGTTCACGGGTCGGATCCTGACGTCCGAACGATCCTACACCGCGAGCTTCAGTCCCGAGGTGCCGAACGACATGGCCGCGTTCAGGACGATCGTTCAGGACCTGATCCACCATATCGTCGTCGAGAAGGGTTACCGCGTCCCCTACTGGGGCGTGTGGAACGAGCCGGACGGCACGACGCAGTTCCTACGCGGCAAAGTCGGCGACTATCTGGCCATCTACGACGCCTGCGCTGCGGCCGTGAAGGCGACGGACCCACGGCTCAAGGTGGGCGGTCCAGAGATCGGCGATCAGATGGGTAGCGGAGTCCCGTATCTAGAAGCGCTCGTACGCCACTGTGCTCGGCAGCAGGTGCCGCTGGACTTCGTCTCGGTGCACAACTACTCCGGCGACGTCACGCAGTTCCAGGCGCTGCGCACCCAAGTGGATCAGCTGACAAGGCGGTACGGCCTTGCGACCCCGATGGAACTCATAACGGGCGAATGGTCCTTCTCGGCGATATGGGTGCCCCGCACGGGTTACCCTCCGTACAAGGCATACGACTATTTTCACAACGACCATATGGCGGGATTCATGGCGTGGTCGCTGATCGAGATGCAGCGGACCGGAGTGGTCAAGGGCGTGTTCTGGCTGCCGGTCGGAGATGTGGGGATCGTCCCCAGCAGCCTGATGGGCTCCAGCCAGCCCTACGTCGGCCTGAACGTATTCGACATGTGGTCGAGGCTCGCGCCGCATCTGGTCAGTCAGGCGCTCGACGCCGATCCTGGTATGTGCGCACAGGCGTCGGTCGACGACGCGGGACAGGTAACCATCTTGGTCGCCAACCTTCACTTCCGCAAGGAGGCCGATCAGACCCTTACCATCAACCTGCCCGGCCTGAGTTCCCGAGCCCGAGTGACGCACCACGTGATCGACGATCATCACTCGAACTTCTACGAGGCGGGCGCGGGGCACGCCGGGCTCGAAGCGATCGAGCCTCCCGTCCCGGCCGGTGAGGCGATTCACATCTCCGTCAAATCGCGAAGCGTCCATCTGTTGACGATCGCGTGATATCGCGGACCGGCGCCTCGGCGGCCAGATCGCCGGCGAGGCATAGAGGCGACGAGCGGCCCGCCGTCACGCCGGTCCTGCGCCCTACCGCGGTCGCGGATTGTCGCGCCACCGGCCCGTCGTGCCGGCGGTTCGCAGGGCTCGGCGCATCTCCTCCACCAAGCCGAGGACGGCTTCCTCGGCGCCCCGCATGAGCTTTTCGACCCGGATGTGGAGCGAGCGGGCGCGAGTCGCGTCCTACCGGCCGGGAGGGGGAACTCGGCGCTCGCCGGTCATAATCGGCCGCGCGACGACCGAGAGCATCCTCCCCCAAGTTGAGCGCGCGTGGCATGCCCTGCAGGTCAGGCTGCCGTTTCTCCGTGCCGCGATCGACCGGCGCCGCGCCGGCGAGTACGAGGCCGCGGTCGCCCGAGCGCTCGACGATACGGCGGCGCGGACGGCGCTCGTGGCCGGGAGCACGCTTCCCGAGGGCTGGGGTGCCGGGCGGTCAGAGCGACTCGTCGAGTTCCCGTGGGCGGTCGCCAAGCTCGCCGAACGCGAGGCCGGGCTGACGCTGGACGCGGGATCCACGCTGAACCATCCCTACGTCCTTGACCAGGTCTTGGCTCTTGTCGACGCCCTGCACGTCGTGACGCTGGCGCCCGAGAAGCGGTCGTTTCCCGAGCGAGGGATCTCCTACGTCTACGCGGATCTTCGCGACCTACCGGTGCGGTCGAGCCTCTACGACACCGTGGTCTGCATCTCCACGCTCGAACATGTCGGCATGGACGTGTCCGGTTACAAGGCGAGCGTCGCTCGAGAGGCCGATCCCCAACGGGCGGCGGTTCTCGCCGCGGGCGAGCTGCGGCGTGTGGTGAAACCCACGGGCCGGATCCTGCTCAGCGTCCCGTTCGGGCGCCCGGACAATCTCGGGTGGCTCCGCCAATTCGACCCCCCGGCCCTGAGGGGACTGATCGACGGGTTCGGGCCGGCCGAAGTCGACAAGAAGATCTACCGGCACACCGAACACGGTTGGCAGCTATCGAGCGAAGAGGCGGCGGCTGACTGCGCGAGCCAGCCGTATTGGGCGCAGGCGGTCGCGTGCGTGGAGATCCGGCCGCGAGAAGTCCGGGCGGCCTAGCGGCTTGTCATTACCGAGCGACAGCTCCGGTCCTCCCGTTCCAGCCCCGCCGCCGTCCGCCGCCGCCGAGCCGCCGGTGGTTCCGCTCGGCCTGCCCGCTCCGGATGCTTCGTTCGCCTCCGCCGCCGTAATCGGACATCGAGCGGCTCGCGGCGGCATGTTGCTCATCATGCGCAACGGCTTCCTCCAGGCGCTCCAGGTGGTCAGCTCGATCGTGCTGGCCCAAGCCATCGTGCCCAGCGAATACGGTGCGTTCACCGTAGCCGCCACGCTGGTGGGGCTTGCCCGAGCCGTGGGGGACCTCGGCCTCAGCCAAAGCCTCGTCGTGCGCCAGGATTTCGACGAGAAGGACCTCGGCACAAGCGCGGCCATCGTCCTCGCCAGCTCGATCTCCATCGGGTCGCTCGTCGGCCTGGCCGGTGTCGCGATCAGTCTCGGACTGCTCTCGGGAGTCGGCTCAGCGGCGCTGACGGCGGTCTACGCCGGCACGCTGGTCGTCGATGCCCTTAGGCTGGGGCCGATCGTACGCCTGACACGGATGCTCCGGTTTCGGCAGATCGCGATGGCTACGATGTTGGAATCGCTCGCGGGGTACGTCGTACAGATCGTCCTTCTCCTGTCCGGACTCGGCGTCTGGGCGCTCGTCCTCGGCGCCTACGCGCGCTCGATCATAGGCCTCGTTGCCTACGTCAAGCTCGGCGGGCCGATCGCCCGTCCGCGCGGCGGCGACCGAATGCGGGCCCTCCTCCGGGACGGCGTGCCGTACCAAGGGCCGCTGTTGCTCGACGGACTGCAAGGAGCTGTCGTGCCGCTGGTCGTCGTGGGCGCTCTCGGAGCCCACGCGCTTGGCCTGTGGGCCTGGTCGACGATTCTGGCCGTCCCGCTCGCGCAGGCGCTGATCACCCTGCAATCGGTTCTCTTGCCGAGCCTTGCCCGCCTCTACGGCCAGTATCGTGCTCAGTTCCTCGAGGCTTCCGAGCGATCGGTGCGCCTGATCGCCCTTCTCGCCGCCGCCGCCGCAGGATCGCTGTTCGGTCTAGCCCCGGACCTGGTCCGACACCTCTTCGGGGTCCGGTGGGTAGGGGCCACCGGTGCCGTGCAAGTGACGCTGCTGGGGATCGTGCCCCTGGCCATGCTCCAGTTCCTCTCGGCTAACCTGGCCTCCCGGCGCCGGGCCGGCGTCCGCTTCCGATGCGCCCTAGTCGCATCGGGGGCCACCCTGCTCCTGATCTACCCCCTCATGCTGGTTGCCGGCGTGACCGGGGCGGCGCTCGCCGTGGCCATCGTCGGTCCCAGCCTGGACGCCGCCCTCCTGGCCCACTGGGCGCAGCTGCCGCTGCGGCGAGCGACACGCAACATCATCCTCGCGCTGACCTCGATCGGAGCCATCTCGCTCCTGCTCGGCCGGGGCGCCGACACGCCCGTGAGCCTGGGTGTTGCGTGCCTGGCGACCGCCGTGGCCGCCGTCGCGCTCGTCTGGTTGATCGATCGCTCGGTGCTCCGCTACGCGTGGTCGCTGCTCCGCAATCGTACAGCCGCGGCGCCGGCCGGCTGACGCCGGCCTCGTGGCGCTTTCTGGGGCAGACGTGAGTGCCCAGGGGAGGGCGCGACCGCCAATGCCTTCCTTCCGGGCCAGAGCCAGAGAGGAGGGATGGGATTCAGAGGGCGCCGGGCCCGCGGGCGAGTGGCGTTTACGCGGAGCGTGTGAGCGTCGTCAGCCTAACCGTGGTTGGTTGGGGGTGAGCCAGCGCAGTGTCGGCCAAATCGGTCGCGACGGGCCGAGCGCATGCCTCAAGGCGGGGAGCCCGACTGCGCTCGCGTCCGCCCTTCGCTAGGTTCTGGGCGTGATCTCGGCCCTTCGATCGCGCTCGTGCTGCGCATCTTCTTCGCCTCCGCTGCGTCGCTGCTGACCGATCACCTACCGTCGGGTGAGGGTTTGATCGCGTGGGAGCTCCTCAGCCGGCTTGCCGACCGGGGCCATGCCGTGACGGCTTGCGCAGACGCGGCCGACCTACACCGCGCGCCGAGCTTCGAGCTCGTCCTGCTGCCGAATGCCCAGCGATGGGAGTCCCTCAGCCCCTACACCCGCCCCTACGCGATCCGGCGAGCGTTCGAGCGCCGGGGCGGATCGTCGGCCTACGACGTGGTGCATTGGTTGTTTCCGCAGAGCGAGGATGTACAGTTTCCGCCCACGACCGCGGCTTGCCGGACTGTGCTCGGGCCTCTGCCAAGGCCGTGGGGCAAGAGCGACCGAGCCTTTGGGTGGCGGGCCGGCGATCTCATTCGAGCTCCGCTCACGCCGTCGCTCAGTCGTCGATACGCGCGAGAGTGCTCTGCGACCGACGTCCTCCTTGCCAGTCTTCCCGAGGTTGTCAGCACATTGCCGAGGCCTGACGCGGCCCGCGCCCGAGTCCTCGGCTTCGGGATCGACGCCAGCATGTACGCGGTGACGCCACTCCCATCCATCCCCCGAATCACGTTCCTAGGCCGGCTGATCGAGAACAAGCGGGTGCGCGTCCTGTACGAAGCCTTCCGGACCGTCGTACAACATGTGGAGGGCGTGGAGCTCGTGTTCGTCGGTGACGGCGACCTTCGGCCGTGGCTCGCGCAGCGCTCGCGCGAAGACGGCTTGGGAGGTCGCGTCCTGCTGGCTGGGGCCGTGCCCCACGACCGCGTCGGGAAGGTGCTGGAAGAAGCCTCGATTCTCTGCCTGCCGTCCGCGGGGGAACCCTTCGGGATGGTGGTTCTGGAGGCGATGGCCGCCGGACGACCGGTGGTGGCGGTGAACCTCGGGGGTCCTCGCCACCTCGTCAGGCACGGAGCCGGCGGCCTGCTGGTGGCCCCGGATGACCCGGCCGCGCTCGCCGCGGCGCTGATCGAGCTCCTCAGTGACCCAGAGCGGATGCGCGCGATGGGCCAGTACAACCGGCGCGCCACCGAGCACGAGTGGTCATGGGACAGGGTCCTGGACGGGCTGGAGGACGCCTACCGGTCGCGCTCGACCGGCCCGGCCCGAAGCGCCGCTCGGACGCCCGGTTGAGGGGATGCGCGAGGGGTCCGCATGCGATGCTTGACCGGTCACTTGACGACCATGCACACAGCGGCTTCGTGAACACCGCGCTACGTGCCGCCGCGCGCCGCGCCCTGCGCCCGGTGCGCGGCTGGGGTGAGCGGATCATCCGCGAAAGCATCAATTGCCTCGCCTCCAGCCCGGCCGTGCCCAACGTGGTCAGATGCGCCGCACTACGGTTGTACGGCCTCCATGTCGGAACATGTCGCATCGAGCCGGGGAGCTGGTTTGGTGGACCGCACATCACCATCGGTGACGATTCTTACATCAACCGCGGCTGCGTCTTCGACAACTCGGCGTCAATAGCTATCGGCCGCTCCTGCTCCATCGGTATGAACGTGCTCATCATCACCTCCGACCACGCGATCGGTCCCTCACACCGCCGCGCGGGAACCCTTTCCGCTGCGGCCATCACGATCGGCGACGGCGCCTGGATCGGCACCCGGGTCACGCTGCTCCCCGGCAGTGCGGTCGCAGCCGGATGTGTCGTGGCGGCCGGCTCCGTCATCCGCGGTAAATGTGAGGCCGACGGACTCTACGCAGGAATCCCGGCGCGGCGGGTGCGCGACCTACCCTGACCGGGACAACGCGAGTGGTCACCGTCCGTCCTGACGGTGACGTCTCCCCGGCGCCGTCCCGACGTCGGCACGGCGAGCCGACTCGTCAAGCCAACGCCAGGTACGGTCCACCCCGTCTGTCAGGACAGTGGGCGTCAGGCCTGTGGTGCTCGAGGTGAGGCGCCGCGATCCGACCCAGCGGGTCGGGTCGCCGGGGCGTGTCGCCCCGGTGAAGGAAACCCGCGTGTCGGGGGCCACGAGCCCGACGAGAAGCTCGACCAGCCCGCGCAGCGATGTCTCCTGCTCAGAGCAGGCGTTATAGGCCTCGCCGCGCGCGGGCGCGCGCTCGGCCAGGCGAACGATGGTCTCAGCGACGTCCTCGACATACACGAAGTCCCGAGTGATGTGTTCCGAGGCTTGCACGACGAGCGGATCCTCCGAACCTCGCAGGCGCTCGAGCAGATCGTAGATCACAAGCTTGCGCTGTCCCGGCCCGTAGATGGAGAAGGGCCGGACGCACAGCGCCGGCACGCCATAGGCGCGGTGGTAGAGATCGAGATAATCCTCACCGGCGGCCTTGGAGACGCCGTATGGCGATTCGGGGCGGCGAGGGTGCTGCTCGGTCATCGGAACCGAGCGCGCCGAGCCGTAGACGGCCGCGGAAGAAACACTGACCACGAGGGGCGGCGGGTCCATCCGTCGAACCACGTCCAAGAGCACGACCAGCGAGCCCACGTTGTTGGCGAGATCGTCGAGCGGAGCCGCCACCGAACGCGGTACGAGCCCGGTCCCGACGAGCGAGAAGACGACATCGAAGTCGCCCGCGCCCATGAGGGCCGTCAGCTCGAGGGCGGAATTCAGAGTCGTCATCTGGATGCTCGTGACGCCCATTCCCGCCAGTCGCCCCCGAGGGTCTCGGTCGACGCTGCTGACGCCGATGCCGCGCGCTGTTAGGCGCGAGATCAGCCACTGGCCGAGAAATCCGCATCCACCGAGCACGAGGGCGGAGCGAATCTCGCGCGGCGGGTCGAACATTGCGGTCATCCCCCCGCCGCGAGGGAAGGCGGTGCGGTCCGAGCGCCGAGAACCTCCGCGTAGATCTTCTCATGGCATGCCACGACAGGTCCGGGCAACGCGTGGGCGCGCCACCATTCGCAGCCGGCAGCTCCCAACGCTCGGCACCGGTCGCGGTCGCGGAGAAGCGCGCCAAGGGCCTCCCCGAGGCTGGCCGGATCGCGGGGCACCGCCAGGCCGCCCCCGCTTTCGCCGAGCAGCTCGCGCAATGGCTCGATATCGCTGCCGACGACCGCAGTGCCAGCGCTCCAGGCCTCGAGGAAGGAGACCGGGAAGATCTCGTGCTCGGACGGCAGGCAGAGCACGTCAGCGGCCCTGAGCCATGCCACTGCTCGCTGCGCAGTGAGCGCGCCCACGTCTATGACTCGAAGTGGACGATCCACGTCGACGGGATCTCCGGGTCCCGCTATCGCGATGGTGGCGTCCGGGACGCGAGCGGCGATTGTCGGAATCGCCTCCAACAGCAGGTCCAGTCCCTTGTAGGCTCGGCGCACCGCCAGGAACAAGATGAGCGGACCGAGAATACCATGCTCCGCGCGCGCATCGACGTCTGACTCCGGAAGGCCCGGACTGCACACCGGGCAGACACGCAGCCGATCAGCAGCCACGCCCAGGTTGCCGTAGAGGGCCGCGTCACAGTGCAACAGGCCGACGACCCGATCAGCCCGCCGATAGCAGGAGGCGGAGAACGGGTCATCGCCGTGCTGCCCGGGGTGGGCAAAGGGCGTGAGCACCACTGGCGTACCCAGCTCATGGGCCACGTCGAGCACAACCGACGAGAGGAGATCGCCGCCCCACATGTGGATCACGTCCGCGTCCTCGAGCGCGCGGCGCAGGTCGGGGGCGATGACCTTCGAGAGTAGCTGCGCCAGGCCCCGACGCACGAAACGGTGATAGGCATAGCGCGAGAAGGGACGGATGACGGTCGCCAACGCCGGAAGGATCCAGACTCGGCGACGAAGATCGAGGCGCAGTTCTTGGACCAACACTTCGCCGTCGCGGTAGGAGGAGAAGGCGGGGTAGTCCCGGAGGAGGCCCAAGAGCCGAGTCGCGTTGACGCTCTGCTTGGTCTGGGCAACGACCTTGACGTCGTGACGGGCGGTCAACCCGGTAGCCACATGACGCAAGTAGTTCTCCTGTCCACCGACGGCGGGCCAGTAAGCACGGGTGACAAAAACTATTTTCACGGGGCGGGCGAGCCCGGCAGCGCCTGGCACCGGCTGACGGCGCGTGAACCGTGCA
Organism: Solirubrobacteraceae bacterium; assembly: GCA_051001735.1. Classification (GTDB taxonomy): domain Bacteria; phylum Actinomycetota; class Thermoleophilia; order Solirubrobacterales; family Solirubrobacteraceae; genus Palsa-513. Next base: position 12,204 of record JBPCNA010000061.1, read on the forward strand.
AGCCCGGCGCACGGAGCGCGAGGCGAGGCGGTGGCGCGCCGGCCCCACTGAACGTCAATCGAAGCACGCGAGGGCCCTCCGGGTCCCGCCATCCTCAGCCAGCACGATCGTTCAGCTCGGGCGGCGAAACACGGCAGCGAGCTGTGTGGTGAGTCTGTCGCGGACCGGCGCCGGACTGTGCGTGACCACGTTGTCCAATGCCTCGATGACGGGCTCAGGAAGATACCGCGCGAATGAGCCCGTTCCCATCCAGCCGCGGCTGAGAAAACTCGTACCGTGGGCGACGTGCATGAGCTCGAGCCCGGCCGCACGCCCGAGTGGGTCGAGCTCGTCGTGGTGGAGCAGGAATATGTGGCCATCAGCATCAGGCCTGAACTGGCGGCTTTCAAAGATGCTGGGGTCGACGAAGTCCGAGAACCGCGGCAGCGTGTTGCGGATGAACCCTCCGTTGGGGGTGGTGATGATGACGTGCCCGCCCGGGCGCACAAGGTCGCCGAGGCGCTTGAGGAACTGATCCGGGTGGGCAACGTGTTCGATCACCTCGGTGGCCAGGACGGCATCAAAGCACGCGACATCGAGTTCGAAGACGTCGCCCGGGCAGAAGCGGACATCACACCGGCCGAGTTTCAGGCGTACGTATTCGACGAGGTCTGCGCGGAGGTCATTCCAGGTGACACGGTAGCCACACCGGCTTAGGGCGACGGTGAGATTGCCCTGCCCGGCGGCGACGTCGAGGACACGCGCGCCGGGAGTCACGCGCTCATAAAGCAAATCGAGTGTCTGTGCGACGCGGTGCCGGTACGCGCGCACATAACCTGGATCGGGACAGCGGCGCGCCGCCTGAGTGGTGAGTTCAAGCTCGTCGAACGCATGCGATAAGAGCCAGCTCTCAGGCCAATCCTGCCGTCGTGCCGGGACTGGGGTGGGCAGTGAAGAGTGCACAACCAATCAAGCTGCCGGTAGGAAGGCATCTGGCCATATAGGTCTCGAGCCTGCGATCAACATCACGGCGCAGTGCGTCGACTTGCACATGGCTCGGTCGAGGTTGCCCAGCGGCGAAGCGAACACGAGAAGGAACATCAGATCACAGAAGCTGGACCTGATCGCGTGTGTAAGCTGAGGCCGTGGGCCGTAGCTTGACTTCCTGCGGACATGCGTGCCAGAGTCTATAGGGCTTGCGAGACCAGCGAACCAGAGCCGCCCCGGCACGATGCCCGCTCCGATATCGAATCTCCCACAGCGTCTTCTCCGGCTACGCGCGAATCTGCGTCGACGCTTCGCCCGCGCGCGAGAACCGACGCGCCTGCGCCCAAGGTCACCGGTTCCGGCCCCTCGCGTGGAAGTCTTCGTGGCGAGCCTTGACACCTGCGATGCGACGGCGTTGACGATCCTGTCGCTCCGCACGCACGACGACTCGGGCTACGAGATCGTAGTGGGCGACGGCGGATCCACCGACGGATCGATCGAGATGCTGGCGCAGCTGCGCGGTCGCGGTTGGCTTCGGCTCGAAGAGCGGTCGGACCGATGGCGGCACCACGACTGGATCGAGCACCGGATCGCCAGGTCGGAGGCCGACTACGTCATCTTCTGCGACTCCGACATGGAGTTCCGTGCCCCGAACGTGGTCCGCGACCTCGTGGATACCGCGATGCGCACCGGTGCGGCCCTGGTAGCTGCCGAGCTCTGCCGGCCCGGACCTGGCATCGAGCCGATCAGCGGCGACCGCATTCACATGGCCGCCCGCCCGAGCGGATGGCTTTTTCTTGTCGCGCCCGCAGTCGTCCGCGATCTGAAGACATCGTTCGCGTTCAGGTTCGATCCGCATGGCTCGTCATCGGGAACCGGCTTGGCCTACGACACCGGCGCAGCGTGGTTCGGCGAGCTCGTCGAGCGCGGGATGCCCTGGGCCAGCATGCGAGGATCGTTCACACGTCGCTACCGCCATCACGGCGGTATGACCTGGCGCCCCATCCTGGGTCTCGAGGATGACGAGCGGGCGGCGGCCCTTCGCGAGCACATCCAGCAGAGTCTCGAGCGGCTGCGGGCGCTAGACTGATCCGCCCCTCGCCGGGTGACTGCCGTGGCGCCACTCTTCCTACGACACGCCCGCCGCCAGGCTGTTGACCTGGCCGACGGCGTACGGTTTCGCCTCGACGGACGCGAGGCGCGCGAAGCGCAGCCCGACCTCGATGCTGCGCGCACAGCCGCGGAATGGCTGGATGTGACCAGCCGCCGAATTCCGGGGGGATCCAGCCAGCTCCCCGCCGAGATAGTTGCGTTCGCCGAGTTCGCCCGCGCTCGGGAGCCGCGCACCTTCGTCGAGATCGGCACCGAGGCGGGCGGCACGAACTTTCTCCTCGGTCGCGCGATCGAGTCGATCGAGGTCGCGGTCGCGGTCGACGTCTTTGTCCGCAACCGCTGGCGTCTGCGTCGTTATGCGCGGCCGGGGATGCGATTCGTCGCCCGGCAGGGCGACTCGAGCGCTCCCGCGACGGTCGAGCGCGTCAGACGGGTTCTCGACGGCCGCGAGATCGATCTCCTGCTTATCGACGGCGACCACTCGCTTGCCGGCGTCTTGGCCGACCTGCGCCTCTACCGGCCGCTGGTGGCTCCGCTGGGGCTCATCGCCTTCCATGACATCGTGCCCGACGAGCGCCTGCGCACCGGGCAGATCAGCCGGGCCTACGCGGGTGAGGTCCCGCTTCTCTGGGACCTGGTACGGCGGCAACTACCCCACTGGGAGTTCGTAGAGGACTGGAACCAGGACGGACTGGGCATCGGAGTCGTCGAGAACGTTCGGGATGTCGAGATCATCATCGCGCCCGACCGTGTTCACTCATGAACTGCTAGGCGATCGGTCCAACGGCGCCCAGGGGATCGGGGCGGGCCCGGGGGCGCGTTCGCGGCCGCGAAGAGGCGACCGGTCACGCGGGCTCCGCTCAGCTTTAGCGGTACTCCTGACGCATTGCGGAACTCAGCCGGCAGCCTGCAGCGGATGACCTTGGGCCGGATTCTGCGGGGGCTATCGCTTCGGCTGCGCGGGTGGATCACGCGCAACGTGCGCGAGTCGCTCGTCAACGCGATCTCCTCCAGCGCGATCCCCCCAACCTTCGTTCGGCAGGGCGTCCTGCGCCTCTGGGCATGGACATCGGCGACGGCGCTCATATCGAAACGGGGTGCTGGTTCGGCGGGCCGGACATCAGCATCGGCGACGGGTGCATCATCGGCCGGGGCTCGATCTTCGACAATTGCGCGCCGATTCGGCTTGAGCGTGGCGCGATGATCGGGACGCGCGTCACGCTGATCACCTCAAACCATGAGATCGGCGCCGCGGCCCGGCGCGTCGGCGCGATGAAAGCCGCTCCGATCACCGTTGGGGAGGGGGCGTGGGTTGGAACGAACGTGACGCTGCTGCCGGGGGTGACGGTCGGCGCGGGTTGCGTGGTCGCGGCCGGCGCGATCGTAACGGCCGACTGCGAGCGCAACGGGCTTTATGTCGGCGTGCCGGCGAAGTTGGTCCGCATGCTGCCCGAGTGAGTTCGACCTTCGCCTGCTTCCGGATGCTCGTCGGATGCCGCTTGGGGCCGCCGGAGGTGAACGGCCTTGGACCTCGGAAGGACGCTTGCGTTCTCGAGGTCGACGCCCCGGGGTTCGCTGCCGCCGCCGAAGCTCATCCGCGTCACTTGGCCCCCGGCGCGTTCGCTCGTATGCTTATGTGAATGCGTCATGCCATCAAGCGTGTCCTGCCTTCGCCCGGCCCGCGCCGCTTCCCGCTTGGACTTCCTCGCGGGATCACGATGATCATTGACTTCGATGTTCATACGAGGACGTTCTTGGGCCTTTACGAGATCGAGTTGTCTCGCCACTTGCGACGCTTATGTCCGCCAGGCACGCGATCCTTCGATGTGGGTGCACAAGTTGGCTACGACGCGCTGATTCTCGCGAAACTCGGCCGAGGGAGGGTGGTGAGCTTCGAGCCAGATCCGGCCTGTTTGGCTAAGATGACGGCGAACTTCGCCCTCAATCCGGACCTTGGCCACCTCATCACGACCGTCGCTGCGTTCGTTGGAGCTGGAGAAGGTACCCTCTCGCTCGATCGGTACGCGGGCTCCGCGGAGGGCTTCGTGCCCGATTTCGTGAAGATCGACGTCGACGGTGAGGAGGCGCAGGTGCTCGAGGGGGCCTCGGGCCTCTTGGCCGCGAGAAGGCCGCACCTTCTTGTCGAGGTGCACTCCGAGGAGCTCGAGCGCCGGTGCGGCGCCATGCTCGTGGCGCATGGATATCGGCCTACGATCGTAAACCAGCGGCGAGTCCTTCGCGATCATCGGCCGATCCCCCATAATCGCTGGCTTGTCGCGGAGGGTCGTCGGTGAAGGTTCCCTTTCGCGCGGTGGGAGTTACCAGAGGGCTTCGAGAAACCGTCCTGCGAGGCGATCCCAGGTGAAGCACTCCTCGAAGAGCCCGCGGCCCGCGAGCCCCTGTCGACGACGGGCAGCTACGTCGGCGCCCAGCCTTCGAGCGTGTTCGGCGAACGCTCGCAGCTCCCGGACATCTGCAAGGGCGATGGCTCCTCCTGCGGTCAGCTCGATATCCGACGAGGCGGCCACGGTGGCCACGACGCAGACGGCATGCTGCATGGCGGCCATGAGCGTCGTCCGACGGGTCGTCACGCCGTCGCGGTAGGGGCCGAGAAACAGGTCAGCGCTCGCCAGCATCCTCGCGAGCTGGGCATCCGGGAGGGGGCCCGGACGGACGGATCTGAAATGAGGGTGGTTGAAGGAAACAAGGTCGGCCGTCCGCCCGAGGTTGAGGTGAACGACGTGGTGACCGTCCGCGATCAGACTCTCCATCGCGGCGGCGGCGAAACGGACTTGCTGATGAGCCTCCACCAGTCCCAACGAAGCCACGACCAAGGACGACGTTTCCGGTCCAAGCAGCTCTCGGCGCGCGGCGAGGCGGTCGGCTCGCCGATCGGGCAGGTTCGAGCCGACCGGGACGCACATGACCTCGGTGCCATCGCGGAGCCCGCGTAGCATCGGGCTCCACGCCGCTGAGGTGGCGAGGACGACGTCCGCGCGCCCGATCAGCGTGCTCAGCTGCGGTCGCTGCACCGCGCCCATGGCCGCCATCCGCCACCCGCGCTCGTTCACATAGGGTTCGTGGACGACGAGCGCGAGCCGGCGGAGCGCCCCGACGCGCCTTGCATTGATGATCTCGGCGAGTAGTGACGGCGCAATTCCCCAGCGACCGTATGAGAAAGGGTTGTACTGCAGGGCGACTACTTCGGCGTCGAGACGGCGGAGTGTCAGCGCTAGCGACGCCGCCGCTGGCGCGCCGGGCGTCGCCCATCTTCGCGCGCGTGCGCGCAACACCATCGCCGACTCGATCCCCGGCGTCCTTTCGAGCGCCTCGACGAGGCAATGGGTGTGGGCGAGGATGGCGTCGTGGGCACCCGTCGTCCGCGCATAGGCCAGGATCACCCGTTGCTGCGGTGTCGGGGCGGCGTCAGGCGGTAACGGTAAGACGCGGATCGCGACCTCAGGTTTCGGCCGGTCGGCCATCGACGGGCCGCTCACCCGGAGGCGAGGCTCGCGCGCCGCTACGCCTGTCGACGGGCCGCTCGGGCGCCCCATGCATCACCCTGGACGTCGCTGGTGGACGGGGCCCCAGGCTCCACGCGGCAACCACGCCGAAGGCCAGCCAGACGAACGGCGCCCCCGGGGGTGCAGCGGTTACCCCCCCGGCAAACCAAAGGACCGAGCACCCAACAAGGGACGCGCTGACAGCCGCCAGGTACAGGCGCGCGGACCCAAGTGAACGCGATCGGGCGAGCCGGGCCCCGCGGCGCAATGCGATTGCGAACAGGGCGAACCCGCACACGAGGCCCGGTATCCCCAGTTCAAGAGTCAAGAACGTAAAGGCGTTTTCGCCGCTCAGTTTGCCCGTGTTGACGCTGGAGTGCAGTCTCGCGGCGGGCCCAGCCGTTCCGAGGCCGGCGCCTAGCGGATACTTCGCAGCGTACGTGGGGATCAGGTCGAAAGATCCGCCCCGCTGCGCGCCGAAGGTGCTGCCTACCTGCGTCGGAGTGATCGAGTCGTACCGGCCCAGGTTGATTCCGGAGAGGGCGACGACGACGACTCCGAGCCCGACCGTGACCACCGCGGGTACGATCAGGGTGCGCTCGCGCGCAGCAAACCACAAGAACGCGACAATGGCGGCGACGGCCGCTATCACAGCGGCGCGGGTCTGCGAGCTGACCACGGCCGCGGCGGTGAGCGGCAAAGCGAGAATTCCCGCCCAGCGGTGAGCGCGCCGAGACGGGGCCAGGATGAGGGCGAGTGCGAAGGGCAGCGCGCACATGCCGAGCACCCCGCCAAACCCGAAATCTCCGCCGAGAGCCGGTGGCCTAAGCGTTCGGTGACCGGTGGCGTCGAAGAACACGCGCGCGTTGTGAACAGCGCCCGGTACAGTGCTCTCGGTGATGAGCGTCCGGTAACCCGTGCCCAATCCGGCAAACTGGTCCAAGGTCAACTGCGACTGGATGACGCCGACGATGCCGTTGGCGGCGGCGGCGACCACCATGAGCAGAGCGAGGCCCCGCAGTCGGGCCTCGGAGCGCATCACGGCAAAGGCGATGAAGAAGATCGGCACGAACTCAAGATGCTGCCGCAGGGCTTCGAGTCCCAGCTTGATCGAAACGGTGTCCGGATTGAGGACTTCGACGAAGGCGACGGCGGCAAAGGTCGCCACAAGCCCGAAGAGCGGGCCTCGCTGAAGCTTCGTATGCCGGACGCACAACACGGCGAGCCCAAGCAGCGCGACTCCCCCCGGCAGCACATCGCGCAGAAGGGTCAGAGAACTGCTCCCAGTGCGCAGGCGCACGTAGCCGTCGAGCAGGAACACGTACGCCAGGCTGGCAAGGAGCCCGCGGTAGATGACGCGGGTCAAGGCTCACCTCGTGGCGCGAAGTCGGAGCCGGGCACGGGCCGCGCCGGATTGCCCACCGCGGTGAGGCCCGGATCGACGTGGCGGGTTACGATCGCACCGGTGCCTATGCGCACGCCGTCTCCAACAGAGATGGGCCGAGCAGACACGCGTGGGCACCGATGCTCACGTTGTCGCCGATCACCATGAGGAGGCCGCTGTCGTAGGGCATTCAGTCCCTAGTGTGACGTGGTGGTGGAGCTGAACGCCCCGGCCGATCTGCACGCACGGATGCACCCCGACCCCGGGCGCCTGGTGGTGGAGTAGCAGGTCACGGGACAAGCTGTGGCTCCGCGGGGAGGATGGCGCTGAAGATGAAGCCGTTGAGATGGGTCAGGATACGCGCGAGCCGGCGCGGGCGGCCGTGGTGTAGGCGATGGGCGTCGCGCTGGAGGTGAAGCGGCAGGTCGGTCACGGCGCCCCCCACGGCACCGGCATGCGCCGCTCCGGCGCGCTCAGCGCCTCACGGTAGACCCGCTCGTACTCGCGTGCGATGCGGTCCCACCCGAAGCGCTCGCTCGCCGCCAGCCCTCGAGCCGCGAGCTCCGAGCGCCGCTCGTGGTCGAGCAGCAGCGAGCACAGCGACCTCCCGAGCTCGGCCTCGTCCACCAGCACACCTTCCCGGCCGTCCTCGATGAGCTCCCTCGCCCCTGCGTTCGGTGTGGCCAGGACGGCGGTGCCCGAGGCCATGGCCTCGATGTAAGGCACGCCGAAGCCCTCGTAGCTGCTGGGCAGGGTCAACACCCAGGCGCTGCGTATCTGATCGGCAACCTCGGCGTCGCTCGCCCGCCTGATTGCCTCGACCCCAGGCTCCGCCTCCGCATCGGCCGCGATCAGGACAAGTCGTGCCTCTGGGATGCGCGGCAGGATCACCTCGCGGAACGCCGCGACGACGAGGTGCCCGCGCTTTCGACCGCCCATCGTGCCCACGAAGACGATCGTCGGGCGCTCGTGCTTGGGGCCCGGCCGGAAGAGCTTCGCGTCCACGCCGCAGGGGATCAGTTCGTCGAGTGCGCCGATGCCGTCCGAGGTGGCGCGGGAGATGCCCACCGTCCGGTCGGCCAAGCGTCGGGCGATCCGCTCACCGACCGCGTGGTAGCGCTCGATCGCGCGATGAGCCGCTCCTTCTGCGTATCGCCTCTCGCCCCGGGCAGATCCGTAGAAGGTGCGCACGATCGGCGTGCTCCGCCGGTACAGGAGCTGGCTGTCGCCATGGGCGTGCACGACGTCGAAGTCAGCGTAGCGGCCGATCGCGAACGCCACCGGCGTCAGCGCGAGGCGGGCGACGCGGCCGCGGGCACACCAGGCGCTGAGCGGGGCGGGCCGCACGGCGAACGAGACGCGGGCGTGCTCGGGCACCACCACGAGGGCCACGACCTGGTGGCCGCGCGCGGCGAGCGCTTCGGAGAGCCGCGCCACCTGATGTCGCACCCCGCCGTGCCCCCCCCCGGGGGGCGGGAGATCGCTGTGGAGCATGGCGATCCTCATCTTCTGCCGACCGTCTCGCGGACGAACCGGTCAACCTCCCTGGCGATATGGGCGTAGTCGAAGTGGGCGAGCGCGAGACGGCGCGTTCCCGCTCCGGCGCGGAGCTCGTGGCGACGGGCGCAGAGCGAGGTCAGTCGCTCGGCGAGGCGTCGGTGATGGGCTTCGTCGAAGGACGTTCTTCCCGGCAGCAGCATCTCCGCGGCCAGGATCTCGCCGGCCGTGCCCACGTCGGTGGCCAGGACGAAGCGGTCACAGGCCAGGTACTCGGGAAGCTTCGCCGTGGTCCGTCCACGACCGATCGCGTCGTTGCTCTGGGTGGAGACGCAGACGTCCATCGCGCTCAGCAGCCCGGGCACCTCGCCGTGGGGGCGCGCGCCGGTGAGGGTCACGCGGTCGAGGACGCCGAGCTCAGCAGCGCGGCGGCGAAGGTGCTCGACGCCGTCGCCTCCACCGACGATCAGGGCTCGGATCGGCGCCCCCGCGGCCATACCGAGTGCTTCCACCACGTCGAGACCGTATGCCCACTGGCGAGCGTTCGACCAGTTGATGGTCCCGACCGTCCCGACCACCAGCTCGTCGGGCGGCAGCCCGAGCCTCGCCCGGGTCTCCGTGCTCTCAGATGGGCGGAAGAGGTCGACGTCAACTCCGTCGGGAATGAACCGCCAGGGGACACTGGGCTTGAGCGTGGCGGCGAGGTCGGCGCCCCTGAAGACGATCCCGGCTGCTCGGTGCACGATCGCTATGTCGATCGCCCAACCGGTAGCGATAGCCGGCCGCGAGCGGCCTTGGGCGCGAAACAGCGCGCCCTGGGGGTCGCCGATCTCGACGATCGTCGGCCTGTGCATCGCGTGCGACGCCAGCGCCGCCGGCATCCCGTGACGGCCAGGGTCGATCACGTAGGTGGCGTCCCATCTTTGCGCGCGAACCGCAACCTGAACGGCGCCGGGCGCGACCAGGATGTCCACCGTCGTCCCAGCGGGCGCGCACCCGGCGATCCCACGAGCCCGTCGCTCCTGAAGTCCCGGGCGGTTGACCACCATCCCGAGCCGCAGGGGCGTTGCCGTGTTCACCTGGGGCGCTCACTGGACGCGAGCGGAACCGGCGTGCAACTACGGGTCGCTGCGCTTGGGTGGCCTATGACCGGAACGACGATCGCCCGTCCTCGAGGCGGATCGACGTCGAGTGCATCCCGCGCCGAAGATATCAGAGGCTCTCTGCCGCCCTGCCGTGCGGCCGTGCGCCCTTGGCTCTAGGCGGTCCGTATCCTTGGTAGCGTGATTGTTCGCCGCCGGCAGACCGAGAACCGGCGAGGCCGGCGCCGCGGCGCCACTTGTGATCGCCCGCAGCCCCTCGCCACGACGGCCGGTCCGGCTCGATGATCGACGACAACCCCTCAACTGACGAAGTCGACATCAGGACCCTCCTGCGGCCGCTGCGCCGCCGGTGGTGGCTCATCCTGGGGATCGTGGTCGTCGCGACGGTCGCCGTCTACTACGCGGACGGGCGCAAGCCCAAGGTCTATCAGGCCACGACGAGCGTCTACGTCAACCTCGCCGACGACGCCGCGGGCCAGTTCAACACCGGCGCCTCCCCGGTCTTCATCCCCTCGACCAACCTCCTCGCCGACCTCGCCCGCCTCACCCAGTCGAGCGCGGTGGGCGTTCGACTCCGGAAGGCGCTGAACAGCCCGCTTTCGCCCCGGGTTCTGCTCTCGCAGGTCACGGTCACTCCCGAAGTCGGCGCCGATTTCGTGAACATCACCGCGAGCGGATCCAATCCCTTTCAGGTAGCTCGCCTAGCCAACGCCTATGCCCAGGCCTTCGTGGCTGTCGGCAAGCAGCAGGTGGCCCAGCGGCTCGCCCAACTTCTTCAGGAGGCCACCAATGGGCTGGCGTCGCTGAAGGGACGCGACCCGACGATTCTCGCCCAGCGCGCGCAGCTCAGCAGCCGGATCAGTCAGCTGCGCTCCGCCGTGGCCAACCTGACCGGCCCCGAGCAGCAGTTGAGCCCCGCCCTCCCCTCGGGGATCCCCGTTTCCCCGCGCCCCAGGCGCGCCGCCCTGTTCGCCTTCATCCTCTCGCTTCTCGCCGCCGTCGTCCTCGCGTATCTGCTCGAGCGCCTCGACCGCCGCATCAAGCAGCTCGATGACCTCAGCGGCGCCTACGAGATGCCGCTCCTAGGCGTGATTCCCCACGTCAACGCGCCGGAGCTCGTCACCGCAGGCTGCGCGGCGCTCGACCCGGCCATCGTCGAGTCCATGCGCTTCCTGCGCGTCAACCTCTCGCTCCAAGCGCTCGAGCGTCCGATCAGAGTTCTCCTCATCACCAGTGCCATCCCGGGCGAGGGAAAGTCCACCGTGGCTCGGAACCTGGCCCTCGCCTATCGCGAGGCCGGTATCGACGTGGTCGCCGTCGACGCTGACATGCGCAACCCCAGCCTGTCGCGCTCCTTCATCGCGCGGGAGCGTGGGGTCGTCGGGCTGACCAGCGTGCTGCTGGGCGAGGCTGCCGTCTCCGACGCGGTGGCGCGAATTCCGGTCGAGCTTCCCGGTCTCCTCCTCGGCAACGGCGCCGGAGATCCGTCGATCGGCCTGCTGCCGAGCGGCGGCCACGCCGCCAACCCCCCGGCCATCCTCGGCTCGTCGCGCATGGCCGAGGTGCTCACCGAGCTCGCCGCCGGTCATGAGCTCGTGATCATCGACTCGCCCCCCCTGCTCGCAGTGAGCGACACCCTCCCCCTTCTCTCCCTGGTGGACGGAGTGATGATCGTCGGCCGCGTCGGCCACACCACGCGCGATGCCGTTCGCCGCGCGAGGGCGGCGCTCGACCGCACGCCGACCGCGCGGGTGGTCGGCCTGGTGGCCGACGACGAAAGGAGCGTCGCCGAGTACGGCTACGTCTACGGTTCGAGTGCGAGCCTGAAGCCCAGCCGCCGGACGCGGAAGTTGGCCAGGGCTCGCGCCTGAGCCGGCTCTCCCGTGTGCGGCATCTGCGGCTCGACCGCCGACCCAGAGGGCTGCGCCGTTCGCGCGATGAACCGCGCTCTCACGCACCGAGGCCCGGATGACGAGGGCTCCTACCTTGACCCCGACACCGGCCTCGCGCTCGGCGCGCGCCGCCTGAGCATCATCGACCTGTCTGGTGGCCACCAGCCGCTGTCGAGCGAGGACGGGTCGGTCTGGGCGGCGCTCAACGGCGAGATCTACAACTACCCCGAGCTGCGCGACGGGCTGCGCCGCCGCGGCCACCACTTCGCCACTGCGACCGACACCGAGGTGCTGGTCCACCTCTACGAGGAGCACGGGCCGGCCATGGTGCACGCCCTCGAGGGCATGTTCGCCTTCGCCATCTGGGACCGGCCGCGCCGCCGGCTCCTCCTCGCCCGCGACCGCTTTGGCGAGAAGCCGCTGTTCTATGCAACGCAGGGCCGCGACCTCGTCTTCGCCTCCGAGCTCGACGCCGTCTGCGCCGCGCTCGGCGCCGACCCTTCCCTTGACCCGCGCAGCATCGGCGCCTTCCTCACCCTCGGCTACGTGCCGGGCGAGTTGACCGTCAGGCGGGGCATCCGCCAGCTGCTGCCGGCCCACACGCTCGTCTGGAGCGCCGACCGTCCCGAGCCGGTCACTGAGCGCTACTGGTCGCTGCCCGACTACGAGCCCACCGCGCCCGCCGAGCTCGACGCGCTGGTCGGCGAGGTCTCAGACGCCTTCACTCGCTCGATGCGCCGGCGGCTCGTGGCCGATGTCCCGGTTGGCGTGCTCCTGTCCGGGGGTCTCGATTCCACCCTTGTCGCCGCCTTTGCCGCTCGGGCCTCCTCGCTGCCAGTCCGGACGTTCACCGTCGGCTACGACGTGGGGGCGGTGTCTGAGACCACGCGCGCGCGACACGTCGCCGGCGTTCTCGGGACCACGCACCGCGAGCTCACCCTCACCGAGGACGACGTGCGCCTCAGGTTTCCGGCAGTCATGGCAGGCCTCGACCAGCCGCTGGCCGACCCTGCATTGGTCGCCCTCCACGCCGTCTGCGAGCTCGCCCGCCAGGACGTCACCGTCGCCGTGGGCGGGGAGGGCGCCGACGAGCTCTTCGGCGGCTATCCGCGCTATCGCTGGCTCGCACGGTCGGTGGCGTGGGGAGAGAACGTGCCCGTGTCGGTCCTGGGCGCCGGCGCCCGCGTCCTCGAGCAGCTCCCTCTGTCGGGGCGCAGCCAGCGGCTCATCGATGTCGTGCGCCCGGTCCCGGTCGCGGATCGCCACCTGCGCTGGGTGACCGACGGCCGCTGGCCCGACCTGCACGGCATCTGCGGCCCGTCCTTGCTCGACGCTCCCGCCTTCGACGCCGAGGCCGACGCCACCGCGGTCATGGAGCGCTCGCAGGCCAGCTCGACGGCCGGGCGCTTCATGGCCCTCGACCGCGGGCGCTGGCTCCCCGACGACGTCCTGGTCAAGGCCGACCGGGCGAGCATGCTTGTCTCCCTCGAGCTGCGCACCCCGTTCCTGGACCGCACCCTGGCCGAGCTCGCGGCCACGGTGAGTCCCGCCGTCCATCTGGGCGGCGGCGGCAAACGATTACTCCGCGAGCTCCTAGTCCAAGCCGTTCCCGAGCTCCGCGGCATCCCCTCCAAGACCGCCTTTCGGGTGCCCACTGCCGAGTGGCTGCGCGGGCCGCTGCGCCAGTCGCTGCACACCCATCTCCTGGACGGGAGGGCCTGCCGGGACGGGTGGCTGGACGGGCGCGCGATCGCCCGCGCCGTCGACGACCACCTCGCCGGCCGGGCCGACCGCACGCCGATCCTCTGGCCTGCCCTCAGCCTCGGTCTGTGGCTGGAGGCTCAATGAGGGTGGTCGTGGTCACCCCCGACTACCCACCTGCTCGCGGCGGGATCCAGCGGCTCCTGGGTGAGCTGGTGAAGAGGGCCGACTGGCAGAGCCTGGTCGTCACCGGCGACCATCCCGAGGCCCTCGACGGGGTGCGCACCCACCGGGTCAAGGTCATACCCGGCGCGGGCAAGGCGAGCACTGCCCTGCTCAACGCGGTCGCCGTGCAGCGGGGCCGCGGTTGGCGGCCGGACGCGGTGCTCTCCGGCCACATCGCCGTCAGCCCGGGCGCCACCGTCCTCGGCCGTGCACTGCACGTCCCCGTCGTCCAGTACGTGTACGCCAAGGAGTTGACCAGCCGGCCCAGGGTGGCCCGCTTCGCCCTCGCCCGCGCCGCGGCCACCATCGCCATCAGCGACCACACTGCCGGCCTCGCGATCGAGGCCGGGGCGCCTGCGAGCCGGATCGTCAAGATCGTGCCAGGCGTGGATTCGGTGGCGGTGGGCCCGTCCGCGACGCCGGCCCGGCGGCCGACGATTCTCACCGTGGCCCGCCTCACCGATCGCTACAAGGGCTTCGACGTGATGCTGCGCGCCCTCCCGCTCGTCCGTTCCCGGGTCCCCGATGTGCAGTGGGTCGTCATCGGCGACGGAGAGCTTCGCGCCGAGCTCGAGGCCGCAGCCGCCTGGGATCTATCCGACACCGTGCACTTCGCCGGGACAGTCATCGATGCCCGGCGCGACGCGCTGTTCGGCTCGGCCCACGTCTTCGCCATGCCCAGCCGGGTCCCGGCCGACGGCGGCGGCGAGGGCTACGGGCTCGTCTACCTCGAGGCAGGGGCGCGAGGGCTGCCGTGCGTGGCCGGGGACAGGGGGGCGGTGGCCGAGGCGGTGGTCCACGGCGAGACCGGCCTGCTCGTCGATGGCCACGACCACGTAGACCTCGCCGACGCCCTGGTCGACCTGCTCTCAGACCCGCCGCGCGCCGCCCGGCTCGGCCAGGCCGGCCGCGCGCGGGCGCACGAACTGTCCTGGGACCGCATGGCGCGCCAGGTCGAGCGCGTGTTCGACGACGCGGTCGCCGCGTGGCCGCGGCACCGATGAAGGTTCTCCACGTCTCCTACACCGGTGCGATGAGCGGCGGTGAGCACTCCCTGCTCACCCTGCTCGCCGCCATGCCGGCCGAGGTCGAGCTCGGCGTCGCCTGCCCCGACGGAGCCCTCGACGCCGCCGTGCGAAGGCTCGGGCTTCCCGTCCACCGCATACCAGCCACCTCCGTCACCTTTCGCCTCCACCCGGTGCGCACCGCCCGCGGACTGGCCGAGATGGGGGCGGCGGCGCTCGCGGTGAGCCTGATCGCCCGGCGCCAAGGTGCCACCGTGATCCACGCCAACCACGTCCGCACCGGCCTGATCACCAGCCTGGCCGGCGCCGGCTCCTGCCCGCCGGCCGTGGTCCACGTGCGCGACGTCCTTCCCGACGGACCGGCCGGGTCCGTGGTCAAACGGGCGCTGACCAGCCGCTCGGCCGGGCTGGTGGGCATCTCGCGCTACGTGAAGGAGAAGTTCGGCGCCGGTGGGGAGGCGATGACCGTGATCGACAACCCGGTCGACCTGCGGCGCTTCGATCCCGGCCTCCACGACCGCGCCGACGGCAGGCGCGCGCTCGGGGCCGACCTCGAGTCGCCCCTGATCGGGATCGTGGGCCAGATAACTCCGTGGAAGGGCCACGACACCGCCATCCGCGCCCTGGTCGAGGTCCGGGCGCGCCACCCGGCGGCCCGGCTCGTCGTCGTGGGCGAGGTCAAGTTCTCGAGTCCTGGCACGAGCTTTGACAACCGTGGCTACTTGGCCGGCCTTCACCGTTTGGTCTGCGAGCTCGGCCTGAGCGACGCCGTCAGCTTCCTCGGCGAGCGGACGGACATCCATCGCGTCCTGCGCGCGCTCGACGTTCTCCTCGTGCCGTCGACAGTCGAGCCGTTCGGGCGCACGGTGGCCGAGGCGATGACTATGGCCACCCCCGTGATCGCCACGTCAGAGGGCGGACCGGCGGACCTGATCGATCACGGCGTGACCGGTCTGCTGGCGGCGCCCGGCGACCACCGCGCCTGGGAGGCGGCCGTCGACCGCGTGCTCGGTGACCGCGACGCCGCGCGCCAGATGGCCGAGGCAGCTCGGACCGTCGCCCTGCGCCGTTTCGCCCCTGAGCGCCACCTCCACGCGATGCTCGCCGTCTTCGCGTCAGCGTCGGCCGGCTGAGCGCCGGGCCTCGCCCAGCACTGCCAGCAGCCCCTCCCGGAACCTCTCCTGCGAAAACCGGTTCGTCGTCGCCGCGATGACCTCGGGCGCGGTCTCCACCCGCTCGCAGCGCTCGATCGCCTCGAGCACGTCCTCCACGTCGTGCCGGTAGAAGAACGCTGCGGTCGTGCCCTCCTCGAGCGTCTCCAGGGCTCCGCCCCCGCCGAAGGCGATCACCGGCTTGCCCGCCGCGTTGGCCTCCACCGGCGTGATCCCGAAGTCCTCCTGACCAGGCAGACAGAAGGCGCGGCATCCCTCCATCAGGCGGGTGACGTCGGCGTCGTCCAGGCGGCCGTGGAACTCGACTGTGTGCCCGGCGCGCCGGCGCAGGTCCTCTAGAGCGGGGCCGCCGCCGACCACGTCGAGCCCGATCCCGGCCCGGGTGGCGGCGTCGACGATCACGTCAACCCGCTTGTAGGGCAGCAGCCGCGAGACGACGAGCAGCCGCTCGCCGCGCGGCCACGGCCGGAAGCGGCGCACGTCGACCGGCGGGTAGACGACCGGCGCGTCGAGGCCGTAGCGCTGCTTGATCCGCCGGCGGACCTCCTTGCTGATGGCGATGTAGATGCCGGCCCGACGGGCGGCGTTCCCGTCCCAGCGGCGCATGGCGCCGAGGACGGGCCGCAAAGCCTGCCGAGCCCGCGACCGACGCAGGTGCTCACCGTCGTACAGCCAGCGAGCCGGCGTGTAGCAGTAGACGGCGTGCAGGGTCCCCGGGGCGGTGCGTACGCCGTGGGCCCAGCCGCTCGAGCTCGAGATGACGATGTCCTGGGACAGGCACCCGAACGAGCGGAAGGCGGCCGGGTAGAGGGGGAAGAGGCCGCGAAAGCCGGCATCCACGGGGAGCCGATCAAGCGGCGACGTCCGGACTTCATGGTCAGAGAAACCGGGAAAGGTCGACCCGGGCCGAAACAGGGAGGTGTAGATCGGCGCCTCGGGCCAGATCGACGCCATCTGGAGCACGACCCGCTCGGCTCCGCCGCGCTGGTTGAGGTAGTCGTGGACGATGGCCACCGAGCCCAGGTCGCTCGGGTGGTCTGTCGCGGACATGAGCTACGCGGGCCTGCGACCGCCGCCCTGCTTAAGGGGCGCTCCGCTCGTCAGCAGCGCGAGATCGGCGTCGACCATCAGGCGCACGAGCTCCTCGAAGCTCGTCTGGGGGCGCCAGCCGAGCTGGCGCTCGGCCTTCGAGTAGTCGCCGATCAGGTGGTCGACCTCGGCCGGACGCATGAACCGCGGGTCCTGGCGGACGTAGGGCTCGGGCGAGAGGCCGACGTGGTCGAAGGCGAGATCGACGAGCGTGCGGACGCTGTTGGCCACGCCGGTGGCGATCACGTAGTCCTCAGGCTCGTCCTGCTGGAGCATCAGCCACATCGCCTCGACGAAGTCCTTGGCGTACCCCCAGTCGCGTTCGGCGTCGAGGTTGCCGAGGGCGAGCTCGTCGGCGAGACCGAGCTTGATCGCGGCCACCGCGTGGGTCACCTTGCGGGTGACGAACTCAAGGCCGCGCCGTGGGCTCTCGTGGTTGAAGAGGATGCCCGAACAGGCGAAGAGGTCATAGCTCTCGCGGTAGTTGACGGTGATGAAGTGCCCGTACGCCTTGGCCACGCCGTAGGGCGAGCGCGGATAGAAGGGGGTCGACTCGGTCTGGGGAACCTCGAGCACCTTGCCGAACATCTCGGACGAGGAGGCCTGGTAGAGCCGGGCCTCGGGTGACACCTCGCGCATCGCCTCGAGCATGCGGGTGACGCCGGTGCCCGTGAACTCGGCCGTCAGCACCGGTTGGGTCCACGATGCCGCGACGAAGGACATCGCCGCCAGGTTGTAGATCTCCTCCGGCTCGCACGCACGTAGTACGTCCCCCAGCGACCGCTGGTCGAGCAGGTCGCCGGAGTGGAGGACGAGGTCGTCGCGGACGTGCGTCAGCCGCTCGAACGTCTCGGTCGATGAGCGGCGGACCATGCCGTGCACCTCGTAGCCCTTCCCGAGGAGCAGCTCGGCAAGGTAGGAGCCGTCCTGCCCGGTGATCCCGGTGATCAGCGCCCGGCGGCCGCTCATCGGTCTGTCCGAGTCGCGACCCGGGCCCGCCACCAGTCGAGGGTGTCGCCCAGCGTTCGCTCGAGGGGGATCTCGGGCTGCCAGCCAGTGGCTTCGGTCAACTTCTGATGGGATCCGCGAACGTTCATGACCTCGTGCTTTCTGAAGCGTTCCGGGTCGGTCTGGCGGTCGATCTCGAGCGTCGAGTGCCCGCCCAGCATGGCAAGGATATCCGCGATCGGCGTCGACCGGCCCGAGCACACGTTGTACGCGCCGGGGTAGGCAGGCCCGGTGGCCAGCCAGTAGGCCCGCACGATGTCGCGCACGTCGGTGAAGTCCCGTCGCGGGCGGAGGTCACCGGTCTTCACGTTGAGCCTCGACTGACCGGCGGCCTCGGCGGCGGCGATCTGGTGGGCGAACGCCGCGACCACATAGATGTCCCCCTGCCCGGGCCCGCAATGATTGAAGGCGCGGGTGCGAGCGATCTGGAGCCCATGGGCGTCGGCGTAGAAGCCGGCGAGCACGTCGACGGCCGCCTTGCTGACGGCGTAGGGATTCTGCGGGCGCAGCGGCTCGCTCTCGACGACCGGCAGCCGCTCCGTCGGGACCGGTCCGTATTGCTCTCCGGAGCAGCTGACGAGCACGCGAGCCTCGGGCGCCTCCCGCCGGACGGCCTCGAGCAGGTTGAGCGACGTCCGGATGTTGCCGGCGATCGTCTCGCCCGGCGCCTTCCATGAGGCGCCCACCGAGGCCTGTGCGGCCAGATGGAACACGCGGTCGGGCCGGGCCGTCCGCACGACGCGCGCTGTGGCCACCGCGTCATCGAGATCGGCGAGCACGAAGTCGACGAGTTGCTCCCGTAGGGCGGCGTCCACCGGGGTTCGGCCCATACCCACTACCTCCGCGTCCTCTCGGCGACAGAGAGCGGCAAGGTGGCGGCCGACGAACCCGGTGACGCCGGTGATCAGGACGCGCATCGGTTCCACGCTACAGCCGCTTGGCCCGCCCGGCATTCCGGATGGCGCTCACGGTGGCGGCCCCCGACTTTGCGCAACGGGCCGGCCGAGTGCTGCCGGCCCACTTGCCGGCTGGCCGTCAGCGGCGACCCGCGCGGCTCCGGAGGAGCCCCGCGAATTTCAGTCGGTGCCAAATACCGAGTGGATCGCGGGCTTCAAGCCGCGCTCCAAGATCACCTGCGGCGGCTGCAAGCCCCCGTGCGCTTCTCTGAGATCCGGAACGCCGCGGCTAGGGTCGGCGGATTCGCCCGCCTCGCCCGGCGGCGAGGACGACGCGCCAGCCGCAAACAGTTCGCGCGCTGCGGGCTCGTCGGGATGGTCGCCGCCTTTTCTCGCACTCAGCTCTCGAGCGCAGCGGGTGCCTCCCGGGCGCCGCTCGCCCGATCGGTGGATCCGGGCTCAGGCGCGGTTTCCGAGGGATCGACACCCTGACCGCAGCCGGATTGTGCGCGGAGCCCGGCAGCTTCGCGCGGTCGCGAAGCCCGCGCGCTATGAGCTGAGAGCCAGCCCACCACGAGGCTCGGCGACACTGCGCAGCTAGCATGGCCGCATCGTGTCGCGTGTCTTCTCGGCAGCCAGGGCTCGCATGCCGGCTCCCCAGCTGCGGGCACGAGCCGCCCGCGCCGTGCTCGCCAGCCAGATGCGGATGCAGGCCGTGCTCGACGGCGAGACAGTCCAGCGACGCGCACTCGCGATCACAGGCCGTCGTTGGGTCCCGATTGACTACGCGACCAGCAGCCGCCGGGCGATCGGATCCGCCGCCGGCCAGGACATCGTCAGCGAGCCGTTGAGACGCCTCATCGACGCCCGGCGGGCAGAAGTGATCTCGACGCTCAGTGAGCTCACGGCCGTGGCGGGCGGCCTGCGTCGAGTGCAGCAGCTCCCGGAGTCGCCGGGCGACCCCTTCTGGGCGAATGGCTGGTTCGGCGGTCTCGACGCGGCGGCCCTCTACGGCTTTCTCCGCATCAGGGCGCCGCGGACGTACGTCGAGATCGGCTCCGGACACTCGACCGTCTTCGCGGCGCGCGCCGTCCGCGACGCCGGCCTGGCCACGCGGATCGTGTCAATCGATCCGCAGCCTCGCGCCGACATAAGCGCACTCTGCCACGAAGCCGTGCGCACGCCGCTCGAGCTCGCTGACCTCGAACGCTTCGATGCGCTCGAGGCGGGCGACATGGTGTTGATGGACGGTTCTCACCGCGTCTTCACGGGCTCGGACGCCGTCGTATTCTTCTTGCGCCTCCTGCCTCGGCTGGCGCCCGGCGTCCTGGTCGGCGTCGACGACGTCCATCTCCCGCTCGACTACCCCTCCTACCTGGCCGATCGCTACTGGTCGGAGCAGTATCTCCTGGCCGCGTGGCTCCTCGCCGGCGACCGACTTGAAACCGTCCTTCCGGGGGCCTGGGTGGTGCACGACCGCGCTTACGCTCCCGCCGTCGACGCGCTGTGGCGCGCGGCCGGAATGGAGGTCGTGCCCCGCGAGGCGACGGCCTTCTGGTTTCTGACCCGATGACTTCGATGCGCGTGCTGCACCTCGCGCCGACAGCGCAGGCGGTCAGCGGGATCGGGCGGTACGCGAGACGCCTCGAAGCGGAGGTGGACGCGACGGGCAAGGTGGAGTGGTTGACGCTGCCCGAGGGCCGGCATCGCCTCAACTCGGTGGCTGACGTCGTGACCCACGCGCTGCGTGCTCGGCGGGCGGGCCTCGGCACCGGGGTGGATGCCGTTCAGGTCGAGTGCGGCCTGGGCGCGCTGCGCGAGTACTGGGCGGGAGCCGCGCTGATTCGCTCCCCGACCTCCCCCCCCGTCGTTCTCACGATCCACGATCCAGGGCGCCCGGTATGGATGCCGTGGCTTGCGCACGGGATCCGCGGCCACGCGCGACTCGTCAAAGCGAGCTGGCGACTCGGCAGTCAGCCCGCGCTTCGGCATGAGCGCCGCGTGCTCGACGGCGCGGCGCGGATCGTCGTCCTCACGCGCGCCGGTCGCCGGGATGTCCTTGAGTCCTTCCCCGACATCAATCCAGACCGCGTCGTCGTGGTGGACCACTTGCCCGGGGAGCGGCTCGCCGGTGCGGCGATGCTCGAGCGGCGCCCGGGCGCGTGCCACATCGGCTTCTTCGGGCACTGGTATGCGGGCAAAGGGGTGGAGTCCCTCGTCGCCGCGGTCGCCGCGCTCCACCAGTCGGGCATCCCTGTCCGGCTCACGCTCGCCGGGGAGGTGACGCCGAGCGCGGGGGGCCGGCTGGCCACGCTGTATCGCGAGTCCGTTCTCGACGACGTCGCTTCCTCCGGCGTGGCGGAGATCACGACGATCACGGGATCGATTCCCGACGCGGAGGTGGCCGCGTTTCTCGCCGACCTGGACGTCCTCGTGCTGCCCTACTCCGTGGGGCTCAGCCGTTCGGGGACCAGCGGCGTCCTGCACGACGCGCAGGCCGCCGGGGTGCCGGTCGTGGCCACGGACTCGCGCGCCCTCGCCGAGGAAATCGAACACGGGGTCGACGGACTCGTCTACTCCGCCGGCGACCTGCCGGCCCTGGTCGCGGTGTTGGGCAGGCTCGCGCTCGACCCCGACCACCTGCGGGCGTTGCGGGCGGGAGCCGCGGCGCGCGCGCGGCGGCTGCATCCTGAGCAGGTGGCCCAGCGGTTTGTGGACCTCTACTCGGAGGTACTCGCCCGATGAGGTGGCCGCGGCGCCGCGGCGTCGACCTGCCTGGCCCAGCGGCCCCGGATCCCTACGCCGCCGTCCTGCCTGTCATCGACGATTCCGAGCTGGCCCGCTGCTTCGCCACCGGCGAGCCGCTCCCCGAAGGCATCGGCCCGGACTACAACGAGCGCATCGTGGAGTACCCGTGGGCCCTCGCGCACCCGCTCGGTGCCCGCGTCCTGGACGCCGGATCGACATTCAACCACTCCAGCCTGCTCGACCGGCTGCTCCCCCGCATCGCGCGGCTGACAATCGTGACACTCGCCCCGGAGGGGCCGTCGTTCGCCGAGCGAGGGATCGAGTACGTGTATGCCGATCTACGCTGCCTGCCATTCCGAGACGACTCGTTCGATACCGTCGTGTCGATCTCGACCCTCGAGCACGTCGGAATGGACAACAGCCGGTATGGCGGGCCGACGGCTGACGGCGACCCGGTGACGGCCGCCCGGAGGGCGCTCTCTGAACTGCGCCGTGTCGTCGCCCCCGGCGGTCTCCTGCTCCTGACGGTGCCCTACGGCCGCGCCGAGGACCACGGATGGTTCCGGCAGTTCGACGCCACAGCGCTCGACGAGCTGCTCGGCGACAGTCCGCGGCGCATGACGACGTTCCGCCTCGGCCCGACCGGATGGCAGGCCGTCAGCGCGGCAGACGCGGCCGACGCGAGCTACGGCCGCGTAGCACCAGCCGCCGCGGCGGTCGCCTGCCTGCGAATTGATGGGTGAGCACGTGCCCCTGGTGCTGAACCGGACCTGCAGGGTGGAGGACTTTGCCGATCCCGAGCTCCGCTCCGTGCTCCGCGAGGTCTTCGCCCATCACGTCGCGAGGGATCCAGCGTTCCCGGCTGGGCGCGAGCACCGCAAGCACTGGGAGGTCGCCATGGCCATCCTGACCCTCCGGCGCCACGGTGTCCTCCGGCGCGACGCCGAGGTGCTCGGCGTCGGCGCGGGAGCCGAGCCCACCGTCTTCTGGCTCACGAACCTCGTCGGCCGCGTTTTCGCTACGGACCGCTACGCTCAACCTGAGAACTGGGAGGCCGAGGCCCATCCCTCGATGTTGTGGGCCGGGGGCGACCTGTGGCCCGGGGTGTGGAACCCACGACGGCTCGTCGTCCAGCACATGGATGCCCGAGCGCTCGCGTACGAAGACGCCAGCTTCGACGCCGTGTTCTCGAGCGGCAGCATCGAGCACTTCGGAACGCTCGAGGAGATCGCGACGGCGATGGCAGAGGCACATCGGGTCCTACGACCCGGCGGCATCTGCACGCTCTCGACGGAGTTCCTCGTCGCCGGTGACCCCCTGCTCTTTCCCAACGCTGTCATGTTCGACGTCCCCCTTTTGCAGAAGGCCGTGCTGGGAGCCGGGTGGCAGCCCCTCGACGCCTTCGACCTCGAGATCACCCAGGCGACCCGCGACTCGCTCGTACCGTACGAAGCCGTCTACTCGGACCACGCCCGGCACCGCGCAGAGCACGACGGCCTCCACCGCCTCGAGGAGCTCGAGCTGAGCGACTACCCGCACGTGCTGTTCCGCCAAGCGGGCAACGTGCACACGAGCGTCCACCTCGCGCTGCGAAAGACGCCGGCCCGCGCCGGCCATCGGAGGCGGCTGCGGACCGAGACCTCGATGGCTCAGAGTGGCTCAATTGCCGCAGTGCGGGGCCTCGCCCATCACCTCGAGCGTCCGGTCGCCGTGCTGGACGTCGGGTGTCGTTGGGGATTCGCCACGCGTTGGGAGCGTCTCGCGCCGCACATTGCGCTGTACGGCATCGACGCCGACCCTGACGAGGTGGAACGGCTGCGCGCGCGGTATGCCGGGAGTGACTGGGCGCACCTCGAGGCCGTAGCGCTCGGCGAGGGCGACGGCACGACGGCGCGGCTGCGGTCCTTCGGCCTCGACGGCCTGCAGTCACTCTACGAGCACGCCCCGACCGGTCTACCAGCGTTCGCGATTCCGACGGTGCATCAGCCGGTCGGCCCCGACCGCGAGGTCACTTTGATCACGCTCGACTCGTGGACCCGGGAACACGGCGTGCCGGCGGCGCACGTCGTAAAGCTGGACGTGCAAGGCCACGAGCTCGCCGTGCTCCGCGGAGCCGAGGCAGTGCTCGGGTCGGTGCGGATCGTGGAGGTGGAGGTCTGCCTGAACCCGTTGTTCGACGGCGCGCCGCTCTTTGGCGAGGTTGACGCCTTCCTCCGCGACCGCGGCTTCCGCTTGTACCGGCTGCGCGACATCGCCTACTACCCGGTGCGCGGCGGGGACGGGGCTCCGGGCTGGGAGGAGGCGCAGCTTCATTGGGGATTCGAGCCCACCATCGTCCCCTCCGCACCCGGGATGATCAGCTATGCAGATGCTCTGTACGTGCGCGAGGACCTGGTCACCGGCGTGGACGCCGCCGAGCAGCCCACCGGCGAGCAGCAGCTGCTCGCCGACGCCGTCGCGTGCGATGCGCTCACGCTCCACGACCTGACGCTGATCAGCCTGCGGGCGCTCGTCGCTGCGAGCTTGGATCCGGCGGTGCTCAACGACGCTAGACGCGCGGTCGGCGAGCTGCTCGCGGCGCGCGGCGATGTCCCCGACGCGACGCCGCAAGCTCCGTCGGAGAGCGCGGAGCCGACCCACTTGCCGCTCCGGCTCGCTCTCGCCCGGCGGTTCCTGGACCCGCGCGCCAAGCGGGCGGATGCTCTAGCCCGGCGCCTGGCTGCGCTCGAAGGGGAACTCGCGGACGCCCGGGACAAGGTCGCGTGGCTCATGCGCCGCGCTGCGGGCCGCGACTGACCTCAGCGCACCGTCCACCTATGCGGTACCTCGAGCGGCGACTCGAAGCCGCGCATCAGTATCGGCTCTGTGCCAGGGGCAGGATTGACCACGAAGGGCAGCACCGGCTGCCACGGAAACACATGACTCGTCCCGGTCTCCTCGCGGATGGAGACCCAGAGCCCATAGGTACCGGGGCGGAACGGGAGATTGCCGAGGTCGCAGTCGACGACGTGGTCGCCCGCCGTCAAGTCGGGCGCACCGCCGTCGGCCAGCATCGAGACGAGCAGAAAGAATCCGAAGCGGCGGTCGAAGAGCCCGATCGAGGCGTGCGCGGCCGGGACTGGGGCGTGTGCACGCAGCCGCAGCCGCACGGTGCACGGTCGGCCGGCGGAAGTTCGACGGACCGGCGCGCGGTCTGCGTCGAGGATCTCGGCCGCGAGCAGGTCGACGCCGAGTCCGGCCACCGGGAAATCTGGCATGGCGTCCGCTGCTTCGGCGTGCGCGGCCCGCAGGTAGCGGTCGACGACGTCGGACGGCTCCCCCTCGTCCACGAGCGCACCCGCGTCCAGGCGGATCGCCCGCTCGCAGAGATTCTGCACCAGCGACAGCTCGTGGGAGACCAGCACGACCGTGCAGCCGAGACCGCGCAGCTCGCGGATCCGTTCGGCGCATCGGTCCTGGAAGGCGAGGTCGCCCACGGCGATGGCCTCGTCCACCAGCAGCACGTCGGGATCGACGTGCACGCTGACGGCGAACCCGAGTCGTAGCTGCATCCCCGACGAGTACGTCTTGACCGGCCGGTCAAGCGCGTCCCCGATGTCGGCGAAGTCGAGGATCCGGCCGAGCCGGCGGCGCAGTGCGCTGCCTCGAATACCTAGGATGCGGGCGTACAGCGCGACGTTCTCGCGGCCTGTCAGCTCCGGGTGCAGCCCGGCGCCGACCGCGATGAGCGAGGCGACCCGCCCCTCGACGCGGACCCGCCCGCTGGTTGGGGCGCTGAGCCGCGCGGCCAACCGCAGCGCCGTCGTCTTCCCGGCTCCGTTGACTCCAATGATTGCCAACGCCTCCCCTTCGCGCACCTCGAACGACAGCTCGTCGAGCGCCAGCACGGCGGCGGGGCGGTCCCGTCGCTGCCATGGACGTCCTGGCAGCGGCGCGAACCGCTTGGACACGCGGTCGAACACGATCGCGGTCATCGGGTCATAGCCGGTCGGACAGCGTCGGCTCGAGCCATTTGAGCAGCGCGTAGCTCAGCGCAGTCGTCACGGCCGCCGCCGCGAACGCCATGGCGATCCGGGACAGGTCTGGGAGGCGGCCGTCGATGACGATCTCACGCAAGGCGTCGATTGCACCGGCCACCGGGTTGACGATGCCCCACGCAGTTGCGAAGCCGCCCGGCATCGAGGCAAGTGGGTAGAGGACCGGGGACGCAAAGAAGCCGAGCTGCAGTGCGAGAGGAATCCCGAACGTCAGGTCCCGCCACACGACGACCAGCGCCGCGGGGCCTAGTGATGCGGCCAGTACAGCCAGTGCGAGGAGCGCACATGGGAGGGGAAGAGCAAGCCAGGCGAGCGTCGGACGGTGCCCACTCGCCACCGCCGCGACCGCGAAGGCGGCGACTCCAAGCGCGAGATCAGTAAGCCCGGCAAGCAGGCGCGACAGCGGGAGGATCTCGCGCGGGAACCAGACGCGGTCGAGAAAGACGCCGTCCTCCAGCAGGCTGGCGCTCGCCATCGCCGTCGTACGGGCGAAGAACGACCAAGCTACCGCGCCGCCGAGGACGAGAAGCACGTAGGAACCGGCGCCCGAGCCCGGGACCACGACCAGGTTCCGCAGAACGAGCGCAGCCAGTACGCCGACACTCGTCGCCTGGACGAGTGCCCAGACCGCGCCGAGCGCCGTCTGGCGGTGACGGCTCAGCAGGACCCGGCGTGTGAACGCCATGACCAGGTCGCGGTGGGCCCACAGCGCGCCGAGCGCGGTCCGGAAGCGGAAGGGCTCGTCGCTTGCGTACGCTTCATGCAATCGCGAACCTGCGGTGACCTCCGTCGGCGGCGGTGTGGAGGTGGAAGAAGAGGCGTTTTCCATGGAGGATCGAGCGATGGGGCTTCGCGAGGAGGTCGACGGTCTCTGGTGGTACCACACCCTAGAGTTGCCGGGAGGCGTCACAACCCGCGGCTGGTACGACCTGCGCCCGCTGGCGGCCGTCCTCCCGTGGCCCCGGTCGTTGGCCGGCATGCGCTGCCTTGACGTCGGCACCGCGAACGGCTTCTGGGCCTTCGAGATGGAGCGCCGCGGCGCAGCCGAGGTGGTCGCCCTCGACGTCAACGATATGGCGTCCCTGGACTGGCCGGTCCGGCGGGTCGAATACAACTTGGCAGACGATCTCTTCAGCAGGCCCTTCGAGATCGCCCATAATGCCCTCGGCTCGCGCGTGCAACGTGTTGGCGGGACGATCTACGAAGCACCCGATGTCCTCCAGGGAACGTTCGACTTCGTCTTCCTTGGGGCCATCCTCCTTCACCTGCGCCAGCCGATCGACGCGCTCACGGCCCTGCGGCAAGTCTGCACCGGGACGCTGTTATCCGTCGACGTCATCTCGCTACGCCTGTCGATGCGGCTCCCGCGCGCCCCGGCAGCCATGATCGTCGGCCAAGGTGACCCAACGTGGGGGACGCCGAACCGCCTCGGACATAGACAGTGGGTCTACGCCGCAGGCTGGGAGCTGCTAGCGATGAGTCGCCGACCACGGCGCACGCAGTTCGGCTCCGGGGCGGAAGTCGACACCGCGTGGCGCGACCTGCCGTCACGGCGCGAGCGGACGATCATGGCGGCCAAGCGGCGCTGGGGAGTTCCCACGAACTGGATCGTCGCGCGTCCGGACGCCTCCTTGGTCGTACCGCCGGGCCGCCCGGACGCGGTCGCCGTGGCTCCGCTGCCGTCGTAGCTGGGTTTGTCTAGGTAATACGATGGGATGCACCCCTAGTAGAGGCCGCCCGGGCGCAGCTCGAGGCGCTGGACCGGGGGCCGACGGCTGACCCGGCGGCGGTCCGAGTGGCGTGCCGCAAGGTCGCCGAAACGCATTTTGCCCCCGACAAGGTCGCCCGCGAACTCCACGCGCTTCTGGCCGGCTGCAGGTCGCGCGCAGCCTGACCGGGCTGGTAGCCAAATCGACGGTCCGACGGTCCGACGACTCGCCGCGAGCACCAGGCACTAGCTTTCCCACGATGCGGGTCTTACATCTCACGGCGCGGCCGGACGCGGGAAGCGGGGTCGCAGCGTACGGATCGCGCTTTCGTTCAGCGCTCCGAGCCGAGGGCGTAGAGATCAACCAACTGTCGGCTCCGGGCGATGTCCTCAACTCGGTGGCCGACATCCGGGCCTATTGCAAGGCGGCAGCCACCGAGAGCGTGCGCGGTTTCGACATGGTCCACGCCGAACTCGGCGGGGGATCGCTCAGGGAGTTCTATGGTCTGCGCGCGGTCCAGCGCGGCGGGCGCGTCCCCACCGCGGCGACCTTGCACGATCCTCCACATCCGGTGTGGTGGCCGATGCACGTGCACGCGATCCGCCAGCGTCGGATCGCGGCCGCGTTGGTGCGGCGGCTCACCGCTAACGTCGGCCGTCGGATGCAGCAGGACGTTTTGTGCGGAGCCGACGCGCTCTTCTGCCTCACGAGTGCCGGGATCGAGGCGATCGGCGAGTATTACGGGGGCGAGCTGCCAGTTCACCTGCTCAGCTATCCGATCGCCGGATACGATCTGAGCACGCTGACGCGTCCCGTCCCGGCCGAGCTGACGATCGGCTTCTTCGGATACTGGTACTCCGGCAAGGGTCTCCCACGCCTGGCGGATGCCCTCACCGAACTCCAAGCTGCGGGGCTGCCATTCAAGGCCCTGCTGTGGGGAGACATCTCGCGGCAGGCGGGAACCCGTCCCGGCCAGCGCTACCGTGAGGAGGTTCTTGCTCGCCTGCGGAGCGAGGCCCTGTCTCCGCATGTGGACGTGCTCGGGTTCCTTGACCCTGACCAAGTGGCAGTGCGGTTGCACCACTGCGATGTCGTGGTATTGCCCTACGCGACTTCACGGGCCACCGAGGCACTCAGGTCAACCAGCGCGTCCATGTTCGAAGCCCTGGCGGCCGGAACGCCAGTGATCGCCACGGACGTCAAAGCCCTCCGGGAACAGATCACGGACGGCGTCAACGGGCTGCTGATCAAGCCGGGCAGTACGGCGGCACTCGTCGACGCGCTACGTCGCATTCACGGCGACCCCGCCCTTCGCAGGACCCTGCGGGCCGGAGCGGAGGCGTCAGCGCGGACGTTCGATCCGCGCCTCACGGCGATCGCCGCGCTCCGCGGATACGCAGACGCCCGCCAACGGCCCCGGGCCGCAATGCTGCGGGCGGGCCGCCGCGGCGTTGCACGCCCCGAGCTACTTGCAGACGGAGCGGCAGCGGCGCTCGCCGACGACGAAGAAGGGGCCGGTCCACCTACACGCGCCGGAAGGTGACGTCGACCCGGTCTGCGACGGCGACAAAGCGTCCGAGTGCTTTGACGAGCTGTGGCCGGCGATCGAGGGCACCGCGTCTGGAGCTTGGGAGGCGGCCGGCCGGATCGTTGACGTGCTGCTGCTCTGCCGAGAAGCGGACCCGGCTCGGCGCGCGGTCGCCGGCGCGCTGACCGCCGGCGGGCACGACGGCCGGGCTGTCGCGTTACTCGTCCCGCCGCCAGAAGCGCCCCGAAACCGGGCGGCTCGAGGGGCGGGGCGAGAACCTCGCCCGGCTCGAGCGGCCAGCCCGCGATCTGTCCGGCCAGAGCTGCTCGGCAAGGAGCAGGCGCTGTGGACGGGTACCGGACAGACATCGAGTGACCCCCCGGGGCAGGCTCCGCTGAGACCTCGCCCTCTTGGCCGCCCACGCGGGTGCGATCGTCTCCCCTAAAGGCGTCTAGGCTGGCGTTGCGGCAGCCGGGACATGAGCCACCGGTCGCCCTGCCCGCTGATGAACGGCCGCTCGATCACCCGGTGGAAGACCCAGGCGCCGAGAAGCACGAACATCCAGGAAGTCACGGTGGCGACGACCGCCGGAAGGCGCGCGTCGGTGGCTAGGCGATCGCCGGCGGTAAGCAATATCGGATGCATGAGGTACAGCGAGTAGGAAAAGATCCCAACCGCCGCTAGACCGCCGAAGACAACGCGCGCGGCACGGTGGCTGGTGATCTCGCGCTCTCGGCTGACGACCGCTTGAAGCAACACGAAGTAGCCAAGGCCAACGAGCGGGTCGAGTAGAACGTCGCTCACCCTGTAGTAGTGGCCGTTGACGCTTGTCGCTCCGAGCGGGTATCGAAACAGAGCCGCCGCGACGAAGATCAACGCAACTGCCATGACGGGGGATCGGGTCCACCGCGGGAGCTGCACGCGCCCGAAGAACGCCTCAGCGGCGAGGACGCCTAGCCACCACTCGAATGATCTGGCCGGCAGTTGCGCGTAGAGAAGCCGAGAGAGAGATGTTGCGCGACCTCCCGGAAAGAACTGGCCGACTGGCATCGAGCTCGTGATGAACTCGCTCAGGAACCGGAATGTAAGCGCGACGACGAGCATGGCGACGACGATTCGCATGATGCCGACCCGGCGCAACCGTCCGATCAGCGCGGCGTAGAGCACGTAGAGTTGAGCCTCGAGCCCGAGACTCCAAGCCACGCCCACGTACGCGACCGGGATTGCGTTGGCGGCCACGAGCGCCGCGGTGCTGACCGCCACGGTCCACGTCGGCAGGTTTCCGTTGGCGAACACCCAGGGCAGCGTGGGGCGGATCGACGAGCCGAGCGCGAGCAGGAGCAGGATCGTCACGACCACGGCTGCGAGGTATGTCGGGTAGAGCCTAAAAAACCGCCGCTGGAAGAACCGGCGCGGCGTGAAGTCGTGGTGCGGGACGTCGCTCGCTGCCCACCGGAAGTGGATCGAGAAGCCCGAGATCACGAGGAACAGTCCTACGCCGGACCAGCCGAACGCCGCGACGGGCTTCAGAGCCACGAGGGGGCCCGGCAGGTGCCCGGTGTGGAGTAAAAGCACCAGGAGGGCGGCGACGGCCCTGAGCGAGTCGACGCCGGTCAGCCGCGGAAGGCGGTTCCCTGGCGACTCTGGAGCGGCTGTCGCGGCCGTCGCGGCTGTCGTCGCCATTCGCCGGCGAACCCTACCGACCAGTGCAGCTTGAACTGACGCGCCCCGGCCACCGCTTCGCTCACGTCCCGCGGGGACAACGCAAAGCACCCCCCCACGGTTGCAGCCGCCGGGGGCCGGACAGGACGATAAAACTCCTACATACGGCGGGGGAGCTGGCTGAGGGTGGACACGGCGATCAGGACGGCGACCGCGTCGAGGAGTGACGCGTGGACGCCGACGGCGTGCAGCAGCAGCCAGTTGCGGAAGACCTGCGCGACGCCCTTCGCGCTGCGCTGCGCCAAGCCCGCCCCGCTAACCGAGGTGCCGGAGCGCCGGCCACAGCTCCGACCATCCTCGCCGCGGCCCCTGGCAGACGAACACCGCTTCCCCCTGCTCCTCGTCGTCGATGCCGACGCCGTTGTCGATCCGCCCGGCGACCGTGCACGCGCCGAGCTCGGCGAGGTCGTGCGGGCGGAGTCCGACGGCGACCGCCGGCGCGCTCCCCTCAGGCGGCACGCGCCAACCGCCGTAGGCGTTGTGGCCGCTATATGCCGCGGGCAGTCCAAGGCCGGGGCCGAAGCGGTCGATCGCCCCCGCCTCGCCGTAGTTGCCGGTGAGGATCACCGCGCGGCGGGGATCCGGCAGGCTCCGGTACACCGAAGCGACGGTTTGCGCGAAGCGCGGCCAGCCGATCGTCTCGCCCACGTCGGCGTTGAGGGCCACGGCGATTCCCGCCCGGTGGGCGGGAAGCACGGGTAGGGCGATGACGGCGGCGACCGCGGCGCTCCCCGCGACGGCCACCGCGAGCACGCCTTTCCGAGCGCCGGCTCGGCCGCGTTCGAGCCAGCGGTCGACCCCTCCGGCGCCGGCGGCGATCAGGACGGGGAGGAGCCCCGCCAGGTAGTAGGGCTTGCCGCCGGTGGCCATGAACACGCAGGCGAGGACGACCCACGTCACGCCGAGAAAGCGGACGTCGCGGAGCTCCGGGTCGCGCAGGAGCCTGACGAGACCCGCGATCCAGATCGGCGCCAGAGGCGGGCTCGCGAGCAGCACCTGGTAGGGCACCACGGCCCACCACGGCTGCGAGCTCGTCGAACCGCCGCCGGCGATCGAGCGAGAGACGTCGATCTGGGGCCAGCCCCGGGCGTTCTGCCAGAGGACCCACGGTGCCGAAAGAGCCAGGGCCATCGCCGCGCCGGCCCAGACGTACCGGCTGCGGAGCAGGCGGCGGGGGCCGGCGATCGCGATGCCGGCGAGCGCACCGAGCGCCAGGAAGGCCGGCAGCGGCTTGTTGAGCATGCCGAGGCCGAGGACCGCCCCGGCCACCGGCCAGAGCCGGTCCTCGCCGCGGCGCACGGCCCGAACCGCGAGCCAGACGACCGTCGTCCACACCAGCAGATCGAAGGTCGTCGTGCTGAGGATGTGACCGGTGAAGAGAAGGACCCCGGACGCCGCGGCGCAGGCGGCGGCGATCCGCTCCGCCCGCAGGCTGCCCCCCAGCTCGCCGGCCAATCGACCGGTCAGGAGCACGATGACGCCCGTGGCCAGGGCCGAGGGCAGTCGCAGGACCGTCACCGACCCGGCCGCGAGCTCGCTCATCGCGCGGGCGATCAGCGGTGTGATCGGACCCTGGTCCGCGTACGCCCAGTCGAGGTGGCGGCCGGCGGCGAGGAAGTAGAGCTCGTCGCGGTGGTACCCGTAGCCGGAGGCGAACGCCACGAGGACCAGCGCGACGGTCCCGCCGAGGAGCACGACGAATCGGTCGACCCCCCCGCGCGGTCGGGCCGTCGACGCTGCTCCACTTCCCGTCTCGGCATTCGCGGTCCCGGAGGCCACAGGGTGCCTCATGCCCCGCCCGGACCTCGAGAAAACGACTCTCCCAACGCCCGCGCCTCTAACGACCAAGCGGCCGTGACAAGCTTGGGGCTCATGGTCGCTGTCACCGCTCAGACGATCCCCTCGAAGCCTGGTCGCCCGCGACCTCAGGGACGTCGATGATCTTCCGTCAGCTCACCCACGATGACCTGGGCTGCGCCTCCTACCTGATCGGCGACGAGCAGGCCGGCGTGGCGGCGGTCGTCGATCCACGCTTCGAGATCGACGAGTACCTCTCGCTCGCTCGCTACATGGGCGTCCGGATCGAGCACATCCTCGAGACCCACAACCACGCCGATCACGTCTCCGGCCACGGCCGCCTGGCCGCGGCCACCGGGGCGACGATCCACATCCACCGCGACGCCGCGCCCGACTACGACCACGAGCCGTTCGACGACGGCTGGGAGCTCGAGCTCGGCTCGCTGCGCGTGCGCGCGCTGCACACGCCCGGCCATCGTCCCGAGCACACCGCCTTCGCGCTGATCGACACCGCCAGCGGTGACGAGCCATGGGCGATCCTGACCGGCGACACGCTGTTCGTCGGCGACGTCGCGCGACCCGACCTGGCCATCGACAAGCAGGACGGCGCGCGCGGCATCTACCACTCGCTGCACGACAAGCGGCTGTCGCTCGCGCCCGAGGTCGAGGTCTGGCCCGGACACCTGGGCGGCTCGATGTGCGGCGGTCCGGGGATGGACATGAAGGTCGCCTCGACGCTGGGCTACGAGCGCGCCCACAACCCGGTGCTGGCCATCGACGACGAGCAGGAGTTCGTCGACCAGGCCGTGGCCAAGCTCGGCCCCCAGCCGCCGAACTTCCAGAACATCGTCGCCCTCAACCGCGGCCCGCTCGTGCGCGAGAGCGTCGATGCGCATCCGCTGACCCCGCGCCAGGTCGAACAGCAGCGCGGCGAGGGCGCGCTGGTCGTCGACGTGCGCACCGACCGCCAGTTCGACGACGCCCACATCCCCGGCGCGGTGGCGATCACGATGCTGCGCGCCGGCTTCGGCTCCAAGCTCGCGTGGCTGGCCGACCGCGAGCGCCCCGTCGTCTTCGTCGGGCGCGACGACGAGGATGCCCGCGAGGCGGCCGCGCTGGCCGCCTCGGTCGGCATCACCAACGTCGGCGGCTACCTGGCCGGCGGAATGACGAGCTGGCGCCAGGACGAGCGCCCGGTGGAAAGCGTCGAGCGCGTCAGCGTCGAGCAGCTCGCCCAGCGCGTCGATCGCGATCCCGAGCTGCAGATCCTCGACGTGCGCGAGCGCTCAGAGTGGGACGACGGCCACATTCCGGGCTCGCTGTTCACCCCCTACCACGACATCGACGGGGTCCCCGAGGGCCTCGACGCCCAGCGCCCGGTGGCCGTGATCTGCGGCTCGGGCCAGCGCAGCGCGGTCGCCGCCAGCCTGTTGCAGCTCTTCGGCGCGGGCGAGGTGCTGCACGTCGTGCCCGGCGGGGTGGCCACGTGGGCATCGCTGGGCCGCGACCTGGAGCCGTCGCGCGCCGCCGCCGTGCCCTCCTGACCTCCCAGCCCAGGCCTACCTCGTGTCGGGGCCGGTGGCCACGTCGAGCGTCGAGCTCGTCGCCGGTCCGTAGCCGCCCACGCCGGCCGGCAGGACGACGCGGAAGCGCTCGTGATGGCGCGAGCGAACGCCGAAAGTCGCCCGTGAGCCCGCGTCCAAGCGCGCGCGCGAGACCGTGCGCCAGTCGAATCGCTCACGCACGTATCGCTGCAGCACCACACGTGCGCGTGGCTGGGCGGGCGTGCTCCTGACGCGCACGACGATGCGCGGCCCGCGGCGGGCTGCACCCAGCGTCAGGCGCGCGCTGACACCGACGCGGACGTCCGGGCTGGTCAACTCACCCGCGCGGGCACGGTAGACGGCGGGCCGGTCGGGCGTCACCCGGGCGCGAAAGGCGCCGTCGGCGCCGGGGGTCGTCGAGCCGACCGCCGCGAAGGCGCCGTCAGAGCCCCGGCGCTCGACGCTCAGCGCCCCGGTCCCCGCCGGCGCGCGCCCGGTCAGCGTTGTGGTCTCACCGGCGAGGAGGCGATCCTCGGGCGCCTGGAGCGCGAGCCCGTAGACGTCCAGGCGGCCGAACATGAAGCGGTGCAGGGTGCAGTGGTAGTCGAACCCCCCCTGTGCAGTGAAGGCGTAGGAGAAGCGCGCACCCGGCTCCATGCGCCCGGAGTCGAACAGCGGCGCGAACGTCGCCACGTCGTGGGCAACGCTGTCGTCGTTGACCCACGTCACGCTCTCGCCGACGAGCGCAACAGTGTGCCGGGGCATGAACAGCTTGGTGCGCATCATCACCTCCGGCGCGGCACCCGCCGCCGGAGCGGCGAAGGCCAGGACGGCCAGGGTCGCTGTGGCCCCCAGGCGCCTCATCGCCGCACCCGGTAGATCCCGATCATCCCGTGCATCATGTGCGACTCGACGTGGCAGTGGTATAGCCACGTGCCGGGCACGTCCTCGCGCCAGCGCACGGCAAAGCTCTCGGCCGGCCCGACGACGCGCGTGTCCTCCGGCGTGCCCTCCGGCCGTCGCCAACGATGGCCGTGGACGTGGAAGGTGTGGAAGTCGTCGCCCAGCCCGAGCACGTCCCACTGCACGACGTCACCGACGCGCGCGCGGAACACCGGCGTGTTGCCGACGAAAGCCCGCCCGTTGATCGTCGAGAAGCCGCCCACGTTGCCGAAGAACACGACGAACTCGCGGTCGGGGCGCCGCTGGCCCGCCCCGCGGATCGACAGGGCGCCGTAGAGGCCGCCGGCGATCGAGGGCTCCATCGATGGCGAGTGGTCGTGGTAGGGCCACACACCGCGCGAGTCGGCGCCTGCCGTGAAGCGGTAGGTGTAGGTGCGTCCGGGCATCACCCGGGCCCCGTCGCCCGAGAACCCGGGGATGAACGACCCGTCCGAGCCGAAGCGGTAGCGGACGCCGCGGAAGTGCATCGAGTGCGGGCGATTGAAGACGTGATCGCGGTTGGCGAAGTGCACGATGAAGCGGTCGCCGACCTCACCGCGGATCAGCGGGCCGATGAGCCCGCGCTGCTGGTCCTGCCCGCGGCGATCCAGGCGCCGTCCGAAGTTGCGCGTGTAGGAGCGAAACACCACCGTCGTGATGTGCGTGCGCTCGGGGTCGAGCTGCTCGCCCTCGATCGCGTTGCGCCCGTTGGGAGCGATGTTCCACGGCACCGGCACCGCGGCGATCCAGTACTCGCGCACGGCGGCGCCCGCCCCGGCCGGGGCGGCGAGGACGGCGCCGAGCGCCGCGAGCAGAATCAGTCCCGCCCGCGGCGCCCGCGTGTTACGACGCATGTCGTGGCC
>JBPCNA010000062.1:0-5736 GCA_051001735.1 Solirubrobacteraceae bacterium
GGCCGCCGGTCGCCTCCGGGTCAGCGTCCGCCCGAGCCGGTCGGCCGCCCCGGGGCAGCTGGAGGTGACCGTGGTGGCGACCCGCCTGCCGGTCGTCCGTCCGCCGGTGCGCCTCCGGCGGCTGACCGTGGCCGGCGGCGTCGGCGCCCACAAGTGGTGCGACCGCGCCCTGCTCGACGCCCTCTCGGAGGCGTCGGCGCCGGAGCAGCCGCTGCTCTGCGATCTCGACGGCCGGCTGCTCGAGGCGGCGCGGGCCAACCTCTTCGTCGTCGACCCCGACGGCAGCCTCGTCACGCCGCCGCTCGACGGCCGCATCCTCCCGGGCGTGACCCGCGCCCGGGTCATGGCGATCGCCCGCCGCCTCGGCCTCGAGGTCCGCGCCGAGCCGGTCAGCCACCGGCGCCTGCGACGGGCGCGCGAGGTCTTCGTGACGGGCGCCCTCGGCGGCGTCGAGGCGGTCGAGTCGTGCGACGGCACCCCGTTCGCGACGGGACGCGAAACAGGCGCGCGGATCGGTCGGGAGCTCCGGGCGGCCCCCGGCCGGGCTCAGGTGGCCAGCGGGAGCGAGAGGCTGTCGTAGATCGCGATCACGCTGCGCGACTTGTTCAGCGAGTAGAAATGGATCCCGGGGGCGCCGGCGTCGAGCAGGCCCTGGGCCTGCTCGGTCGCGTAGTCGATCCCCACCTGGATCGCCGCCTCGTCGTCGTCCCCGGCCTTGACGAGGAGGGCGTCGAGGCGGGCGGGGATCTTCGCCCCGCACATCGTGGTGAACCGCCGCGCCTGGGCAGCCGAGCGGATCGGCAGGAGGCCCGGGACGATCGGGACATCGACGCCGGCCTGGCGGGCCGCCTCGACGTAGCGGTGGTAGTCGTCGTTGTCGAAGAAGAGTTGGGTGATCACCACCTCGGCGCCGGCGGCCACCTTGTCGCGCAGGTAGCCGATGTCGGCGCTCCGGCTCTCGGCCCGCGGGTGGATTTCCGGGAAGCCGGCGACCGCGACCGAGAAGCCCTGGGAGAGCGCGTGATCGACGAGCTCGCGCGAGTGGGCGAAGCCCTCGGGGTGCGGCTTCCACTCCGCTTCGGCGCCGGCCGCCGGATCCCCGGCCAGGGCGATTACGTTCGTGATCCCGTTGGCCTTCAGCCGGTCGAGCACCGCGCGCACCTGGGCCTTCGGCTGGCCGACGACAGTCACGTGACACATGACCTCGAGGCCGCACTCCTGGTCGATGCGGATGACCAGCTCGACCGTCTTCTCCCGCGTGCTCCCGCCCGCCCCGTAGGTCATCGAGCAGAAGGCCGGGGCGATCGTCTTGAGGACCTCGATCTCCCGGAAGAGCTCCGCCTCGCCGTCGGGCGTTTTCGGCGGCCAGAACTCGACCGAGAAGGTCGGGCCCCTACGGGCGTAGATGTCGCGCAGCCTCACGGGGTGCGCCGCCGGCTCAGACCGCCACCGATTCGGCCTCGGGCAGCCCGGCAGCGGAGCGGAGCGCCGCGGCCTTGCCCGTGATCTCCCAGGTGAAGTCGTCGTCCTCGCGGCCGAAGTGTCCGTAGGCGGCGGTCTTCTGGTAGATCGGCCGGTGGAGGCGGAGCTCCTCGCGGAAGGCCCCCGGGCGCATGTCGAAGTGCTCGGCGACGAGGGCGGCGATCCGCGCCCGCCCGATCTTCTCGGTCCCGAACGTCTCGACCATCAGCGAGACGGGG
Organism: Solirubrobacteraceae bacterium; assembly: GCA_051001735.1. Lineage (GTDB taxonomy): Bacteria > Actinomycetota > Thermoleophilia > Solirubrobacterales > Solirubrobacteraceae > Palsa-513. Next base: position 1,701 of record JBPCNA010000062.1, read on the forward strand.
TGGGCGACGCCGATCGCGTAGGCCACCTGCACCTCGCAGCGGTCGGCGAGGCCGGCGGCGACGATGTTCTTGGCCACCCAGCGGGCCGCGTAGGCGGCCGAGCGGTCGACCTTCGACGGGTCCTTGCCGCTGAAGGCGCCGCCGCCGTGGCGGGCCATGCCGCCGTAGGTGTCGACGATGATCTTCCGGCCGGTCAGCCCGCAGTCGCCCATCGGCCCGCCGATCACGAAGCGGCCGGTCGGGTTGACGAGGAAGTTCTTGAGGAGCTTGTCCTCGTCGTAGAGGTCGGCGGGGAGGACGGGCTTGATCACGTTCTCCCAGAGGTCGGGCTTGATCTGGGTCTGCGAGTCGACCTCGGCGGCGTGCTGGGTCGAGATCAGGACCTTCTCGATCTCCACGGGCCGGCCGTCGACGTAGCGGACGGTGACCTGGGTCTTGCCGTCGGGGCGCAGATAGTCGAGCGTCCCGTCCTTGCGGATGTCGGCGAGCTGCTTGGCCAGGCGGTGGGCCAGGGAGATCGGCATCGGCATCAGCTGCTCGGTCTCGTTGGAGGCGTAGCCGAACATCATGCCCTGGTCGCCGGCGCCGGCGACGTCGAGCTCGTCGTCGTCGGTCGCGTCGGTCCGCTTCTCGTAGGCCTGGTCGACGCCCTGGGCGATGTCGGGCGACTGCTTGTCGATCGCGTTGATGACCGCGCAGGTCTGGCAGTCGAAGCCGAAGAGGGCGTTGTTGTAGCCGATCCGGCGCACCGTCTCCCGGGCGATGTCCGGGATGTCGACGTAGGTGTCGGTGGAGATCTCCCCGGCGACGACGATCAGCCCGGTGTTGACCAGCACCTCGCAGGCGACGCGACCGTAGGGGTCCTCGGCGAGCACGGCGTCGAGGACGCCGTCGGAGATCTGGTCGGCCATCTTGTCCGGATGACCCTCGGTGACCGACTCGGAGGTGAACAGGAACTCGTTGTCAGATGCCGTCATGCTGTCGGGCCACCTTTGCTTTCTTGGTCTCGGAAGGATCGCCGCCGCGGGGCCGGTCGGAGCAGGCGAACGATATGACGCGCCGGGGCTTCATGCGCAGCGGTGGCCCCCGCCTCGGTCAGACCGCCGCCGGCGTACCCAGATAGGCGTAGAGGGGGTAGCGGTCGGCGATGGCCGTCACCCGGTCGGCGAGTTCGCCCCGTCCGTCCTCGAAGTCCGACCGCAGCGCGGCCGCGATGATCCGGCCGATCTCGACGAAGTCGTCGGCCTGGAGGCCGCGCGTGGCCAGGGCCGGCGTGCCGATGCGCAGGCCGCTGGAGACCATCGGCGGGCGCGGGTCGAACGGGACGGCGTTGCGGTTGACGGTGATGCCGATCGAGTCGAGGCGGTCCTCGCCTTGGCGGCCGTCGAGCTCGGAGTGGCGCAGGTCGACGAGCACGAGGTGGACGTCGGTTCCGCCGGTGAGGACGTCGACGCCCGCGCCGGTCCCCATCAGCTCGGCGGCGATCGCCCGGGCGCCGGCCAGCGTGCGTTCCTGGCGCTCGCGGAAGAGCTCGGATCCGGCGATCTTCAGGGAGACCGCCTTGCCGGCGATCATGTGCTCGAGCGGGCCGCCCTGCTGGCCGGGGAAGATCGCCGTGTCGATCTTCTTGGCGTGCTCCTCGCGGCAGATGATCATGCCGCCGCGCGAGCCGCCGATCGTCTTGTGGATCGTCGTGGTGACGACGTCGGCGTGGGGGACGGGGCTCGGGTGGAGGCCAGCGGCGACGAGCCCGGCGAAGTGGGCCATGTCGACCATCAGGAGGGCGCCGACATCGTCGGCGATGGCCCGGAAGCGGGCGAAGTCGAGGATGCGGGAGTAGGCCGACCAGCCGGCGAGCAGCAGCTTCGGCTTGCGCTCGTGGGCGATCCGCTCGACCTCGTCCATGTCGATCCGGTAGGTCTCCGGCGAGACCTCGTAGGGGGCGATGTCGTAGAGCCGCCCGGAGACGTTGGCCTTCATTCCGTGGCTGAGGTGGCCGCCGTGGGGGAGCGAGAGCCCCATGATCGTGTCGCCGGGCCGCAGCAGCGCGTGGTAGACGGCGTTGTTGGCCTGGGCGCCGGCGTGGGGCTGGACGTTGACGTGGTCGCCGCCGAAGACCTCCTTGGCGCGGGCGATGGCGATCCGCTCGACGACGTCGATGTACTCGCAGCCGCCGTAGTAGCGACGGCCGGGGTAGCCCTCGGCGTACTTGTTCGTGAGAACCGACCCGTGGCATTCGAGCACCGCACGGGGGACGCTGTTCTCGGAGGCGATCATCTCGAGAGTCCGCTGCTGGCGGCGCACCTCGGCGTCGATCGCCTCGGCGATCTCGGGGTCGACCTCGGCGAGCGGGCGCTCGAAATAGTCGGCGGGAAGGTCGGTCATCGGCGGACTTCCTTTGGGCGGGGGGGCCGTCGAACCGTAGCACCGCCCGAGGACCGCACCCGGGCCGTCAGGATGTCCGCCATGGCATCGCGCGAGGACCGGCTGGTCCGGCGGCTGGCCGGCGCGTCCGAGCTGGCGCTGGCGCTCGACCTCCGGGCGGCGGTCTTCTGCGGCGAGCAGGGGATCAGCCTGGCCGCCGAGCAGGACGGCCGCGACGGTGAGGCGCTCCATCTCGGGCTGTTCGAGGGCGGCGCCCTGGTCGGCACCTGCCGGCTGCTCGAAGTCCATTTTTCGGAGCCGATTGTCCAGCGCGTGGCGGTGCGCGCGGATCGCCGGGGGCGGGGATTCGGCCGCGCCCTGATCGAGAGAGCGCTGGTCGAGGCGCGGCGGGGCGGCGCGGCGGCGCTCACCCTCCACGCCCAGCTCGAGAGCGAGGGCTTCTACCGGGGCCAGGGCTTCACCCGCGAGGGCCGTCCGTTCGTAGAGGCGGGCATCGAGCACGTCGCGATGCGCCGGGCGCTTCGCCTATCTTGACGGCATCCTGACCGCCCGCGACACCCCTCTCGCCGCCGCTCCCGTCCGGCGTCCGCTCCGCCGCCTCGCCCTCGCCCTGGCCGTGCTCGCCCTCGGGGCGGGACTGCTGGTGGTCGCCCTGGCCGGGCGGCCGAGCGCGCCGGCTGCGCCGCCGCCGATCGGCGTAGTCGCGACGACCCCCCCGGCGGCGGCGGCCGCCGCCCTCCCGGGCGCCCCGGCGGCCGGCGGGGCGACCGGGTCCGCCGGCACTTCGGTGTCGGCCGGGTCGGGGATCGTCGACCGGCGGCCGCAGGTCGAGCAGCGCCTCGACCTCGCCCGCTTTCGCCACGGCTCGCCGCGGCATGTCCCGGCCGGCTGGGTGGCCGGCTTCTACCGGCTCTACGACGTGGCCGGGCGGACGTTCGGCGTCAACTGGCTCGTGCTCGCCTCCGTCCACCGAGAGGAGACGTCGTTCTCGACGGAGCCCCGACACCTACCACGGGCTCAACTTCGTCGGCTGCTGCGGCGGGCCGATGCAGTTCAACGTGACCAACGGACCGGTGACCACGTGGGCCCGGGTCAGCGACGCCTTTCGGGCGGCGGCGCGGCCGGCCGGGTATCCGCACCCGACGGTGCGGCACCCGTCGATCTACGACGACTTCGACGCGATCATGGGCGCCGCCCGGCTGCTGTCGGCCGACGGGGCGACGATCGCCCTCGACGGCGGCGCCTGGCAGGCGGCCTACGACTACTACGGCCACGACGCGACCGGGGTGACCTACGCCGACCAGGTGCTCGCGCGGGCGATCAGCTGGTCGCAGGGCGGATTCTGCATCAACTGCGCCCTCGACCAGGGGATGGTGGCCGCCGTCCACGCCGCCTACGGCGCCCCGGCGATCGCGGAGCTCGACGCGGTGGCGGCCGCCAAGAAGGCGGCGGCCGAGGCCAAGAAGCGGCACACCGCGAGCGGGCACTGAGCGCGGCCACGGTCACCGCGGCGGGTGCATCCCGCGCCGACGGCGGGCACCGCCGCCCGGCCGGGGCGGGGCGGGGCGGCCGCCGGCGCTCGGCCTGGCGTCCCCGGCGACCGCGGCGGGTGCATCCGGCGCCGACGGCGGGCGCCGCCCCTCGGGCGGGG
>JBPCNA010000063.1:0-9554 GCA_051001735.1 Solirubrobacteraceae bacterium
GCCTGCCCCCGAGAGGCCGACGCTGGAGGGCCAACAAGCCTCCATCTCTTGCACAGCACTGCTTCAAAAGGAAACTCCTACATACATCCTCCTTTAGCATTCGTGACGCACGAACATCGGAACGAAAAGTCACGCTAAGGACGATCGACCAGCCGCGGCTCTGCGGCCGCGCCGCCTATTGCGTTCGGCGGGGCGGGTCCAGGAGCTCGGTGATCTGCGCGACGGCGGCGGGACCGGGGTTGACGTAGCGCATCGCTGTGCGGGGCGACTTGTGGCGGGTTTTGGCCATGATCAGCTGCAGCGGGACGCTCTTCTCGCCGAGGTGCGTGGCGGCGGAGTGGCGGAGCTGATGGAGCTGCCAGCCGGTAGCGCTCTGCAGGAGGATCCGGGCGCGGTCGTAGCCGAGGCGGGCGTGGCCGGTGGCGGGACAGATGTCGCTCGCTCTGGGGTGGCGGGCGGGCACGGGCTTGCGACTCGCGAGGAACAGCGGCCCGCGTGTGCGGGTTGACCCGTCGGGTAGCCGCAGGAGCCGGGGGAGCAGGTGCGCCGTTCCGGTTCCCCAGTAGACCCATTCGGTCTCGCCGCCTTTGGAGCGGATCGGCGCCCGTCGGTTCTCGAGGTCGAGCTGCTCGACGTTGAGCGCGAGGATCTCACTGGCGCGCGCGGCCGTCTCGTAGAGCATCCGCCACAGCGTCTTCTCCCGCAGCGGAACGTCGCGGCGCGAGAGCTGCCGCTCGATCGCGGCCCTCGGAACGTCCTTCGTCGCGTCGACGTGCTCCCGCCGTCGCTCGCAGCTACCGGGAAGCGCCGGTCCGGGCCAGCCCTGCCGTTCGCGGCACCACGTCAGCCAGGCGTTGACAGCGGCGCGGTTGCGGTTCCACGTCGCCTCGCCAGCGGTGGCCCAGAGCCGCTCGAGGATCGCCGGGATCTCGGAGTCACAGACATCGGCCAGGCCGCGAGCGCTGCCGAGCTCGCCGATGATATTGTCGATCACACCGGCGTAGGCGCGCCGCGTGTTGGCGTTCTCGCACCGCGGCGAGGACAGGAACGCATCGGCGGCCGCCTGGAGCGTGACCCCGGAGCGCCGGATCGCGGTCACGTTCGCGGCCGACATCACGGCGCTGCTCCGGCGATGTACCGGATAACGTGCAGGAGTGCCGCAGCAGAAGCGCCGTGTAATCCCTTGCGCCTGCTAGCCGACCGATCCGCCATGTACGTGATACTAGACCATTATCACGTTCCTCGAGGACGCCGGCGAGGCAACCGATCAGGGCCGGGCGCGGTCGCAGCCCCGCGGGCGTCGTCAGGCACGCTCTACGGGTACACCGGGGCTGAGTGAGCCTGACCGCCCGTCTCCCACGTGAGCCCGTTGCCGTGGAACGCCACGCGCGTGATCGGCGTCGTCCCGGCGTCGTCGACGGGACAGACGCCAACGGGCGTCCAGGACGATCAGGTGCGCATTTTGTCCGGTGGGAACACAGGCCCGCGTCCCCGAGCCGTTGGCGAACGGGACCACCGCTTCTGCGTGGACGTAGCGAAGTAGCTTCCCGGACCGGGGATCGTACACATGCACCCTCTCCACAGCCTCGGCGCGTCCGCCGGCACCCCACCGATATGAGAAGCCGCGAGTACCACCGCGAAGCTCCCGGCGAGGGCTCCGCCTATACCCGTCATAGATGCGGCATCCCTCTGGGCAACGTGATCGGCTCGGGCGCTGGTCAGTGGGTCGGGCATCGGGGCAGGTGGGTGAGGCCCGGGGCGTGGCTGCTGAGCAGCGGCGCGAGGGCGACGTCCATGAAGGCGCCGGGGCGGGGGGCCAGCCGGCGGAGGAGATCGTGGCGGAACTGCGCCGTGGCGACGGCCCGTTCGGCCGGGGTGCAGCGTGTGCGGACCGCTCCCAGCTCGTCCTGGAGCTGCAGGTAGGACGTGCGGGAGAGCGCCGACTGGCGTCGCAGGGCGAGCAGCAGCTCGCCGACGTCATCGAGACCGATCGACTGGTAGTCGGCGCGCAGCGCCGCGGTGGGGACCGGTCGGCGCGCGATCGCCCGCAGCGTCCCCGGACGCCGCAGCGGTCGGGTGTCTCGTTCGAGCAGCGGGAGCACCGTGCGCGGGTCGACGCCGTCGCGCTTGAGCCTGTGCACGAGCGCTCCCGGCAGCGGGGGGTAATGGAACGCGCCGCCGAGCTTTCGCGGAGCGCGACCGGCGAGACGCTCCAGCAGCCGCTCGAACGCGCCGCGCGCGGCCTCCCGCGAGCGCGTGGCCGCAACGAGCAGGCCCTCGTAGACCTTGCGGGAGGCGACCTGTGCACCGACCGCGTCGAAATCACGGGCGCTTCGGGCGCTGCTGAAGCGGTTGGCGGCGACCGCCATCGCTTCGAGGATCGATACGGCGCGTGCGCTCGCCGCGATGACCCGGTTGCCGGCGGCCACCAGCAACCGGCAGCGTGCCGCGCCCGGTCCCGGGCAGTTCGAAGCGACTCCGTCCAGGTGAAACGGGCGCGGCAGGGCCAGCGATCGGTAGTGCGGGTCGAGCGGGTCGATCACGTCGACCAGGAGCGACGTGTACAGCGAATACAGCTCGCCGGTTACGACCGCGGCGACACACAGCCCCTCCCCGATCCCCGCCTCTCCGGCGAGCAGGATCAACTCAAGGCAATGACCGGACTCGAGGATGGTTTTGGCGCTGTCGATGTAGTCGTAGGCGTGGTAGCCCGTCTTGAGGTTCTTGGCGATCCACAGCGCGACCCCGTTGTAGTGCGTGATCAACACGCCCAAGCTCTGATCAGCGAAGAAGTTGCTCAGCGTCGGCTGAAAATCCCAGCCGTTGTCGGCGAACTGAACGCAGGAGATGTAGTGACCGATGTCGCCCTCGCGAATGACGTAGGAGTTGCGCCCCATGCTCAGCACCTGACGGCCGTCACGCAGGAACCACGGGGTGAGGCCCGGCTCGTTCGAGAACGGCAGCGGCAGTTTGGTGCCCCGGTTGGCGACCGCGTAGCCGTTGTAGAGCCAGTGCGAGTCGCGATCCTCGCCCGTGCGGGTGTCCTGGCCGCCGCAGTACAGCACCTTGCCGGGCACCGGAGTGGCTGTCCCCTCGCCGCCTAGCACCGGCGCGTTGTGGAGCTGCAGGCCGTCCTCGACCGTCGTGGCCTGGTCCGGCGAGCAGCTCTCGCCTTGTGGGGTGTAGGCAATCGCCCGGTAGTGATAGGGGCTTTCCGGCCTGAATGCGCCATCCACCACGGTGGTCCCCGACGGGTCCCCGTTCACCGACAGTCCGTAGCTGCTGTCATGGCCGAACACGAGGACGATGTTGACGTCAGGCGACGACGACGCCACGTTGAAGAACACCGCCCGCCGGCGACCGAAGCGCACCGACCCCACCGATATCCCAGGACCCGCGACGGGGCCGGCCTCGCAGCTGACCGTCGTCGTGAACGAGCGCTCCGCCCCGGACGCGGTCTGGCCCGACAACCGGGCCGCGACCAGGAAATATTGGAAGGACGTCCCGGGTCGAAGACCGGTCACGGCGAAGGACACCGGCGTGGCACCGGCGCCGGCGGGCAGCGTCATCTTCGTCGTGCTGGTGGGGGATCCATCTGGATTGATGATCGAGAAGTACCACTCGACCGGCTGGTTGCCGGGATCGATCGTGCCGGTGAGCGTCGCGCCGGTATCGCCGACGTTGAGCGCCGGGCCCGTGGTCACGCCCGTCGGCGCGCCATCGCCGAGCGTCGTGACGATCACCGAGTGCGGCGTGTAGGAGACCGTGACCTTGTCCTGCGCGGGGCAGGCCGCCGGCGCGACGACCGGGACCGTGGTCGTGCCGGGAAGGCCGGCGAACTTGCCCACGAGGGACCCGGTCGTGGTGATCAGGGTGTGGGCCTGACCGGGCCTGCAGTCCGCCGAGCCGAGGCGCAGGGAGGCGCCCGCGAGATCGATCGTGCCGGTGGCGCTCAGCGAGCCGTCGGTGACACCCGGGCCCTCGATTTCCAGCTGGACTTCGCTGGCTGAGTCGAGGGTGATCGCGCCCGCGACCCTGAGCGCCCCGTCGAACGGGTCGATCCGGCCGCCGGTCACCGTGAGCGGTCCGACCGTCCCGTCGCCGGCGAGGGTGGCCCTGATCACGTCTACCGGGTTGCCGTCGGTCGCGTTCAGGCGCGATGCGGCGTCGAGTGACACCGACCCGTTCGGGTCGGCGCTCAGGCCGGGGAGCGTGCCGGGGCCGGTGATCGTCACCGGGCCGACCTCGACGTCGGCCGCGCGCAGGTTGAGCTCGGCCGTGTGGCTGAGGTCCATCTTCAGCGCGCTCGCAGCGCCGCTGACGTCGGCGGCGATCGTCAGCCCCGAGAAGTTCGAGCTTCCGCCGGCGTCGCTGATCGACCACGTCTGGGGCGCCGCGAGGGTGAGCGGGAGGCCGAGCGTCGGGGAGTTTTGGCCGTTGTCCACGTTCGTCGTGTCCGCCGTGATCCCCCCGCCGCCCAGGGTCAGCGCGTTGCCGCCGATCAGGTACGGGGCTCCGTCGTCGATCGAGAGCGCGCCGGCGGTCAGCCCGGTCACGTCGTTGTTGCTGGCGTAGCACGCCGCACAGGACCCTGGGGCGAGCGTGGGGAAGCGGAGCGCCCCGACCGTGCCGCTGGGCGCGCCGAGCACCCAGTCCGAGGCATCCGACCAGAAGCTGCCCGAGCCGGCGCCGGTCCAGACGAACGTGGCGGGCAGAGCGACGACGACCGCGGTCGGGGCGGACGGCGCCGCGCTCGTGCCGCCGGCGTTCGTCGCGGACTCCACGACCCGGATCGTGTGGCCGACGTCCGCGGCGGTCAGCGTGTAGGTCTGAGCGGTCGCGCCGGCGATCGGCGAGCACGCGCCGCCCGAGCCGTCGCAGTCCTCCCACTGGTAGGCGTAGGCGGTCGGTGAGCCCGTCCAGGTACCGTGGGTCTCGGTCAATGTCTGGCCCTCCACGGCTCGCCCGGAGATCGAGGGCGGGGCGGTGTTGGCCGGCGCCGCCGGCACGACGACCGCGGTTGGGGCCGACGGCGCCGCGACGCTCGTCCCGCCGGCGTTCGTGGCGGACTCGAGCACCCGGACCGTGTGCCCGACATCCGGGCCGCCCAGCGTGTACGTCTGGCCGGTGGCGCCGGCGATCGGCGTGCACGCGCCGCCGGAGCTGTCGCAATCCTCCCACTGGTAGCTGAAGACGGTCGGGGCGCCCGTCCACGTGCCGTGCGCCTCGGTCAGCGTCTGCCCCTCGACCGCCCGGCCGGAGATCGTCGGCGGCGAAGTGTTCGACGGCGGCGGCGTGACCGAGACGGCGGCCACCACGGTCGCCGTCACCGTGTTGGCTGTGTAGTTGATCCGCAGGCTCGGCGGGGCGGCGCCCACACAGGACGCGTCGCGCGCGGGGCTAGCCACGAGAATGGCGCCGTCGACGAGGACTGTGCCGTCCGAAGCCTTGAAGGTGCCCGAGACGCCGCCGGTCGCGTTGAGGAGGGTGTAGGTCGTGCCCAGGGCCTGGTTGCAATCGGCGGTCAGGATGAGGCGGGCGCCGCCGAGCGCCGCCGCGCCGGCGCTGGTGATAGTCGGATAGTCGGTGCCGGCCACGGGCGAGCCGCCGCCCGGGATCAGGAAGGGATACTGGACGCTGGCGGTCGAGTCGAGCGTCAGCGGTCCCTTGACGGCCAGGGTTGCCGCATCGCCGGGGCGATTGCCGGGCTGCAGGCTGCTGCCCGCGGTCGCGCTGAGGGGCCCGATCGTGCCAGCGCCAGTGAACTGGACGGGCCCGGTCAGCGCGACGCTGTTGCGGTCCGAGCCGTTCAGGTCCCCAGGGCCAAAGCTGCCCCCAGCCGGTGGCAGCGTGCCGAGAAATACGACGGGCGAGGACGACGGCCGGCCGTTGATGGTGACCGGGCCGACCTCGTTGCTGGTTCCCTGGAGATCGAGGTTCCCGCCCCGGGAGGGAATATTGATCGTCAGGCTCTGCGATGCTCCGGAGAGGTTCCCGGCGACGCCCGTGCTCGCTCCGATCGTCCAGGTGTTGGGGCCGCCGAGGACGATCGGAAGCCTGATGTTCGGTCCCGAGTCAGAGTAGGACGTGAGGTTGCCGGGGTTGTCCAGGGTGACCGAGAGTCCGGAGTTGAGCGTCAACGCGGTGCCCGGGGTGGCGTTGATCAGGTAGCCGCCCGGTGGCGTGGTGCCCGGGGCGGCGACCCCGACGGTGATGTCCAGGCTGGACGCCGTCAGTCCGGCCACGTCGTCGGTCGCGGTGCAGAATCCCGTCTGGTGGCAAGCGGTGAAGGGAAAGCTCAACGCGCCCACCGTGCCGCTCGGGGCCAGTCCCCCCCAGTTCGCGGCGACACTCCAATTCGGCGACATCCCGCCGCCGGTCCAGGTGAAGTCCGCGGCCCTGGCTGCGCTCGGCATGCTCGCTGCGACCGCGAGCGCCGCTGCGAGTGCGAAGACCGCCGAAGCCACCGTGCCAAGCCGAACGTTGATGACGCTGCTCCCCTCCCCTTGAGACCGCAGAGCGTAGCAAAGGGGCCAGGACCACACGCGACAATACGAACGGTCGCCAGACTTGATTTCCCGACACTCCAATTGCAACTCGTGGGCTCGCGGCTCCTCGCCACGAGCCCGCGGCCGCACACTCTATGACGGGTATCGGCATCTCGCGCACCATCGGCCGCTTCCCCGTCTGACCAATTCACGCCACGTTGGGCCTGGTGACACAGACCCGAGCACTGGGCCGAGTACAGCGAGCCTTGTCCACGCGGGCTACGCCTCCTCGATGTCGTCTGCCTCTGGATCGCGGAGCGCACGCATCCCGCCGGCCAACTGGGGCAGCAGGAACGAGTAGTGGCCGTGGACGTCGAGGTGGTGGCGTACGAACGGCGAGAGCCGCGCGACGTCGTCGTCGAGGACAGGGTGGCCTTCGACGCGTACCTGGTCGAGGGCGGCGTTCATGTAGCGGGTGGTCCAGAGCACGACGCAGTTGAGGACGAGGCCGAGCGCGCCGAGCTGGTCTTCCATGCCCTTGTGGTAGCGCTGGTGGAGCTCGCCCTTCTTGCCGTGAAAGACGGCGCCGGCGAGGGCGTGGCGGCCTTCTTGGAGGTTTCGGATGCCTTTGATGTCGCGGCGGTAGGTCTCGTCGTCGACGTAGGTGAGGATGTGCAGGCTCTTGAAGATCCGGCCGTATGACGCGATCGCTTCACCGAGCGGCGTGGGGTGCCCGTCGCGCTGGAGCATCCGCACGACGTCGTAGGCGCGGACCGCGCCGGTGTAGATCGAGGCGATCACGCGCAGGATGTCCGGCCAGTGCCGGCGGATCCGGTCGAGATCGATCTTCCCGCGCGCGAGGGTGTTCAGCGGGCCGTAGTCGGCGTCGCGGTCGATGCGCCAGCCTCGTTGGTCGGGGAGGTCGGCGAGCTCGGGGCGGTAGTCGAAGCCCAACAACCGCATCAGGGCGAACACGATGTCAATTCTTATGTGGACAGTTGGTTGCGTGGAGCTGCTAGCGGGATGCTTGACCGCCGGGCGGGTGAGGAGTCCCGGAGGGGCGACGATCCCGTCCGGCGGGCGCTTCACGATGGGAGGGGTCAGCGATCGGGGGAGTCCTCGGTGCGGGTGCGTCGCGGTGCGGGGCAGGGCGAGGGAGACCTCGGTGTGGAGCTGGTGGATGACGTCGGTGAGCCGGTCGTCGTTGTCTCGAGCTTTCTGCGCCATCTCGCGGCGCGCGGTTGCTCACCGAACACGATCGAGGCGTACGCCTACGATCTCGGCCATTTCTGGCGCTTTCTGGGGGCGCGGGGCTTGTCGTGGGAGGAGTTTCGCCCGGGGCACGCGCTCGAGCTGTTGGAGGTGCTGCGGCTCACGCCGAGCCACCGGCGTGTTCAGCGGCTTGGGTTGAGCCTGGCGACGACGGTCGCCGGCAGGCCCGCGGTCCGGCTCGCTCCCGCGACGGTCAACCGGGTGCTCGCGGCCGTCTCGTCGTTCTATGAGTACGCCGTGTTGTCTGGGCGCCTTGAGCGGGAGAACCCGATCGAGCAGCGTCCGGACCGCGCGAGCGAGCGCGTGTCGGATCGCCACCGACCGTTCATGGACGGCGCTAGTCGCCAGCGCCCGGTGCGGCGAACGGTGCGCGTGAAGACCGTTCAGGCGATCCCCAGGCCGCTCGATGACGCGCAGGTGTCGGCGCTGTTCGGCGCGTTGCGCTGCACGACGCGATCATGCGCTGCTCCTGCTGATGCTTGATGGGGGGTTGCGCCCGGGTGAGGCGCTCGGGATTTGCCTGGAGGACGTTGCGTACGGCCGCCGGCGCGTTGTAGTGCGCTGCCGCGACGATCATCCCAAGGGCGTGCGTTCCAAGTCGCGGCGCGAGCGCGTCGTGGATCTCCACGAACCGGCGACACTCGCCGCGGTCAGCGACTACGTGATGACCGAGCGGCCAGCGGACGCCGAGTCGCCGTATCTCTTTCTGGTCGGTGGTCGCGGCGCGCGCCGCCTTGAGCCGCTGGGGTATGACGCGTTGGCCAGGCTGTTCGCGCGGGCTTGCGAGCGCGCGGGGATCCGTGCGCCGTGGGTCACCGCGCACGCTCTGCGCCACACCCATGCGACCCGGATGTGGGAGGGCGGGATGCGCGAGCTGACCCTGCAAAAACGCCTTGGCCACGCCTCACCGGAGGCCACCAGGACGTACACCCGCGTCTCTGATCCGGAGGTTCTCGCCGACTACCGGCGGGCACTCGGTGACCGGTCTGGTGACGCCGGCGCCCGTGGAGAGCAAGGCCCGTGAACGCTGCGGCCGTTCGCGCGCCGGTCCGGCTCGCGTCGACGCGCTCCGAGGCGAGGGTTGGCGGCGTCCATTGCGCCGAGGCGGAGTACGCGGCGTTCCTCGCGACGCTCACGCTCAACGACGCGTACCGCCGACAGCGGCTGGCGGCGCGCCGGCGATTCGTCGCGGCGTACCCAGATCTCGGCGGTTGGTTCGATCAGCCGCTGGCGCGACGGGCTGGGCGTCTCGCCAGCGAGCAGCGCGACGCGAGCTCTGACCGCGCCTCCTTGGACGCCCGCGGCTACCTGCTGTTCCTCGGGCTGCGCGGCCACGCCCGGTTTGACTACCCGTGGATGCTGGCCAGCGGGACCCTCTATACGTGCGAGCTCGCGTCCCACCTCGGGCTTGACCTTGGCCTGCAGGGCGTCATCGACGATGCCGTGCGGCTCGGGTTTGCGCGTTGCAGCGCCGAGCAGAGCCTGCGCTGGACGCTCGCCAGGATCCTGCTGCACATCGGTCCCGCCCCGGCGGCGATCACCGACGAGCACATCGCCGAGCTGCTGGCGGCGGTGCGCGGCTTTGGCGAGCGCCCCGACGTCGCCGCCTTCCACGAGTCGCGCGAGCGCTACCGCAGCCGCGCGAAGTGCTGGACGACGCACATCCACCTGGTCTTCCCCCGGTTTGGAGGACACTTGACCGCTGGGGTCGCAAGCCTTGGCAAAGGGAGGATCGAGTGCCGAAGACAAGACCGCCGTTCCCGCCGGAGTTTCGTCGTGAGGCTGTGGAGTTGA